>DASPWU010000132.1:0-16956 GCA_035637675.1 Candidatus Limnocylindria bacterium | reverse complement strand
CTACCATCAACGCATGCCACACCAGGAGGCCGAGGCCCCATCGCGATCCACGAACCGGCTGGCGACCGAGACCAGCCCGTACCTCCTCCAGCACGCCCACAACCCCGTCGACTGGTATCCGTGGGGGCCCGAGGCCTTGGCCGCCGCGAAGGAATCGGACAAGCCAATCTTCCTGTCGATCGGCTATGCCGCGTGTCACTGGTGCCACGTGATGGAGCGCGAATCGTTCGAGCACGACGCGACCGCGGACGACCTGCGGCGGGACTTCATCGCGATCAAGGTCGACCGTGAGGAGCGGCCCGACCTCGACCAGGTCTACATGGCGGCCGTGCAGGCGATGACCGGCGGGGGCGGCTGGCCGATGAGCGTCTTCCTGACGCCGGACGGCCGGCCGTTCTACGGAGGGACCTACTTCCCGCCCGAGCCACATCACGGGCTACCCTCGTTCCGGGAGGTCCTCGCCGGGGTTGCCCGGGCCTGGCGCGAAGATCGCGCAGCGATCGAGGCCTCGGGATCACGGCTGGTGGCCGCACTCGTGGAGCAGGCGCGCATGGTCGGCGGGGCGGCCGCCGGCCCGGCGATTGCCGACGACGGGCGTCTGGAGGCCGCGGTGGCGGCGCTCGAGGCGACATTTGACGCCCGCCGCGGCGGATGGGGCGGCGCCCCCAAGTTCCCCGCGGCAATGGCGATCGAGTTCCTCCTTCGACGTGCGAGCGGCGCGGACGGGCGCGTTGCAACCGGCTCGAACGCCGACGACCGCGCCCTGGCGATGGCTCGCCGGACACTCGATGCCATGGCCGACGGCGGCATCCACGACCAGCTCGGCGGCGGCTTCCACCGATATGCCACCGACGCGGCCTGGCTCGTGCCGCATTTCGAGCAGATGCTCTACGACAATGCCCAGCTCGCCCGGGTCTACGTCCACGCCTGGCAGCTGACCGGCGACGCGCGGTATCGGGCCGTGGCTGAAGGCGTCCTGGGCTTCATGGCCGAGCGCCTCCACACCGCCGACGGGGCGTTCGCCGCGAGCCTGGACGCGGATACCGACGGCGTGGAGGGCGCCACCTTCACCTGGACCGCCGAAGAGATCCGGGAGGGGCTTGCGGCGTCCGACGCGGGCCTGTTCGCCGCGGCCTACGGGGTGACGGAGGGGGGCAACTGGGAGGGACGAACGATCCTGTCCCGGGTGGGCTCCGACGCGGACCTCGCCGACCGGTTCGGGCTGGCACCGGCCGAGGTAGCCGCCCGGTTGGAGGCGGCCCGGGCGGCCCTGCGCGCCCGGCGGTCCCAGCGTCCCCAGCCGGCACGGGACGACAAGGCCCTTGCGGCCTGGAACGGCCTGGCGATGGCGGCCTACGCCGATGCGTTCGCGGCCGGGTTGGGCGATCGGCATCGCTCGACCGCCGAGGGCGCGGCCGCGGCGATTCTCCGCGGCCTGCGGTCGCCCGACGGCCGGCTTCGCCGATCGTGGAAGGACGGCCGCGCATCGGCTGAGGGAGTGCTGGAGGACTACGCCCATCTCGCGGAGGGGTTGCTCGCCCTGTACGAGGCGACGTTCGACGAGCGCTGGTTCACGGCCGCCCGCGAGCTCGCCGACTCGATCCTCGACCACTTTGCCGATCCAGCGGGAGGGTTCTTCGACGCTGCGGACGACGCGGAGACCCTCGTCACGCGCCCGAAGGATCTCCAGGACAACGCCATCCCATCGGGCGGTGCCATGGCCGCGACGCTGCTCCTGCGACTCGCGGCGCTCACCGGCGAGCGCCGCTACCGCGACGCCGCCGAGCGGGCCATCGGCCAGGCGGTGGACGTCGCCCCGCGCCACCCGACGTTCTTCGGCCAGTGGCTGGTCGCCCTGGACCTGGCCCTGGCGGCCGTCGCCGAGGTGGCGATCGTCGGGACGCCGGACGACCCCGCCACGCAGGCGCTCCTCGCGGTGATCCGCCAGGGCCACCGCCCATACCAGGTGCTGGCTGTCAGCGATCAACCCGACGCCAGCGCGGTCCCGCTGCTCCACGGCCGGACGCTCCTCGACGGCCGGCCGGCGGCCTATGTCTGTCGGAACTTCGCCTGCCGCCGGCCGGTCAGCGAGCCGGCGGAGCTGGCGGCGCTCCTTCGCGCCCGGGACGCCTGAGGCGACGATGAGCCTGACGGTCCGCGAGGCGCGGCCGCAGGAGTACGAGGCGATCGGCGAGCTGACGATCGCGGCGTACTCGATCTTCCCGGAGGTGGCCGATCCCGGCTACCTGGCCGAGCTCCGCGACGTGGCCGGCCGGGCGGCCGTCTGCCCGCTCTACGTCGCCGTGGACGATGCCGGCCAGGTCGTGGGCGGCGCCACGTACGTGCCCGGCCCGGACAACCCGCTCGCCGAATCAGAGCGCCCGGGCGAGGCCGGGATCCGGATGCTGGCCGTCGCGCCCGATGCCCAGGGCCAGGGCGTCGGGACGGCCCTGGCGCGGGCGATCGTGGAACGCGCCCGGGCCGAGGGCCGCCGTGGGGTCGCGCTGCTGTCGCTGCCGGCAATGACCTCGGCTCACCGGCTGTACGAGCGGTTGGGCTTTCGGCGTGCGCCGGATCGCGACTGGGAGCCGGAGCCCGGCCTGCTCCTGCTCGGGTTCGCCCTGGATCTCGAGGACGGCGGGCTCAGCGCGGCAGGGCCGCGTTCAGGTTCCGCAGGAGGTTGAGGCCCGGGCCGACCTCCGTGGCCGGAGCGTAGGGGCCGGGCATGAGAAAGCACGGCCGCCCGCCGATGGCGACTCCGTGGAGCTGGCCCCAGCGCTGCGGCAGGACTCGGCCCGCGGCGATCGACGCCGCTCGCTTGTAGATGAAGACGACCGCGCCCGGCCGCCACAGGGCGACCTTCTGCCAGAGCGGGCCGACGCCCGCCGTCAACTCGGCGTTCGTTGCGATGTCCCGCGGCGTCGGTCTTTTGATGAGATCCGTGATGCCATGGCCGGCCGCGACGAGCGCATCATCGGCACCGTCCAGCAAGATCCCCGCCGGCAGGATCCCGGCACTGATGAGGCGTCGCCAGAACAGCCGACCCAGTCGGCCCTGGTGGTAGTGGCCGGCCTGCACGCTGACCGTGGACGGATTGAGGCCCACGAAGAGAAGCCTGCCGCGGACCGGCGGCAGGTCGGCCAGGGTCTCCACGACTCGCCCGTCGAGCTCGACCGTCGTGCGGTGGCTGCCCGGCCCGGGCCGATGCAGGAGGGCCCGCAGGTCGACGATCTCCGGCCTGCCGTCG
Source organism: Candidatus Limnocylindria bacterium (assembly GCA_035637675.1). Classification (GTDB taxonomy): domain Bacteria; phylum Chloroflexota; class Limnocylindria; order Limnocylindrales; family CSP1-4; genus C-114. The sequence goes on along the minus strand of DASPWU010000132.1, from coordinate 13,709 downwards.
TGGCCCCCCGTCGGCGTCATGGGCGAGGGGTCGGGTCCGTGCCGTCGGCCGGTGGAGGGGAGCCGTCGCCGACGGACTTGGCCTCTTCGCGGGCCGCCTTCACGCCCCGGCCCAGGGCCTGGCCGATCTTGGGCAGCGTGCGCGGCCCTCGCCAGATGATCACGAGGACGAGGATCACGATGAGGACCAACCCGACGTCGCTCATCCGCGGATGGTAGCGCCGCCGGCAACGGCGCCGCTGCGGTCAGGCTCCCGGTGGAGATATCGCGGCAGCCGCCAGCAGGCTCAGCCAACGATCGCGCATGGCGGGACCGCGCCGACCGGCGACCTCGACGAGCTCGAGGATGCGCAGCAGGCGGAGCCGCCCCAGGGCAGCGCCCAGGGACTGGCCGTCCACAATTGCCGGGAGGCCGGCGGCCTCCGCGAATGCCGCCCAGGCCGCCTCGGCGCGCGCCGGGTGGAAATGGAACGTCAGCCAGTGGAACGTGGCGGCATCGAATAGCGGGTGAGCCAGGCGCGCGTATTCGAAATCGATCAGGGCGGCCAGCCGGTCGTGAACGACGATGACGTTGGCTGGCGCGAAATCGCCATGGGCGAACACCGGCGGCTCAAGGAGTGGCCGGCGGGCGTGCTCTTCGATCGCCTGCTCGACTGCGCCGGTTGTCCTGCGTTCCAGCCGGCCAGCCACCCGGGCCAGCCGCAGGCGGGACACCGCGGCCAATCGCTCGGGCCTGGCCCAGGTCGTCGGCAAGCGCAGGCCCTTCGCGTCGATCGCGGCAAGCCGTCGCTGCGTGGCTCCCATCAGGCTGCCGAGAGCAGCGGCTTCGCGATCCGTGCCCAGCAGGGTCGGTCCCAGCTGGCCGCTGACGAATTCGGTGACGAGCAGCGGCCTCGTCGCCGAGGCGTCGGCGATGACGACTGCCGGCACCGGGACGCCCTTCGCGGTCAGGCGATCCGCGAGCAGCCGCGCCCGCGCGGCCACGGCCCGGCCCGCGACCGGATCCTGGAGCTCCTGCACGACCCAGCGGCGGCCGTCGAGCAGGGTCACGATCGTCGTGCGGTTGGCGAACCCCCAGGCCGGCCGCTCGGCACCGATGACCGAAGAGCCGACGAGCGCGGAGAGGCGGCCGAGCTCGGCCTCCGCCTGGACCCCGGTCGCGGCGGTCATCGCGGTCGCGTCGCCGGTCGTAGCGCCCTGGGGATGACCAGGCGCAGGGCGGTGTGCGTGGTCGAGAAGCTGACGACCTTGTTGTCGACGAGGTTCATCGACTTCGCGGCGTCGATGACGTCGACGTCCCGCAGCGTGGCCTGGCGGCCCTTGCGCGACACCACCCAGATCGCCCCGTCGGGAACGAGCGAGGCCCGCAGCACCCCGATCCGGGCCAGCTCGTCGATCGAATCGGCGGCCAGAAAGATGAGGTCCATCCCTGCCGGGGGTACCTCGTGCGAGGCGAGGTCGCGGATGTCCGAGGTCCGGTCGTCGAGCAACCGCCGGAACTCGGCGTCGTCCACGCCGGCGATCGCGACGCGGCTGCCGGAACGGACGCCGAGCTTGTCGAGGAGCGGGCGAGTGCTGATCGCGTCGGGCATGGCCGCGATGGTGCCACGCTCGCGCGGTTCGGGTACGCTCGCCGGGCGACGGCTCGGTCGTGCGGGAGGCAGCCCCGGCGGGGGTCGCGGACCGTGATCCTGCACCACAGGAGGGCACGATTGATGCGGGTCCCCGACCTCGGCGAGCTGCTTCACGCGCAGCAGATGCGCCGGCAGGCGCTCGATTCGAGCGGTGTCTATTTCATCACGCAGATCGACGCTGCCCACGCCGAGGACCTGGCCAAGACCCTCCTCGTCATGGGCCTGGCGCGGGCGGGCCGGCCGGAGGACCCGATCACGCTCTACATCAACTCGGGGGGTGGGACGGTGGGCGACGGCCTGGCCATGATCGAGGCCATCAATCTGGCGCGGCGCCGGTACGGCGTTCGGATCGATACCGTCGTTCTGGGCTACGCGTACTCGATGGGTGCCATCGTCATGCAGGCGGGCGACACACGCACGATCGGCCGCTTCGGGACGCTCATGCTCCATTCCAGCCAGTGGATGATCTCGGGCGAGGACGAGCGCGTCTTCAAGGACTACCAGCGACTCTCGGCGCACTACCAGGAAGTCGTCGCCCAGCTGTTCGCGGCCCGGACCGGACAGCGCGACAGCAGCTGGTGGCGGCGCTACATCTGGTCGGGCCGCGACCGCTTCCTGGGGCCGGACGAATGCCTCCAGCTCGGCCTCGTCGATCGGGTCGATGAGCCGATCCTGATCGATCGGCCCGACTTCAGGATCGGGCCGCCGCCCCCTCCTGAGGCGCCCGCGACCACAGACGACTCTCCACAGCGGCCCGAGGCGCGCCCCCCGCGGACCGCGCCTCCCACGAAGTCGCACCCGGTTGCCGGTGGCTGAGGGACCGCTGCTCGTCTTCGGGCCGCGTTCCTGGACCTACGACTTCGGCCCCGGACATCCGCTGACGCCGCTGCGGTTGGGGCCGGGCCTCGATCTCCTCCAGGCGTGCGGTGCCGAGCCGGGGCTGGCGCCGGAACCGGCCACGGACGACGAGCTGGAGCTGTGTCATGACCGCGACTACATCGCGGCGGTCAGGCGATTCGCGGCAGACCCCGACGCGCCGCCGAGGGCTGGCATCGGGCCCTTCTCCGACGATCCGCCGTTTGCCGGGATGCATGATGCGGCCGCGGCCGTGGCCGGCGGCTCCCTGGCCGCGATGGCGCAGATCGTGCGCGGGGACGTCGAGCACGCCTTCCACCCCGGCGGCGGGCTCCATCACGCGATGCGCGACCGGGCGTCGGGGTTCTGTATCTACGATGATCCTGCGCTCGCGATCGCCCTGGCCCGGCGGGCAGGTCTCCGCGTCCTGTACATCGACCTGGACGTCCACCACGGTGACGGCGTCCAGGCCCTCCATGCGGGAGACGCCGGCGTCACGACCGTGTCGTTTCACGAGACGGGGCGCTCCCTGTTTCCCGGCAGCGGGTTCATCGACGAAGTGGGAGACGGACGTGCCGCGGGCACCGTGATCAACGTGCCTCTGGAGCCAGGCACCGGCGAAGGGCCCTGGCTGGACGCGGTCCGGTCGATCGTACCGGGGGTGGCCGCGACATTCGGGCCGGACGTCGTCGTCAGCCAGCACGGCTGCGACACGCACGCCTGGGATCCGCTGGCCCATCTGCGGGTCACGACGACGGCCATGGGCGAAGCCGCCCGGCTGGTGGACACGCTGGCCCATCGGTTCGCCGCCGGCCGCTGGCTGGCGACCGGCGGCGGCGGTTACGACGCGTACCGCGTGGTCCCTCGGGCGTGGTCCCTGGTCTGGCTGGCCGGCGCCCACCGTGACGCCCCCGACGTGACGCCGCCGGACTGGCGTGAGCGTTGGGAAGCCGCGGCCGCCTCGTTCGGGACGCCGGGCATGCCTGAGCGTTTCGAGGACGCCCCGAACGCCGGTCGGGAGCCCGACCGGCTCCAGCTCCTCGGCGAGGAGATGACGCGCGTCGCGATCGATGAGGCCCGGCGGCTGGCCCTGCCGGCCCTGGTCCGGGCGGCGATCGACGCCGGCTGGGACCCTCTCGTCGGGTCGGCCTCGTCGGCGCCGGCTCTTGGCGGTCGGGGCGAGGATCCCACGATCGTCGAGCTCACCGGCGAGGTGCTCGCCGGTGCGCTGCTGGCAGACCGGGTCGTGCCGATCGCCTCGGCGTCGGTCGCACTCGGGGCGCTGGCCCGGCTCATCGGTGGTCCTGCGTTCGGCGTCGGCGCCATGGCGGGAGGTGGCCTGGTCGGGGTCGCCATTGCGGGACCGGTTGGCGACGGAGGGGACGTCCAGCTCCTGGCGATCGGGGTCGCCCCGGAGTGGCGACGACGGGGCATCGGCTCAGCGCTGTTGCGTGGGCTCGTGGCCCTTCCCGAGGCTCACGGGCGTGCCTTGACGGCGACCGTCGGACCGGCCGAGCGGGACGTGCTGGACCCGTGGCCGATCGAGGAGCGCATGTCCGCCGCGCGGGGGCTGCTCGGCCCCGCGGGATTTGCCGAGATGCGCGGCGGCGATCGAAGAAGCCTGCCCTCCACGATCCGCCTCGTCCGCCCACCGCCATAGGCCTCACCGCCCGAGCCGGACCCCTCGTGGCGGCACATTGAGCAGCCGTGCTGCATCGGCGCGGACGTCCATCCAGAGGATCCCGGAACCCGGCCAGCGTGCTCGACCAGTCAGTGCCGCATGAGCCTCCGACGCTCGCGCTGGGTAGGCAACATGCAGCGTCTCTGCGAATTGCCGGGACAGGTCCCGTGTTGCCTGTGTCGACCGGAGCAGGAGCAGGGTAGAGACGACGACCGGCTGCCCACTCGCCACCGACGCGGCGCGAGCCAATTCCGTGTCCAGGAGCGCTCGCGCCTTCTCGTTCGCCCAACGGATCTGTGCCTCCAGTCGGCGTATCTCCGAGTGCGCTTCGATCGCGATGAGGGTGGGCTCCGCCGGATCGTGGATGACCGCGTCGATCACGCCGCGGACGGGTCGGTTGAGCGGTACCTCCAGGAAGCGTCGCCAACGGGGGTGAGCGCTCCGGACCAACGTCTCGATCATTCGAGCCTGGATACGGTCCCGTAGCGGCGACCCTGTTCCAGCCTCGGCGCGCAGGCGGAGCCGGCCACCCAACGCAGCAACCACGGCAGCGAGGACATGAATGCTCGGCTCGGTGAGTCCGGCCTCAATTCTCGAGAGCAGCGACGGGCTGATGCCGGCGGCCCGCGCCAAACGAGCCTGGCTGATTCCCGCGTCCTCGCGCTGCAGCCGGAGCTCCGAGCCGATCGCCCGAATGGTTTCGCGCGTCGTTCTTCGCGCATCGAGCGCAATCTTGGTCTGGAGATCGTGCATGGCCTCGCCCGTTGCCGGCGGCCGTGCACGCCATTCAACGATGTCCGCCTCAGCTGCGCCTTACTCGCGCACCACTCGTGCCAGCGGAACCATCCGTGCACTCGGTGCAACGTTGGCAAACCGAGGGGCATGAAACGGTGCTGTGGCGGACGGCGGCGGCCTGCTGGACCGCAGGACGTTGCATCCGATGCACAGCGAGGCGGTTAGCCGGCCCCACCGCATTCCGACGAAGGCCTCGGCCCCGAAACGTTGCACCGAATTCAACCTGGGCGGCGGCGCCGGCCCTGGTGGCGGCGTGGGTCCTGGTGGCGTCGTGAATGAGAACATCTGGTCGAAATGGTGGTGACGGCCTATACTCGGGCTCCCGTGGCCACGACCGCCCCGCCTCCGCCTCCGGCACCCCAGTCGACCTCCGCCGAGGGGTCGCCAAGCGACCCGCTGGCGCCGTTCAGTGCGCCCGTCCGAGCCTGGTTCGCGAGCACGTTCGAGGCACCCACGCAGGCCCAGGCAGCGGGTTGGGCCGCGATCGCCGCCGGCCACCACACGCTCATTCACGCACCCACCGGTAGCGGCAAGACGCTCGCGGCGTTCCTGTGGTGCCTGGATCGCCTGGCTACGAATCCGTCGCCCGAACCCACCCGCGAGCGGCCAGGCCTGGTCCGGACCCTCTACATCTCGCCCCTCAAGGCCCTGGCCTATGACGTGGAGCGCAACCTTCGCGCGCCACTGGCCGGCATCGCCCTCGCCGCCCAGCGGCTGGACGAGCCAGGGCCGATGGTGTCGATCGCCAGCCGGACCGGCGACACCCCCGCCGCGGACCGCCGGGACATCGTCCGCCACCCGCCGGACATCCTGGTCACGACGCCCGAATCGCTGTACCTCATCCTCACCAGCGGGGCTCGCGAGATGCTGCGCGGCGTGGAGCAGGTCATCGTCGACGAGGTCCACGTCATGGCCGGCACCAAGCGCGGCGCGCACCTTGCCCTCAGTCTCGAACGGCTGGAGCAGCTCAACGCGCGGCCGCCGCAGCGGATCGGCCTGTCGGCCACGCAGCGGCCGCTGTCGACGATCGCGCGTTTCCTCGGCGGAATCGGACCCGGCCGCGAGGTGACGGTGGTCGACGCCGGCAGCCGCAAGCCGCTCGAGCTGGAAGTGATCGTGCCCGTCGACGATATGAGCCGCCTCGGCGAGCCCATCTCGCTGGAGGAGCTGCCCGGTGGGCCGGCCACCGGCGCCGAGGCGCGGACGAGCATCTGGCCGGCCATCCATCCCCGGATCCTGGATCTCATTCGGGCCCATCGCAGCACGATCGTCTTCACCAACAGCCGCCGCCTGGCGGAGCGGCTCGCTCAGCGGCTCAACGAGCTGGCCGGGGAGGAGCTCGTCCGGGCGCACCACGGCTCGATCGCCCGCGAGCAGCGCCTGACGATCGAGGAGGACCTCAAGGCCGGACGCGTGCCCGCGTTGGTTGCCACCTCGAGCCTGGAGCTCGGGATCGACATGGGAGCGGTGGACCTCGTCATCCAGGTCGAGTCGCCGTCGTCGGTGGCCAGCGGCCTCCAGCGCGTGGGGCGAGCCGGTCACCAGGTTGGCGCCCTGTCCAAGGGCATCTTCTTCCCCAAGTACCGGGGCGACCTGCTCGAATGCGCCGTCGTGACCGCCCGGATGCACGAGGGCGCGATCGAGACGACCGTCATGCCCCGCAACCCACTCGACGTCCTCGCGCAGCAGCTCGTCGCGATGTCGGTCATGGACACCTGGACCGTCGATGAGCTGGCCGGCGTCGTCGGGCGAGCCGCACCGTTCGAAAACCTGACCCGTGATGCCCTCGAGGGGGTGCTCGGAATGCTCGCCGGCGCATACCCGTCCGACGAGTTCGCGGAGCTGAAGCCGCGGCTCACCTGGGACCGCCTGACCGGCGAGATCGCCGGCCGGCGCGACGCACGCGTGGTGGCGATCACGTCGGGCGGAACGATCCCGGATCGTGGTCTGTTCGGCGTGTACATGGTCGGCGAGCTCGGGACGCCGGGGCGGCGGGTCGGCGAGCTCGACGAGGAGATGGTCTACGAGGCGCGCGCCGGCGAGGTGATCACGCTCGGCGCGAGCAGTTGGCGGATCGAGGAGATCGGCCACGACCGGGTCACGGTCTCGCCCGCACCGGGCGTGCCCGGCAAGGTGCCGTTCTGGCACGGCGACGCGGTGGGCCGGCCGGTCGAGCTGGGCCAGGCGATCGGAGCGGTCGTCCGCGAGCTGGAGGCGGACCTGGCCGGCGGCGCACCAGGCCGGTCGACGGCCGCCGCCCGCCTGCAAGAGCGGCACGATCTCGACGCGCGCGCCGCGGAGAACCTGCTGGCCTACCTCGAGGAGGAACGGGACTCGGCCGGCGCCCTGCCCACGGATCGCCGAATCGTGGTCGAGCGGTTCCGCGACGAGCTTGGCGACTGGCGGATCGTCATCCTCAGTCCGTTCGGCGGACGCGTCCACGCGCCGTGGTCCATCGCCCTGGAGGCGCGCCTCGCCGAACGGCTCGGCGCGGAGGTCCGAACGATCTGGTCGGATGACGGGATCGCGATCCGCCTGCCGGAGGGCGAGATGGAGGCGGACCCGGCGGCCGTGGAGGCCCTCCTGTTCCCCGAGCCCGACGAGATCGAGGATCTCGTGGTGGGCGGGGTCGCCGCGTCCGCACTGTTCGCGGCGCGCTTCCGCGAGAACGCCGCACGCGCGCTGCTCCTGCCGCGACGCCGGCCGGGAACACGGACGCCGCTCTGGCAGCAGCGCCAGCGGGCGGCGGACCTGCTGGCGGTCGCATCACGCTACGGTAGCTTTCCGATCCTCGTCGAGACCTACCGCGAGTGCCTCTCGGACGTGTTCGACCTCCCTGCCCTGCGCGAGATCCTGGCCGGCGTCGCTCGGCGGGACATCGCGGTGCACGCTGTCGAGACCCCGCGGGCATCGCCGTTCGCCAGCTCGCTGCTGTTCGACTACATCGCCGCCTACATGTACGACGGCGACGCCCCGGTCGCGGAGCGCCGCGCCCAGGCGCTGACGCTCGATCGCGACCTCCTCCGCGAGCTACTGGGGCAGGAGGAGCTGCGGGAGCTGCTCGACCCGGCCGCGCTGGCGGACCTGGAGCTGTCGCTCCAGGCGCTGACGGACGAGCGGCGGGCGACAAACCAGGATCAGTTCCACGACCTCCTGCGACGGATCGGCGACCTGACGCTGGACGAAGTCGCCGCGCGCTGCGCCGGCGGTCCGGCGGTCGCGGCCGGCTGGCTTGCCGCGCTGGCGGCCTCGCGCCGGGCTGTCCAGGTGGGGATCGCCGGCGAGACCCGCTGGATCGCGATCGAGGACGTTGCCCGCTATCGCGACGCGATGGGCACGCAGCCGCCGGCCGGCGTTCCGGATGCGTTCCTCGGCCCGGCGGCCGGCGCCCTCGAGGGGCTGCTCGCCCGGTGGGGCCGCAGCCACGGGCCGTTCCTGCCGGCCGAGCCCGCGTCCCGCTGGGGCCTCCCGCCGCGCAACGTCGAGGACGCGCTGGAGCGGTTGGTGGCCGCCGGAACACTGCTGAGAGGTGAGTTCCGGCCGGGTGGCGCGGAGCGGGAATGGTGCGACCCGGACGTCCTGCGCGCGCTTCGCCGTCGATCGCTGGCTCGTCTGCGTCACGAGGTGGAGCCGGTGGAGCCGGCCGCGCTCGCACGGTTCCTCCCCGAGTGGCAGGGAGTCATACCGACCGGGGCCGGCAGGCCGACCCTCCGCGGACAGGCCGCCCTGGAGCGTCTCGCGGAGGTGGTGGACCAGCTCGCCGGCGTGCCGATCCCCGCCTCCGTCCTGGAGCGCGACGTGCTGCCGGCACGCGTCCCGGGTTACCAGCCGCGACTCCTCGACGAGCTCGGCGCCCTCGGCGAGGTCGCCTGGGTGGGCCGGGGGAGCCTCAACCGCGACGACGGGAAGATCGCCCTGTACCGCCCCGGCTGGGAGATCCTCCGAGGTGCGGCCGCCGGCCTGGGCGACGAGGCGGCCCGGCCGGAGGGGCCACGCCACGACGCGATCCGCGAGCTGCTGGCCCGTCGCGGCGCGACGTTCTATCGCGAGCTGTACGTGGCGGCCCGGGGCGGCCCGGATCGCGAGGTCCTGGACGCGCTCTGGGACCTCGTGTGGGCCGGCGAGGTCACGAACGACACGTTCGCCCCGCTCCGGGCGCTGCGCTGGCGTCGTCCGGCTCGCACGAACGCACGGCCGCGCCTGGGCCGGCTCACCGCGCTCGGTCCGCCGGAGGCGGCCGGGCGGTGGTCGCTCGTCGAGGCGACTGTCCGGCCTCAGCCCGGGCAGCCGGCCGCCGGGCAGGCCGCCGCACTCCGGACCGAGCGGCTCCACGCCCTGGCGCTCTCCCTGCTGGAGCGGCACGGCGTCCTGACCCGCGAAGCCGTCACCGCGGAGGGCGTCGTGGGCGGGTTCTCGTCGGTCTATCCCGTCCTGCGCGCGCTCGAGGAGGCCGGCCGGATCCGGCGCGGCTATTTCGTGGATGGGCTGGGCGCGGCGCAGTTCGCCCTGCCCGGCGCGCTCGACCGGCTGCGGGCGGTGCGCGAGGCACCGGCCGGCGAGCCGCGCGTCCATCTGCTGGCCGCGGCCGATCCGGCCAATCCGTTCGGGGCCGCACTGCCGTGGCCGCGGCGGGACGACGCCGACCGGCGGCCATTCCAGCGCGCAGCCGGTGCTTACGTGGTGAGCGTCGACGGGGTGGCGGCGTTGTACCTCGAGCGCGGCGGCTCGTCGCTCCAGGCCTTCTCTGCGGCCGACGACCCGACCGTGGCGGCCGCGGCCCTGGCCGCCCTCCGGACGCTCGTTGGCGACGGTCGCGTCCGCGAGCTCGCCGTCACCAGATTCGACGGTCAACCGATCGCCTCGTCCCCATGGCGCGAGCGACTCCAGGCGGCGGGCTTCACGCCGGGCTATCGCGGCCTGGTGCTCCGCTCGGCTCCTCCCGCCCGACGCTGATGCCCGAGGGCGACACGCTTGCCCGCACGGCGGACGGACTGCGGCCGCATCTGATTGGCCGCACGGTCGTCGCGGCGCGAGCGCGATCGGGCGCCCAGGCGGGCCGGCTCGTCGGCGCGAGGATCGATGCGGTCGAGGCGCTCGGCAAGAACCTCCTCATGCGATTCTCGAACGGCCTCGAGGTGCGGACGCACCTGCGGATGCACGGGACCTGGCATCGCTACCGACCCGGCGAGCGGTGGCGCCGGCCGGCCGGCCGGGCGGTCCTGGTGATCGAGGTGGAGGGCGCCGTCGCGGTCTGCTTCGATGCGCCCGTGGTCGAGCTGTTCGAGGCTCGCGCCGAGCGGATCCATCCCGCCCTCGCTCGCCTTGGCCCGGATCTGCTGGCGGCCGAGTTCGACGCCGCCGAGGGCATCCGCAGATTCCGTGGAGCGGCCGGAGCGTCGACCGCGATCGGGGAGGCACTCCTGGACCAGCGCATCGTGGCCGGCATCGGCAACATCTACCGGAGCGAGGTGTTGTTCCTCGAGCGGGTCGATCCGTTCCTATCGACTGCAACGCTGGACGACGTGACGCTCGAGCGCATCGTCATGACCGCCCGGCGGCTCCTGCGCGCCGGCGCCGGTCGAGCCGGCGGCCCCGCAGGTGGTGGGCCGGCGCGAGTCGCTGAGCGAGCCGGCGCGCGCGCCTGGGTCTACGGCCGGGCCGGCCGGCCGTGTCGGCGCTGCGGGACGCTCGTGCGATCCAGCCGCCTCGCCGGGGTGCTGCCCCGGCCCGTCTACTGGTGCCCGGCCTGTCAGGCGGTGGCGCCGGCCGAGCGGCCACTGCCCGTCGGGGCGGGGGCCGGCCCCGCCGATGCCTGAGATCCTCGTTCGCTGCCAGCGGATCGACAACGGCTGGCTGTGCGCGGTGACCGTCTCCGACGATCGCTCGGTCAGCGGTCATACGGTGGCGGTCCGAGACGTCGACCTGGAGCGCTTTGCCCCTGGCGCCGAGGAGCCAACCGATCTCGTTCGGCGCTCGTTCGCCTTCCTCCTGGCACGGGAGCCGAAGGAGGCGATCCTCCGCGCGTTCGACCTACCCGTCATCGGCCGCTACTTCCCCGACTACGAGCGGGAGATCACGAAGGGCTGAGAACGGCGCCCGGGGCCGTATGATCGGCGCCCATGTGCGAGCACTTCGTGGCGCGGGCCGAGGAGCCGTTTCGGATCGACGAGCTGTGGCCGTTTGTCGAGCGGCTCGAGCGATTCGGGATCGCCGGGTTCGGCTGGGGTGCGGGCTGGCGCGGGACGGACGGTTGCCTGCACTCGTACCGGAATCTCCGCGCGTTCCGGGATGACCCGGGCCGGGAAGCGGTCGGGGCGAACGAGACGACGAGCCTGCTCGTCCATCTCCGGCGGCCGTCAAAGCTCTCGACGCTCACGATGGCCGACACGCAGCCGTTCCCGGACCCGGGGGGACGCTTCGTCTTCTCGCACAACGGCGACCTTCGAGACGTCAGGTCGTGGCGCGAACGGTTCCGGGCGGAGGGCCGGATCCAGGGCCGGGCCGACACGGAAGTGGGGCAGCGGTGGCTGGAGGACGCCTGGGTGCCGGACGAGCCGGTCGCTCATCGCCTGGCTGCGTTGCATGATGCGTTCGGCGGGCAGGCGAATCTCGCTCTCCTCGCGGCCGACGGAAGCGTCCATCACTACGCGGGGAACGGCGAGAATCCGGTCTTCGCATTCCGCCTGGGACGTCTTCGCCTGGCCGCGACCGGGATCTACTCGCTGGACCGGTCGCTGTTCCGGTTTGTCGCGCCAGCCGCGTCGGAGCGTCGACTCGTGCCGCAGCGCACGACCGTCTCGCTGGCCTGACCGCTGCCTCGCCAGCCACGGCGGGCAGGAGGCTTGGCGGGTGGGATATTCCGGCCATGATTACGAAGCGGCCTGGATCTCCGTCCGGCGATCGAGAGGTCGCCGAATTGGCATCGCCCGGCCGCCGATCATGCGCGGTGGGGCATGAAGCGCGCTCGGGACGGGTCAAAATGCGGACCGATCGAGGCCGACGCAGCCGGATTCCGTCCCGGTAAGCATGCCCGGAATATTTGGGACGTACAGCGATCGGCGGTTTGCGTAACACCTGCCGCCCAGGAGCGTCAAGACCGCAACCGATGGCCGTGCCCGGAGCCGTCGACCACTGGATTGCCGGGCGTACGATGCACCGGCCGCTGAGGGGCCACCGCGGCACTGCCCAAGCCGTCAACCCTGCCGATCGCTCAACCGGTCGGCCGGGCAACGAGGGATGGAGAGACCGATGAGCACGCAAGAGGCCGTTGGCCAATCGGATGCCCACGGCCGCCCGACGAGGGAGCTGCCGATCAGGCAGCTGATCCGCATGTCGCTGTACTGGTTCGGCCTGTCCTCGATCTTCGCCGGCCTCACGGCGATCTTGGCCGGCCGTCTCGAATTCACGGGCCTGGTCCCGCCCGGTGAGGTTGGTCGCACCCTGTTCCTGCTGACGATCGGCGGGGCCGTCATCGCCATGATCGTGCAGCCGACCGTCGGCTCCATCAGCGACTACACGACGAGCCGGTGGGGCCGGCGCAAGCCGTACATCCTCATCGGCTCGCTCCTGGACGTCGTGTTCCTCGCCGGGATCGCCTTCTCGAACCAGCTGCTCGCCATCGCGGCGTTCGTGACGCTCCTCCAGTTCAGCTCGAACTTCGCGCAGGGCCCGTTCCAGGGCTACGTCCCCGACCTCGTCCCGGCCAAGCAGGTCGGGCTGGCCAGCGCGCTGGTCGGGCTCCTGCAGATCCTCGGCAACGTCGGCGGCTTCGCGATCGGCGCCGCGGCCATCGCCACGCGTCAGTACGAGCTCGGTCTCCTCGCCCTCGGCGCGGTCGAGTTGGCGACGATGCTGGGCGTGTTCTTCGGAGTCCAGGAGGGTCGGACGCCCAAGTCCCGCGAGGGCCGTTCATGGCGATCGATCGCGGCCGAGGCGTGGGGGACCGACATCCTTCGCGAGCGCAGCTTCCTGTGGCTCGTGGGCTCTCGCCTGGCGATCCTCATGGCGGGCGGCGTGCTGGTGAACCTGGCCACGTTCTACCTCCACCGTGCGCACGGACTCACCGAGGGGGAGACCGGCGGGGCCTACATCGTCATGGTCGGACTCGTCGCGATCGGCACGGTTCTCTCGGTCGTCCCGTCCGCGCGGATCTCCGACCGGGTCGGACGCAAGAAGGTCATCTACGCCAGCTGCGTCCTGGGAGCGATCGGCCTGGGCATCACTGCCCTCGCACCGAGCCTGCCGATTGCCTACGTGGGGGTGGCGGCCTTCGGCATCTCCGCCGGGATCTTCCTGGCCGTCGATTGGGCGTTGATGACGGACATCATCCCGAAGGCATCGTCGGGACGGTTCATGGGCCTGAGCAATGTCGCGACCGCGTCGTCGGGCGTCCTCGCGGTCGCCATCGGCGGCACCCTCATGGACATCGTCGGCGGTCCCACCCAGTCGGGGACTGGACCGCGCGCTGCGCTCGTGCTGGCTGTAGTGCTCTTCGGCCTTGGGGCGCTGCTCCTCCGGCCGGTCAACGAGCGGCGACGCGAGGACTCGCCGGGGCGGGCCGTCGAGACTGGGCTGGACGCCGTGGCGACTGCCGGTTGACCTGGGTGGCGGTCAGGCGGCCGGCGGCTGCGGTGATGCCAGCCCGCGAATCCCCTCGGCCTGCCGGTCGGGCTGGCCCTCGCCATGCCCGTCGACGTCGGTCGTCCCGCCGTAGATCGACAGGAACGCGTCGATCGAGTCGGGGTCC
>DASPWU010000131.1:0-10450 GCA_035637675.1 Candidatus Limnocylindria bacterium | reverse complement strand
CGTCGAAATTTGGGACTGGTTCGCCGACGTCGGCGATGCGATGCGCGGGCTCGACGACGAGATCGCGGCGATCCGGCGGACCCTCGCGCCGGGCGCCGACGGCGACATCGAAGCCTGGCGTGTGGGCGGCCTCTGGGTGGTTCGTGGCACCCATCGGAACCGTGGTCTGGTTCGGGAGCTCCGGGATGTGTTCGAATCGAAGTTCTCCGGCTCGGCCGCTGGATGGCTGGCTGCGCTCGAGGATCCGGCGACCGCGATGCCGTCGTCCAGCGGGTTTCTCTGGACCGATGTAAAGGGCACGCGGCTGATCGCGGGGAGACGAAGCCTCTGACGGAGGACGGCACCCCGTAGACTCTGGCGCGTGAAGACGTCCCTGGACACGTCGCGCTCGCAGGCCGAGGCGCTCGACCGCGCCGATCCACTGGCGCCCTTCCGCGAGAGATTTGTCATCGCCGACCCAAGCGTCGTCTACCTCGATGGCAACTCGCTCGGCCGACTTCCGCGAGCCACTGCCCAGCGGCTGGCGCGAGTCGTCGCCGACGAGTGGGGCGCGGAGCTCATCCGGGCATGGGACGGCTGGCTGGACCTGCCCGTCCGGATCGGCGACCTGCTGGCGACGACGCTCCTCGGAGCCCGGCCGGATGAGGTGATCCTGGCCGACTCCACGACCGTCAATTTCCATCGCCTGGCGACCGCCGCACTCGACGCCCAGCCGGACCGGCGAGCGATCGTCACCGACCGGGCGAACTTTCCGACCGACCGCTATGCCCTGGAGGGCATCGCGGGGGCTCGCGGCCTCGAGATCCGCTGGCTCGAGGAGCGGCCCAACGGCCCGTCCGACGGGGGGCCTGAGCCGGCCGAGGTCGCCGGCGCGCTCGACGGGCAGGTTGCCCTCGTCACGCTCTGCCACGTCGATTACCGGTCCGCGGCCATCGCCGACATGGCGGCCGTCAACGCGGCGGCCCACGACGCCGGCGCCCTGACCCTGTGGGACTGCTGCCATTCGGTTGGCGCAATCCCGGTCGAGCTCGATCGGTCCGGGGCGGACCTCGCCGTGGGCTGCACGTACAAGTACCTCAATGCCGGTCCCGGCGCGCCGGCCTTCCTGTACGTCCGCCGCGAGCTCCAGGATCGACTGCGCAACCCGATCCAGGGCTGGTTCGGCCAGCGCGACCAGTTCGCCATGGGCCCGAGCTACGAGTCCCGGGCGGGAATCGCCGGCTGGCTGGTCGGGACGCCGCCGATCCTGGGACTGGCCGCCGTGGACGAGGGCGTCCGGCTCGTGGCGGAGGCGGGCATCGGCGCCATTCGCGAAAAGAGCATCGCCCTCACCGAGTACGCCATCGAGCTCTTCGACGCCTGGCTGTCCGGGGCCGGCTTTCGCCTCGGCAGCCCGCGCGACGCGGCGCGCCGGGGCTCCCACGTCTCGGTCCATCGCGCCGATGCCGACCAGCTGACCCGATCGCTCATCGCGGCCGGGGTGGTACCCGACTTCCGTCCGCCCGACGGCATCCGGCTGGGCCTGTCGCCTCTCACCACGCGATTCGCCGACGTCTGGGACGGACTCACCCGCCTCCGTGAGCTTGCGGCATGACTCACTGCAACGAATTCCGGCCATCCGCGTCCCCCGGTACCGACAACTCCCGCTGGAGGACCGGATGCTGGGACTCGGAGCAGTCGAGCTGAAGAGGCGACCCGGCCTCGGCCGCGACGACGCCGAGGGCCCCGATAACGCCGTCCAGACGCGGCCCATCGGCCGGGGAGCCACCCGCGCGACGCCCGACGAGGCGGCCCTCCTGTTCGAGGCCTATGGCGAGCGCATCCGGCGGTACATCGCGTTTCGGGTCCGCAGTCCGGAGGATGCCGAAGACCTCGCCTCGGACGTCTTCCGGCGCGTCCTCAGCGCTCCCGTTCCCATCGACGCCGCCGCCCGGCCGGCCTGGCTGTTCCGGGTCGCCCACAACGCGGTCATCGATCACTATCGGCGGCGCCGATTCCTGGCGCCGCTGGCCACGCTCCTGGATCGGCCGGACGACGCCCCCAGCCTTCCGGAGCGTGCGATGCGCGACGAGGAGCTGCGCCGGATCGACGTCGCGCTGGCAACGCTGGTCGGCCGCCAGCGGGCCGCCATCTACCTGCGCTTCTACGAGGACCTGGAGTACGCCGACGTTGCGACCGTGATGGGAATACCGGCGGTCACGGCGCGGACCCTCGTCCACCGCGGCCTCAAGAAGCTCGCCGGCCAGCTCGGCGGAGAGGAGCGCTGACCGTGGACGATTTCGATCGCCGGCCACCCACCGATCCCCTGGCCCTGGCCGAGGCGGTCGCCGCCGGACGGCTGTCGGTCCCGGCCGCCGAGGCCGCCCTGCGGGCCGCGGCTCCCGACTCCCGCCACGCCGAGCAGGCGATCGACGAGTTCGCCGACCTCCTCCTCGCCACCCGTGCGGTGCGACACCATGCCGACGCCTTTCGGGGCGCCTATGGCCCCGCGTCGAGCCCGGCCGCCCACCCGGCCTCGCTGGAAATGAGCTCGCGTCGCCTGGATCGGCAGGACGTCCACGTTCGTCGCCGCCAGTCGGCCCGACCGTCGCGGTTCGCGCCGCTCGGTGCACTGCTGGCCGCGGCCGTGGTCGTGGTCGCCGTGGTGGTCGTGGGGCCGCGGCTGCTGCCGTCGGTCGCCGCGAGCCCCAGCCCGAGCGGGTCGTCTGTCGCGGTGGCGCCGGCCGTCTCGCCCGGCGTTTCGCCAGTCACCGCCAGCCCGTCCCCGCGCCCGATCGAGACTCCGCAGTCCACGTCCGCCGCGCCGAACATCCCGCCGGTCCCGAACGGTCCCCTGCCCGGCGCTCCGGAGGCCTACTTCTGGTCCGCCACGGACGACGGCACGATTCGCATTTGGCTCTGGACCCCGGGCCAGCCCTTGAAGGCGCTCGTCAGCTTCGGTGGCGGCATTCCCGGCTCGGCGAGCGAGGTGCGCCGGACTGTCGTCGCCGCGCCCGATGGACGGGCGTTCGCGGTCGCGGAGAAGATGACGAGCTCTGCGAACGGGCAGTTCAGGATCGTCAACGCCGACGGCAAGAGCCGGCCGGCGGTCAAGGGTCTCGGCGACTGGACGATCGCCTGGGCCGCCGACGGCAGCCGGGTCGCCTACGCGATCCTGCCGGAGCCATGGACGGTGGCCACCGCCCGGGCCGACGGGTCCTGGACCGTGCGCACCTATGAGCCCACCGATGAGCCGGCGGCGCTGTTCGCCTTCTCGACGGACGGAACGTCGCTGTACGGCTACAAGACCCAGGGGGAGGCCGACTTCTGGGAACGGCCGGTCCGCCTCAATCTCAAGTCGGGTGCCTACAGCGACCTCAGGGCCTACCCGGCCGGCAATCTCGGCGTCGCGGCCACCAACGGCACCACGAAGGCCGACCAGGTCGATTCGGCGACCGGGCTCGTCGTGGACTCCGGTACCGCGCAGGGGGCCGGCTGGGAGACCCGACAGGGGACCAAGGCAACGCCCCTCGCCCCGACGGTCGGCGGCGGCCCCGAGGGCCAGCCGGTCGTCTGGGGGCCCGACGAGCTCCTCGTCATCGACCACGTCTCGGCAGGCTCGACAGGCCGCCCCAAGGGCGTGGAGCTCGTCAACGCCGGCCGCCTCGACGACGTGGCCGTGCCGGTGTTCACCCTCACGGGCGGCACCTACCGTGCCGGCCTGCTCGGGGTCCGCACCGGCTATGCCCTCCTGGGCATAGGTGCCGACGCCAGCCAGGTCACGACCGACGGCCAGCCGTTCTGGGACGAGGCCATCATGATCGACCTGGCGGACGGGTCGACCGCCGTCGCGGTCCCGGACGATCCGGCCGGGCGGCAGGTCCACTTCGCCGGCTGGGGCCTGCTGCCGGGGGCGGCAAAGTAACGCCGGCGCGACGAAGTAACGCCGGCACGACGAAGCCGCCGCAGGCGATCAGGGCCGGACTGGCGCCTCCGGACGGACGAGCTCGACCGGCTCGATCCTGTCGGCCGGGGTGAAGCCGAAGACCTGGCCCAGGAACGAGAGCTCGGCCTCCATCGAGCGACGCAACGCCGCCTGGCCGCGGAACCCGTGGCCCTCGCCCTCGAACGCGAGGTACACGTAGGGAATGCCCTTGGCACGCAGCGCGTCGGCCATCATCTGCGACTGGTTGGGCGGGACCACCCGGTCGTCCAGCCCCTGGAGGATGAGCAGCGGGCAGGCAAACCCGTCCAGGTGGTGGATCGGCGATCGGTCGCGATACGTGGCCGCTTCCGCCGGATACGGCCCCACGAGGCGGTCCAGGTAGCGGGCCTCGAACTTGTGCGTGTCGTGGACGAACGTCTCCAGGTCGCCGATGCCGAAATAGCAGATGCCGGCCGCGAACGCGTCCCGGAACGCGAGGGCCGCCAGCGTCGTGTAGCCGCCGGCGCTGCCGCCCTCGATGCACAGCCGCGCCGGATCGGCCAGGCCGCGGTCGGCCAGGTGTCGGGCGGCAGCCACGCAGTCGTCGAGGTCCACCACCCCCCACTGGCCCTCGAGCCGCTTCCGGTAGGACCGGCCATAGCCGGTGCTGCCGCCGTAGTCGACGTCGACCACTGCGATTCCCCGGCTCGTCAGCAGCTGGATGCTCAGGTTGAGCCCGGTCGACGCGGATGACGTCGGCCCACCATGCGAGCGGACCACGAGCGGCGGCCGCTCGCCGTCCGGCCCGCGAACGTCGCGGTTCGTCGGCGGGTAGTAGAGGGCGTGGGCGGTGGTCCCGCCGGTCGTCGGGAACGCGATCGGCTCCGGCTGAGCGAGGTAGGCGGGGTCGAACTCGCGGTCGGAGGCGGACTTGAGCACCTCCCAGCCGCCGGTGGCCGGGTCCAGGCGGACGACCGCGCTCGAGTCGGTCGACCTTGACCCCACGAAGACGATGTGGTCGCCCGCGCCGACGAGGTAGGCAATCTCGCTGAAGGGCGACTCGATCTCGCGCGGGGTGCCGCCGTCTGCGTCGATGAGCCACAGCCGATCTCGGCCGTTCGTCCGGGCCGCCCCGACCACCCGCCCGTCGGCGAGAAACGCGTAGGTGGGGCGGTCGAAGATCCAGTCGGGCGGCGCGAAGTCGAGTGGCAGGCGGCTCCGCTCGCCGGCCCGGTAGGCGGTCAGGGACATGAGCGTCGCCCACTCGTCCCGCTCGGCCACGAGCCAGAGCTCGCCGGAGGGCGACCATCGCGGCTGGCAGATCCATTCGTCAGGGCCGCCGGCCACCGCCTGCGGATCGGCCAGGGATCCGTCCGGCGCGACGTCCGCCAGCCACAGCGTGGTGCCATCCCACGGCAGGTTGGGATGGTCCCAGCTCAACCAGGACAGCCGGCCCCCGTCTGGCGAGAGCCGCGGCGCGGCGAAGAAGTCGTGGTCGCGAACGAGGATGGTTGGCTCCGTCGAGCCGGCGAGCGGCAGCCCGACGAGGGTGTTCACCGCCTCACCCTCGACAGTGTGGTCCTCGCGGACCGCCAGAATCCGGCCGCGAGTGCCATCCAGGCGCAGGTCGGCGTAGCGCCATTCGCCTTCGGGCGTGATCGGCGTCGGGGCCTGCGAGCCATCGGTCCGCTGGCGGTAGAGGCGGCCGTCACCGAAGTGGGAGAAGACGACCGTGCCGTCCGCGACCACCAGCGAGCCGCCGCCGTACTCATGGACCCGATTGCGGACGTTGAACGTGGGCAGGGTCACATCGCGGACGGTCCCGTCGGGAGTCCTCCGTACGAGGATGCGCCGGCCGGCCTCCGAAGGCCGCCCCTCCACCCACAGGACGTCGGCGCCGTCGACCCATACCTCGGCGAGCGCGGTCGCCCCACCGATGGCGTCCTCGATGCGGATCGGCGAGCGCCAGCTGCCGTACGGCGCTGCGGCCCTCGGCGAGTTCGTCACGTGCCGTGCTGCCATGACGAGACGTAGGCCTTCTGCTCGGGCGTCATCTCGTCGATGTGGATGCCGAGGGCGATGAGCTTGAGGCGCGCCACCTCGGAATCGATCGCCTCCGGCACGACGTAGACCTTCGGCTCCAGCTCCTGGTGGTGGAGTGCGACGTATTCCGCCGACAAGGCCTGGTTGGCGAAGCTCATGTCCATGACCGCCGCCGGGTGGCCCTCGGCCGCACTCAGGTTGACGAGGCGGCCCTCCGCGATGAGGTTCAGGCGTTTGCCACCCAGGTCGAACTCCTGGATGTAGTCGCGCACGCGGCGGATGTGGCCCTCGGCCATCTCGCGCAGCGCCTGGAGGTCCAGCTCGGCATCAAAGTGACCGGAATTGGCCATGATCGCCCCATCCCGCATCGCCGCGAAGTGCTCGCGCCGGAAGACGTTGATGTTGCCCGTCGCGGTCACGAACAGCTCGCCCCACGGCGCGGCCTCGCCGACCGTCATGACCCGATAGCCATCCATGAGCGCCTCGAGCGCCCGGACCGGGTCGACCTCCACGATCGCGACGTGGGCGCCCATGCCGTTCATGCGGGCGGCGATCCCCCGTCCCACCCAACCGTAGCCGGCGATGACGACGTTGCGGCCGGCGAGGAGGATGTTGGCCGCTCGCAAGATGCCATCCACGGTCGACTGGCCGGTCCCGTAGCGGTTGTCGAAGAGGTGCTTGGTCTGGGCCTCGTTGACGGCCACGACCGGAAAGCCAAGGGCGCCGTCGGCGGCCATCGCCTTGAGCCGGATGACGCCGGTCGTCGTCTCCTCCGTCCCGGCCAGGACCTCCTTGAGCTGGTCGGGTCGCTCGCTGTGGAGGAGCGACACGAGATCGCAGCCGTCGTCCATCGTGATGCTGGGATGCGTGTCGGCGACCGCATTGAGGTGCGCGTAGTACGTGTCGCGATCCTCGCCGCGCCGGGCGAAGCAGCTGATCCCGAACGTCGTCACGAGGGCGGCCGCCACGTCATCCTTGGTGGACAGCGGGTTCGACGCGGCAAGCGTCACGTCCGCGCCGCCAGCCTTGAGGGTCCGCATGAGGTTGGCCGTCTCGGTCGTCACGTGGAGGCACGCCCCAACCCGGAGCCCCTCGAGCGGCCGCTCGCGCTCGAACCGCTCGCGGATGATGCGCAGGACCGGCATCTCGCGCTCCGCCCACTCGATCCGGCGAACCCCCTCCGACGCCAGGCCAAGGTCGGTGACGTCGTGGGCGGGCAATCCGGCCTGGGTAGCGGGGGTGGTGGCAGTCATGACGCGGGTGTCTCCTTGCGGGGGAAGAGCCGGCGCAGCGCGCCGGGCAGGTCGGGCCACGGCGAGCCGAGGCGATGGACGAGTCGCTCTTCGAACTGGCAGTGCTCCTGGTAGCCCAGGCGGCGATAGGCGTTGATGGCGGGCGGATTGTCGGTCCTGACGTTGAGGACGACCTGGTCGCAGTATCGGAGCAGCTCTGCGGTGACGGCACCGGTAACCGCCGTCGCGTATCCCCGACCACGGTACTCGGTGTGGGTCAAGACGTTGCCCACGACCCCCAGCCGCGCGGTCGCGCTGACGACATGGGTGCCCGCGGCCGACACGAGCCGGCCGCCCACCTTCATGCCGAAGTAGACGCCGTTCGCCACCGCGTTCGAGGGGAGCCACGACGCAAAGCCCAGGCCATACAGCCGGTTGAGCTCGCCGATCTCGGCCGGGAACAACCGGCGGACGTCCGAGGGATAGGGCCGGAACCGCGTCCGGTCCACCCACATTCGGACCATCGGGACGCCGGGCTCGACGCGGTAGAGCGCCTCCACCGCCGGCAGCTGCTCCGGTCGTGCGGCGAGATAGGCGGCACGCGGCCGGATGACGTCACGCAGGATGGCCTCCACGCCATCGCTGCGGCCCATGACGAACAGCGGCTGGGGCGAGAGGCCGGCGTACTCGAGGACGACCGCGATGAGCCGATTGCCGGCATAGGCGGCGCCCCACCGGCTGCGCGCCCACTCGTAGTCCTCCAGGTCGCAGATGGCATACGCCGCGTACAGCCGATCGCTCTCCAGGAACGTGCGGAGGGCCGAGCGATCGGCGATGGCGCGCGCCACCACCGAGTCTCGACGGCCGGTCAATGCCACGCTTGCCATCAGACGTCCGCCGCGACCGGCCGCCGCCGGGCCGCGGCTGCCTCCACCGCCCGGACCAGTCCGGGACCGAACGGCGGCCGCAGCACACCCTCTTCGGTGACGATGGCGCCGATCAGCTCGGCCGGGGTGACGTCAAAGCCGGGGTTGAGGGCCTGAGATTCGGGCGGCGCGATGACGACGCCGCGGATGGTCGTCAGCTCGGAGCGGACTCGCTGTTCGATCGGGATGAGCGATCCGTCCGGGGTTGCCAGATCCACGCTCGAGGTCGGCGCGCAGACATAGAGGGGCACGCCGTGGCGCTGGGCCAGCACGGCCAGCGGGTAAGTGCCGATCTTGTTGGCTGTGTCGCCGTTTGCCGCGATCCGGTCAGCCCCGACCAGGACGGCATCCACGCCTCGCGTGGCAAAGACCCAGCCCGCGGCGGCGTCGGCGATGATCGTGTGGGGAACGCCGGCCTGGCCGAGCTCCCAGGCCGTGATCCGTGCGCCCTGGAGGTACGGCCGGGTCTCGTCGACGAAGACGTGGACGTCACGCCCGGCATGGACGGCGGCCTGGACGACGCCCAGGGCCGTTCCGAACTGACCGCAGGCGAGTGGTCCCGTGTTGCAGTGGGTGAGCAGCTCCAGCCGCCGATCGGCCGGCACAGGCAGGTCGGCCAGGGCCAGGGTCGCCAGGCGCTCGTGGTCTGCGGCCGCTTCGGCGATGATCGCCTCCGCCTCCAGCCGGACCACCTCGGCGATCCGCGCGCCGTCCTCGCTGAGCTCGCCAGCCGCGGCGACGGCCGCCATGCATCGATCGAGCGCCCAGCGGACGTTGATGGCCGTCGGACGGGCGTTGCGCAGAGCCGTGACGGTGCCGGACAGGGTGGCCCGGCGGATCCCGGGCGCGGCGTCGCGCAGCTGGTCGGCGGCGAGGGCGAGTCCGATCGCGGCCACCTGGCCCATCGCCGGCGCGCCGCGGACGACCATGTCGCGGATGGCGCGGACCACGTCGCCGGGCGACTCGCAGGTCACCTCCACGAGCTCGTTGGGCAGTTGCCGCTGATCGATGAGGATGAGCCGGCGGTCATCCCAGCGGAAGGCCGTCCGGAAACCGGCCGGGGCGCCGGCCGGCGGGTTGTCCATGTCGCGCGGGGCAGCCCCGCGTCTGGCCTGGTCGACGTCGCCGCGCAGGATCACGCTGGCCGCCTCTGCCGAGGTCCGCTGAAGCTCGCCCGCGACGCCGGCGACGGTCGCGGCGGTGTGAACGATCTGGTCGGCGAATGCCCGGAAGAAGTGCCGGCGGGCGAGGTCGGGGCCCGCACCGGACCGGTCGGCGCCCGCACCGGACCGGTCGGCGCTCGCACCGGACCGGTCGCCGTTCGGCGGCGCGCCGGCGTCAGGGGCGCCGTCCTTCGAGGCGCCGTCATTCATTGCGCGGTCTTTTGGCTCGCTGTCGTTCAGCCGCGGCGGATCGGAGGACGGAGCATCGGGCAACGCAGGGACCTCGCTCGCGACCTCGGTCAATACTTCACAACGCTGGTGACGCGCCGGCCCTTGAGCCTGTCGCGGCCCTTGAGGAAGTCGAGCTCGACCAGGAAGGCCAGGCCGACCACCTCGCCCTGCAGCCGCTCCACGAGCTCGATCGTGCCTCCCACCGTGCCGCCGGTCGCGAGCAGATCGTCCACGACCAGGACCCGCTGGCCCGGCTCGATCGCGTCCCGGTGGATCTCCAGCGTGTTGGAGCCGTATTCGAGGGCGTACTCGACCGTCACGGTCTCCGCTGGGAGCTTGCCGAGCTTGCGCACGGGGACGAGCCCGGCCCCCAGCTGGTAGGCCATGGGCGCGCTGAAGATGAAGCCGCGCGACTCCATGCCGACCACCAGGTCGACGTGCTCGTCCCGGTAGGGCTCGAGCATGAGGTCGATCGCCTCCTTGAAGGCGGCCGGGTCCTTGAGCAGGGTCGTGATGTCATAAAACAGGATGCCCGGCTTGGGGAAGTCCGGGATCTCCCGGATCTTGGCGCGCAGGTCCTCGGCGGACATCGGTTGCCGGCCTCCTGGTGGAGTCTCGTGGTCGGATGGGCACGCGCAGTCTACCGCAGCCTCACCGCTCGGCCGGACCCCGACGTGAGTGGCCGGTACCCGGGTCAGCGGCTCGGCTGACGTCGGTCCGATTCGATCGAGCGGATGCGCGCTTCGTCGACGCCGAGATGGTGGGCCAGCTCGTGCAGGACGGTCGACCGGACGCGCTCCGAGCGCCCGAATTCGTCCGCGTGAGCCTGCTCGTGCGCCCGCCGGAAGATCGTGATCCGGCTCGGCAGCGGCGCGCCGTCGGCGCCCCAGGCGGTCCTCGGCACGCCCTCGTAGCGGCCGAACAGCCGGGTGCCCGCCTGCTCCTGGCCGG
>DASPWU010000130.1:0-10001 GCA_035637675.1 Candidatus Limnocylindria bacterium | reverse complement strand
TTCTCGCGCTTCTCGAGCGGCACGCGATCCCGGCCACGTTCTTCGTGCCCGGCCACACCCTGGCGACGTTCCCGGACAGCGTCCGGTCGATCGTGACCGCCGGGCACGAGCTGGCCTGCCACGGCTGGGCCCACGAGGATCTCGCCACACTCGACGAGCCCGCGGAGCTGGACGTCATGAAGCGCAGCTTCGAGGCGATCGGCGACGCTGCCGGCCGTTCACCACGTGGCTTCCGCGCCCCGTTCTGGTCGCTGTCGCCTCGCACCCTGGGGATCGCGGCGGATCTGGGCTTCCGGTACGACTCGTCGCTGATGTCGGATGACGTGCACCTCTTCCGCGCGCGCGTCGGCGACCGGCACGACGTCCGCGCCTCGCTCCTCGGCGAGCCCGGGCCTCTCGTGGAGGTCCCGATCAGCTGGTCGCTGGACGACTGGCCCCATTTCGAGCCGGGCGAGCGCGGCGTCGGGCCCCTGAGCGCGCCCTCCAAGGTCGAGGAGATCTGGTCCGAGGAGCTGCGCTACGCCTGGGAACACGAGCCGGGCGGTGTCCTGACCCTGACGATGCACCCCGAGGCGATCGGGCGTGGCCACCGGATCGCGATGCTCGAGCGGTTCATCGGCGTCGTGCGATCGCTCGACGCCGCGGTCTTCGACCGGCTCGACGCGGTGGTGGACCGCTGGGCGACTGCTAATCCCGTCTGAAACCAGGCGACGGCCAGGCGACAACCAGAGGGCGGTCACGCGACGGCCAGGCGATAGCCAGAAATTCACCCGGAGATTGCAAATCGCGGGAATCGGCGATTCGGTGGTCAGATATTCGTCGGTGGACTCGTAGGTTCTCTGGGCACGAGAATCGGCTGCCTGGGCCGGCCGTCACCCGATCGGCGTGCACGCTACCGGCGTCCGGTTGTCCGACACCGTGGCCACGGCCGGCCCAAGAGTTCGCGGGCGAATATCTGGCCGCGGGCGCTGCCGCCCATTGCCGCGGGCGCTGCCGGCCATTGCCGCGGGTGCTGCCCCTGGCCTTGCCGGACAGGACCTCAGCCCGCGATGCGGCTCCGACGACGACCGCCGCCCGGTGTGCCGGTGCCTGGCGTGCCCGCGGCGAGCCGGCGGCGCTGGCCGGCCCGCGCGGTGATCGCCACGCGCGTCGCGCCGGACCGGCCGATCGGCGGGGCGTCCGGCTTCAGGAGCTCGACGAGCTCGTCGGCCGGCAGCGGACGGGCGTAGTAGTAACCCTGACCGCGGTCGCAGACGAGGTCGCGCAGCCAGCCGAGCTGATCCGCCGTCTCGATGCCCTCGGCGGTCACGTCGATCCCCAGCCCGTGGGCCAGCCCGATGACGGCCTGGACGATCGGCAGGTTGGCATCGTCACCGGCCAGCCCAGCCACGAAGGATCGGTCGATCTTGATGGTGTCGAGCGGCAGAGACTTGAGATAGGAGAGCGACGAGTAGCCCGTCCCGAAGTCGTCGAGCGCCAGCCGGCAGCCAAGTTCGCGAAGCGCACGCAGCGCCCGAATGCCTGGCTCCGATTCGTCCATGACGACGCTTTCGGTGATTTCCAGCTCCAGGCTGGACGCGGGCAGGCCCGTCTGAGCGAGGATCTGGCCGACCTGCTCGACGAGGTCCGGTTGGGCGAACTGGCGGGCCGAGAGGTTGACGCTGATGGTGAGCGGCGGGTCGGCGGGAAACGCGAGCTGCCACTGGCGGGCCTGCCCGCAGGCGGTCTCCAGGACCCAGCGCCCGATCGGCAGGATGAGGCCCGTCTCCTCGGCGAGCGGGATGAACGAGAGCGGCGGCACCAGGCCGCGGGTCGGGTGCTGCCAGCGGACGAGCGCCTCCAGACCGACGATCCGATCGGTCGCCAGGTCCACGAGCGGTTGGTAGAACACGCGCAGCTCGTGGCGTTCGATCGCGCGGCGGAGACCGCTCTCGAGATCGAGCCGGTGGACCGTCTCGGCGCTCATCGACGGGTCGAAGAGCGTGTGTCGGATCGCCGAGTCGGCTTTGGCACGATACAGCGCGATCTCGGCGTCGCGAAGCATGCCTTCCGGATCGGCCTGGCCCGGCAGGCCAACGACGATGCCCATGCTGGCGGTGACGAATACGTCCCGACCGCCGATCACGAACGGAGTCTCGAGCTCGGCCACGATCCGGTCGGCCACGATGGACGCGTCGTTCGGCCCGCCGATCTCATCGAGCAGGATCGCGTATTCGTCGCCGCCGAACCGCGCAACTGTATCGCCGGGTCGGAGGCAGGCGAGGAGCCGCTGGGCGACCGCCGACAGAAGGGCATCACCGGCCGTGTGGCCCAGGCTCTCGTTGACCACCTTGAACCGGTCGAGATCGAGCAGGACGACGGCGATCGGGGAGTTGTTCCCCATCCGTCCCGATGAGAGGGCGTGGCGAACTCGGTCCATGAGCAGGACCCTGTTGGGCAGTCCTGTCACGAGGTCGTACAGCGCCTGGTGGGCGAGTCGTTCCTCCATCGCCCGCCGCTCGCGAAGGTCGCGGACCGACGAGACGCCGACGTCCTGCCCGTCCGAATAAGGGACCGTCCGCGTGTGCACCTCGACCGGAAAGGTCTCGCCTTGGGCGTCGAGTACGAGCGCCTCGAACGGTCCGGTGAGGCCGTTCGCAAACAGCGACTGAATGAACCGAACGCTCTCGGGGGCAACGAGGTCCATCACCGGCCGGCCGACGAGCTCGTGCTCCTCGTAACCGAACAGCCGGCACATGGCCTGGTTGACCTCGAGCATGACGCCGCCGCGGGTGATGAGGAGCGCCTCGGTCGTCGCGTCCGAGAGGCGCCGGAATCGCTCTTCGCTGATCCGAAGGGCCTCCTCGGCGCGCGCGCGCTCGGTGACCTCGTGTTGCGCGGCCTGGAACAGATGGGCATTTGTCAGGGCAATCGAAGCCAGCTGGGCGAACCGGCCGAGGACCGCGACCTCGTCGTCATCGAACGTGCGTGGCTGGCCACCCGACGCCAGGCCGATCACCCCCACGACGCGGCCCTCCGCGGTCAGCGGGACGGCCACGATCGACCCGAACCGGCCGGTCGGCAGGTCCTGGCGCCGCTCGCGGAACGCGTCGTAGTCGTCGACGGTGATCGGCTGCCCCGTGACCCAAACGGTCCCTGACAGGCCTTCGCCTCGCCCGATCCTGTAGCCGACCAGGTCGCTGAAGACTCCGGTTCCGACCCGGACGACGAGCGCTGATTCGTCGGGCTCCGCGACGTAGAGGAAGCCGTGAGGCGTTCCGATGAGGCTGGCCGCGCGCTGGACGATCGTCTGGAGGAGCTCCGTGGGCTCCAGTCTGTCCATCAGTGCGAGGGCCGTCTCGTTGAGCACGGAGAGGTAGGCGTCCCGGGCCTGGTCGCGCGCCGGATCGGCGCCGCTGCGAGACGGCTTCAGCAGGTACAGGGCCCGATCGGCCGCGACCACCAGCTCGTCCTTGGTCCGGCCGTCGGCGGGATAGCATGCGGCGCCCACGCTGATACCAACGTGTGGCTCCCGGTCATGCGGGGTGGCGGCCTCGACCGCGCGGCGGATGCGATCGGCGACCTCGAGGGAGCTGAGCCGGTCCGCGCCGACCAGGATGACCGCGAATTCGTCGCCTCCGTAGCGATACACCCGGTCGCCATCGCGGACGGTCGCGGTGATTGCGCCCGCGACGGATCGCAGGAGCGAATCGCCGGCGGGGTGTCCGTGACTGTCGTTGTAGGCCTTGAAATCGTCGAGATCCATGATCAGGACGCCGAATGACGAACCGTCCGATGCGCTCACGGCCTGGCCAAGCTCCCGTTGGAACGCGCCGTGGTTGCGCAGTCCGGTCAGGGCATCCAGCTCGGCTCTGACCTCCACGGCCCGGTGGGTCTCGGCGTTCTCGAGGGCGATCGAGGCCTGCCCCGCGAACAGCTTGGCGAGCTCGAACTCGTTCTGGCTGTAGTGGGACTCGACCCCGCCCATCCGAGCCAGGTTCAGCGTCCCGATCGGCTCGCCTGCGACGAGGAGCGGGACCACGATCATGGATTCGGGCTCGAACGGGGTGCCGGGGATCTGCGCCGAGCGAGGGTCGATATGGGCGTCGTTGGCGAGCGTCGCCTCCGCGTGCTCGATGACCCAGCCGGCGATGCCGGTGGTCAATGGGGGCGCGTAGTCCAGGATCACGTCGGCGTAGCGATCGCGGGCCACGACGGCTCGCCGGACGCCCGCCTCGCGATCGATCTTGTAGATCGTCAGCGAGTCGTACGGCACGAGTGCCTTGAGCGAGTCGGCGATCATCTCCAGCACGCCGGTCGGGTCGAGCGTCGAGAGCAGGCTCTCACTGACTTCGAGGAGGCGGCGCTGGCTGGCCAGCTGATGCTCGAGCTCCGCCTGCTGGCTGCTGACCCGCTCGGCGTTGGCGGCGTTGACCATCGCCTGGGCGGCAAAGCCGGCAAAGATGGACAACGTCGTCTCGTCGTCTTCGCCGAACTGATCGCGGCCCTGCTTGGACACGACGATGACGCCCTGAACCCGGTCTTCGTAGGCCATGGGGACGACGAGCATGGATTCGGGGCCGTCATCGACCGAGCCGATGATGACGCCGCGATGGTCTGCTCCCGCGTCACCGGTCCGGATTGCCGTGCCGTTCGCGGCGACCCAGCCCGTCAATCCCGCGCCGATGGGCACGCGGAGCATCTCGGGCGTCGGCATATCGGACCCCAGGAAGCGGCCCTGGAAGGCGACCGGTTCGCAGGCGTCCGCCTCGTCGTCGACCCGGTACACGCGGATCGTGTCGAAGTCGATCAGTGAGCGCGTCTCGGCGACGATCGCAGCCCCAATGCCATTGACGTCTTGAATGCGGTTGAGGCGCGACGCGAGGTCGCTGATCGCTCGCAGGCGGGCGACCAGGCTCTGGACGCCCTCGTGCAGGCGGGCATTTGCGATCGCCGCCGCCATCTGGTCGGCGAACGCCCGGGCGAGCTCCAGCTCTTCGCTCGGCCAGTCGTGCGTGGCCTGGTGATAGAGAACGAGAAGCCCGAGAGGCTCGTCGCGGAAGACGATCGGGACGAAGCAGATCGTCTGGATGCCGTCGGCGCGATAGGCGCGGCGAAGTTCGGGCGACGCCGCGCCGCGTGGGGTCATGACGTGGATGCGGCGCTCGCGGAGCGCCTTCATCCCGGCCGTCCGCGCGTCACGATGAAGGTGCCCGACGGCGGCGATTACCTCCGGGCTCAGGTCGCGCTGGGCAACGAGACGCAGGGGGTGATCGTCCGGCTCCACCAGCCACAACCCGCAGCGGTCGATGCCGAACAGGGCCTGCGCGTTATCGATGACCGCGTCGAAGACCGAGGTCAGGTCGAGCTTGCCGCTGACTTCCGAGGCGATTCGCCGAAGGGCCTCTGCCCGCGTGACATGCTCTCGAATCACCTCCATGGGTCGACGGCCACGGCCGACCCGGGCACCTCCGACCCGGCCCTCGCCGACCCGGGCACCGCCGACCCGGCCGTCGCCGACCCGGGCACCGCCGATCCGGCCGTTGCCGACCCGGCCGCCGCCCTGTCCATCGATGGTCAGCCCACGGACCGAGGTGGTGGTCCTGCGATCCGAGCCAGAGCGCGAAGATCGCTCGGCGAGGTAGCGGTCGAGCTCGGCCTGGTGGATTCGGCGGATCCCGCGCGGCCCCGAGCCGATCGACGGCAGGCGGCCGCCCGCGCACCAGGCGCGGATGGTCGCGGGGGTCACAGCCGCCTGGGTGGCAGCTTCGGCAACGCTCAACAGCGTCCCGCGCCGCCGATCGAACGCAACGACCAACGTCTCGCTCTGCCTCCACGTGATCAACTGGTCCGCCGGCGGGTCGCCGGCCGCGGCCCCACCAAACGTGGCGGCCGCACGTCCGATCACCCGAGCCGCGAGGCGGTGCCACCCTACTCGCGTCGCGCCCGCGCCCGCGATGGCCCAGGAGTACCAACCGCGCCGCCCGGCCGCCGTGATCCCGCTGGCGGTGGAGCGGCGGCGCCCTGTGGCCTACCGATCGTGGCCACATATTCTCCCGATGATTGTTATGGACCCATTCGGCCGATCTCGCGGCCAGATATCCACCAGGAGACTCTTGGGCCGCCGGCGGGTGCCGCGACGGCGGTCGTGGCCCTGGTTTGAGCCTCGGCCGGGCGCCCGCGTGCGTGGCTCGAGGTCCAGCTGACCACGATCGCGCCCGATCCCATGGCCACGCGTGTCCCAACAGTCCCCGCACGAATTTCTGGCCGCCCGCCGACCGTCCAGGCTCAGCCGCCGGCCGCTATCGGCGCCCAGCTGTAGCCTTCTGGCATGGCGATCCAGGATCGGCCGGAGGTCGTGCGCGTCACCCCAGGTGCCCGCGCCGAACCCCTGCTGGTTGCCCTGCTGGCCGTCGTTGTCCTGGTCGGGGCGGCGATCTGGAAGCCCTGGGCGAACGGACCTGATGCACCGGCTCGCCCGGTGCCCGCCGAAGTCGTGGTCCAACCCCGAACCACACCGCGCGCGGCCGCGCCGACCGCGGACGCGGCCATCGTGACCGTGACGGGCGACCAACCGATCGCCGGATTAGACATTTCGAGGATGGGACTCGCCGACGCACATCGGGCCTGGGGCGTCGCGGCTGCCTACGTTCCTGTCACCCAGATCGCGGTGGCGACCCGCCGGCGCCTGTCATCGGTCAGGCCCGTCGTCGACTGGCATGCTGTCAAGCCGGGCAACCGGGCCGAGCCGGGCGACCGGGCCCACCCGGGCAAGCGCCTCGACCTACCGGCCACTGGCCAGGCCGTCGCGACCGTCGCTCTCGCGGTCACGTGGCCGTCGGCCAAGTCGCCCCGTGAGATCCGGCTCTTCTATCGCAGTCCGGGCGTCCAGAACGGACCCGAATTGTCGACTCGGCTCAGGACCCGGGAGATGTCTCTCGTTCGTCCCTTGCCGGGCATCGCGATGTTCTCCTGGCAAGCCGATGGCGAAGCGGTCGACACAAGCGAAGTTGCCTGGACGCATGCGTCCGGGGTGTTCTACCTGCCGCCATCGGATCCGTTGCCGACACGACCGCGACATTGGCTGGTTTCGGGCTGGCCCGCCGGCGCATACGAGTTTCGCGTCACGGATGGGGAGGGCACGTACGTGGTTGCCTTCTGGCTCCGGGGCGCGTCCGGCTAGCCGCCGCCTCCACGAGTCACGCCGAACAGATCGAGGGATGTCGCGAGACCCTCGATCTCCACGCGTGGCCGTGCGCGCGATCGCCAGTCGTCGGCAGTCATTCGGAACCGCAGCGTGTCAATCGGTTGACCTCGTGGCGCCGCACGACCGATCCCGTTCTCTCGGTAGCCGAGCGCTCGCGACACACCGGCCGAAGCGCGGTTGTCGACGAACGCCTCGGTCACCGCGACCTTCGCATCGAGGCCTTCGAACGCCAGGGCCAGCACCGCACCGCGCATCTCCTTGCCGTAGCCCTTGCCCTGGAAGGCCCGTCCGAGCCAGGACCCGGTGCCGACCAACCCATACGTTGCGAAGTCCCGAGCGAGGATCCCCTGGGCACCGATCGGCTCGTCGTTCGCGACGACCATCAGTTCGAGGTTCCACGCGTCGGGCTGCCACTGCGCCCGAAGTCCCCAGTGGAATTGTGCGAACTCACGCTCGAAGCGCGGACTCGGCTTGTCGGTCCACGGGAAGGCGAAGGGCATCTCGCCCGGATCAGTGGATCCCTGCCCGCGCGATGGCGCACAGCCGCGCGAGCTCGTCGTCGTCCGGCAGCCGCAGCTCGAGCCGCTCAGTTCGCAAGCGGAGGTCGAACAGCGGCCATAGCGGGTGAGTCATCACCAGGATCCTACGGCCAACCAGTCGTCGTTGACGCGTTCAGGCTCGGGCCGGTACAGTAATCCCGACCGAAACACTCGGGATTGCGCACGAGGATTTCCACCCTGACCGCTACCGGTACCCAGCCCCATCAGCGACACCTGTTCCACGGCAGCGGCGCCGTCTCCTTCAGCACGAAGGGCGAATACGGCGTCCGGCTGATGGTTCAGCTCGGCCGCCACTTCGGAGCCGGACCGGCCAGCCTGGCCGAGATCGCGGCCGAGGAGGACCTGCCCCGGGCGTACCTCGAGCAACTGGTCATGAGCCTGCGCGATGCCGGCCTGGTCACGAGCACGCGCGGGGCACGCGGCGGTTACCAGCTGGCCAGACCGCCCGAGGAGACGAAGATCGTCGACGTCCTCCGTGCGCTGGAGGGTCCGATTGCGCCGATGGTCTGCGCCAGCGAGGATCCCGAGCACGGGCTGCAGTGCGATCGAACGTCGAGCTGCACGGTCAACCTGCTGTGGGTTCGCATCCGCGACGCGATCTCCAGTGCGCTGGACAGCATGACGCTGGCCGACCTGGTACCGACACGGGCCGTCCTGCTGGCCCGGGCGGCACAGGCAGTCCCCGCCCAGGCGCTCACCGCGGCGCCAGCAACCGCCATGGCCCTCCCGACCGCAACCCCCGGCACCGGAGCCTTGACCCGATCGTGAGCACGGATCAGCGCCTCGTCATTCGCGACCTCCATGTGGCGCCGTTGGGCCACCTCGACAGCGAGATCCTCCAGGGCATCGACCTGGAGATCGGCAAGGGCGAGGTCCACGCGATCATGGGCCCGAACGGATCGGGCAAGACCACCCTGGCCTACGCGCTGATGGGTCATCCGGCCTATGTCGTGACGAAGGGCGAGGTCGCGTGGAAGGGCCGCGACGTCCTCAAGCTCACGCCCGACAAGCGCGCCCGCCTGGGCCTCTTCCTCGCCTTCCAGTACCCGACCGCGATTCCCGGCCTGAGCGTGGCGAGCTTCATCAGGAGCGCGCTCAACGCGCGACTTCAGGGGGTCGACAAGAACGGCGACGTGGACCCCACCGACCCGGCCCGGGGCGGCATCTCCATGCGCGACTTCCGCAACAAGATGCGGGAGACCTTCGCGCTGCTCAAGGTAGACGAGAGCTTCGCGACCCGCTACGTCAACGAGGGCTTCAGCGGAGGCGAGAAGAAGCGCCTGGAGATGCTCCAGATGGCCGTCCTCAAGCCGGAGATGGCGATCCTCGACGAGACCGACTCGGGCCTCGACATCGACGCCCTGCGGGTCGTCGCCGAGGGCGTCAACGCGATGCTCAACCCGGAGATGGGCGTGCTCCTCATCACCCACTACCAGCGGCTGCTCAACTACATCACCCCAGACTTCGTCCATGTCCTGGCCGCCGGGCGGATCGTCAAGAGCGGCGGCAAGGATCTCGCCCTCCGGCTGGAGGACGAGGGCTACGGCCCGATCCTGCGCGAAGCCGGCCTGGAGACGAGCGTCTCTGACGAGGCGCTGGCCGTGCCGATCGCCCCGGACGAGCGGGGCCACGGCGCCGGCGGCGAGGAGCGCCGGGGTGGAGGCGACCGCCATGACGGAGGCGATCGCCACGACGAAGGCCGGACGGACCCGGTGGCGGTCGGCCGCTAGCCGGGCAGGGCGTCGAATGACCATCACGACCGAGCCGATCACCGCGGCCGCCCGCCCGCCCGAGGCGGGTGGGCCGCTCGATGCACACGCGATCCGGCGCGACTTCCCGATCCTCTCGACGCTCGTCCACGGCAAGCCGCTCGTCTATCTCGACTCGGCCTCCACGAGCCAGAAGCCCCAGGTCGTCATCGACGCGGTCGATGGCTTCTACCGCGGCTACAACGCGAACGTCCATCGCGGGATCTACGACATCGGAGAGCGGGCCACGGCGGCCTATGAAGAGGCCCGCGTCCGGGTGGCCCGGTTCATCAACGCGCCCGATGCCCACGAGATCGTGTTCACCCGCAACGCCACCGAGGCGATCAACCTCGTCGCCTACAGCTGGGGGCGCCGCAACATCAACAAGAGCGACGCGATCGTCCTGACCGAGATGGAGCACCACGCGAACCTCGTTCCGTGGCAGCTCCTCGTCCAGGAGAAGGACGGCGACCTCGAGTTCATCCCGATCACGGACGACGGCATCCT
>DASPWU010000129.1:0-5328 GCA_035637675.1 Candidatus Limnocylindria bacterium | reverse complement strand
CCGAGCTTCAGAAGCGCTATGGGTACACACCGGGCGCCGACTGACACTCGCGTGGCATGAGCGAAGCCTGCGAGATTCCGTCCCGATCCGACACGCGACATCTCGAAGGAGCCGTAGTCTTCTCAGATGACCCATCGACTGCACATCGCGATCACCCCGAAGGATATCGACCGAGGGCTCCGGAGGACGCTGTGGCCGGCGCTCAAGGCCAAGGGCTTCGCCGAGCGGACGGAGCGGGTTGCTTGGCGCCGTGTCGAAGGCAATATCGATGTCGTCGAGGTGCAGGTCGTCGGCCCGGACGCGGACGCTTCGGGCTGTCCGCCGGTCTCTTTCTCGGTGTACGTCGCGTGCTATCCACGGTTCCTGGCTGGAACCGAGCCCCTGGTTCCTGCCCGGCACGGCCTCCTACGGCCGCACTACTGGCACTGCGATCCGTTCGATCGCGTGATGCACAAGACGATCGAGCAACCGTGGTTTCGACCGTTCGGCGAGCCACCGCCGGGAACGATGCTCCGCCCCTTCCGGCTGCATCGCGAGGGCCTCATGCGGGTGCTCAGGCGCGATGTGCACGACCGCCCGGACATCTGGTACGTCCGGGAGGATGGTTCGAACCTCGATGAGGACCTCCAGGACGCGACGGATGTCATCCTGTCCGTGGTCTGGCCTTTCTCAGCACGCTCCACGATCCGGCTAGCGTGATGAGCATGCTTGAGAGTGGGGCGATCGGTCATCCCGAGTCTCCTCGCTCGTTCTACCTGTCGGAATCCATTCGGGAATACCTGAGCCGAGAGGCGGATACAGCGAGTCCACACCCAGGCGATGAGGTGAGTGATGGCGGATAGAAACCGGTCCACCGTCGTGCCGATGCTGTCGTACGAGCAGGCCGCCACGGCGATCGACTGGCTAACCGAGGCGTTCGGGTTTCGCGAGCAGCGGGAGGCGCGCTACACCGCGGCCGACGGCACCATCACCCATGCGCAGCTGGAGCATGGCGATGGCTTGATCATGCTGGCGACGCCGACCCCCGACTACCAGAGCCCGGATCGGCATCGGCAGACATGCGAGGCCGCCGACCGATGGCTGCGGGCGCCGTGGGTCATCGACGGCGTGCTGGTCCACGTGGACGACATCGAGGCCCATTTCGAGCGCGCGAAGAACGCCGGGGCCACGATGCTGTCGAGTATCGAGGACGGGCCGGTCGGCCGGCTCTATCGGGTCGCCGACCTCGAGGGCCACCGCTGGATGTTCCTCCAGCCACCCGCCTGATGTCGGTTTCAGCGGGCCTCCGAGTGCGCGTTGTCGAGGTGGCCGATCGGGAGCGGGTCGACACGTTCCTCGGCGACCACAACGCGGCCCTTGTGGCCCGCCTCGACCAGCTCGTCGATTCGCGAAGGCAGCCCGCGTTCCTGGCCGAGGACGAGGGCGAGCTCGCGGGCGTGGTCACCTACATCGCGGGGGACACCGATTGTGAGATTCTGACCCTGCACGCCGTGCGTCCGTGGCAGGGCGTCGGAACGGCGCTCCTCCGGGAGCTGGAGCAGATCGCCGCCGAGCACGGCTGCACCCGCCTCTGGCTGATCACGACGAACGACAACGTCGACGCCCTCCGCTTCTACCAGCGGCGTGGCTTCCGTCTCGCCAGGCTGCATCCCGGCGCGGTGGACGCCAGCCGACTCCGGCTGAAGCCCGGCATGCCTGAGATCGGCGACTACGGCATCCCGATCCGCGACGAGATCGAGCTCGAGAAGTCGATCTGACACCCAAGCACCGACGGATCGTCAACTGCGCCCTGACATGCCAATGCAACCGTTGGGTTCACGTGGATGTCACGACCGCCGGGCCGTTCCCGGCAGGCTTCACGGATGACTCGCGCCCGCAGGACCGAGCGCCCGCCAGTTCGCAGTGCCCGCGGGGCGGCTGGCAGCCATGCGCCACACAACCGCCCTTCTGCCGCAACAGTCCGCGACCGCAGGCCGTCGAGCGACCCGGGAACGGCACAGAGGGTGCTGCTCGGCCGCTACCGCCTCCAGAAGCGTATTGGCGCCGGGGCGACGTCGACCGTCTGGCTCGGCCACGACGAGCATCTCGACCGCGCGGTAGCCGTCAAGATCCTCCATCCGCATCTCCTCGTGGACGAACTTGCCCGCCGAAGGTTCGAACGGGAAGCGCAGACCGCGGCCAGGCTGAACCACCCGAACATCGTTGCCGTGTACGACGCGGTCGCGACCGACGACGAGGCCGCGGTCGTGCTGGAGTACGTCCCGGGCGAGGGGTTGGACGACCGGCTGCGCCGCTCGGGACCGATGCCGGCGGCCGAGGCCGCGAGGATCGGGAGCGAGCTCGCCTCGGCGCTTTCGGCCGCGCACGCCGAGGGCATCATCCACCGTGACGTGAAGCCCGCCAACGTGCTGCTCGGCGAGGACGGTCGGGCGCGCCTGGCCGACTTCGGCATCGCGCAGGCTCTCGACGAGGGCGCGGCCGCGCTGACCGAGACCGGCAGCATCGTGGGCACGCTGCGCTACCTGTCACCGGAACGGCTCGAGGGCCAGGCTCCCGCGCCGGCAGCCGATGTCTGGGGGCTCGGCGCCGTCCTCCTGGAAGCCACCACCGGACGCCCGCCGTACGACGCCCGGACGCCGATCGAGCTGCTCGATGCCGCCAGGCACGGGCCGCCTGACATATCCAGCGTTCCCGACGTCCTGGCCTCCTCGTTGCAGGGCATGCTGTCGCCGGATCCCTCGGCTCGGCCGACGGCAGACGAGCTCCAGGCTCCATTGGCCGCGGCAGCGGGGTTGAGCGCACCGGTGGCCGCGGGTTCTCTCGCCGATGCGCCCACCGAGGTCATCGCTATCCCCGAATCCGCGGGCATGGTGGCGGCGACACCCCAGACAGCCGAGCAGCCCTCGTCCCGACGGGGCGCCATGGTCGCGGTCGGGCTCGCCGGGCTGGCGGCCGTCGTCCTCTTCCTCGGCGCGATCTGGGGTGGCGATCCAGCCAGCTCGCTGGCCCCGGTCGGTGGTGCGCCCTCGTCAAGCATTGCTCCGCCGACCGCACGGCCCACGCCCACCCCGACTCCCAAGCCCAAGCCACCCGGCAAGCGCCACGGCAAGCACGACGGAGGCGAGGGCGGCTAGCATCCCTCGATGGGGTGGGCGATCCGATCCGTGGTGCCATCGGTGACGAGCGCGTGAGCGCGCGCCACAATGAGCGAGCCGCCGACGGGCTGTGGTCGCCACGTCGCCGGGCGCTCACCATCGGCCTCGTCCTCACGATCACCCTCGTCGCGTTCGAGGCCCTGGCCATCTCGACGGTCATGCCCGTGGTCGCGGCGGAGCTGGGTGGGCTCGACCTGTATGGCTGGGTCTTCTCGGCGTTCTTCCTCGGCAACCTCGTCGGCATTGTCGTCGTCGGCGGACTCATCGACCGGGGCGGGCTCATCCGGCCGTTCGTCGGCGGCCTGACGCTGTTCGGTGTGGGCCTGGCGATCGGCGGGCTGGCGCCGACGATGCCGATTCTCGTGCTTGGTCGCCTGCTCCAGGGGTTCGGCGCGGGATCGATCGCGCCCACCGCCTACGTCGCGATCGGTCGGAGCCTGCCGGAGGGTCTTCGGGCGCGGATGTTCGCGACGCTTTCCACCGCATGGGTCTTGCCGGGCGTCCTTGGGCCCGCTCTCGCCGGGATCATCGCCCAGCATTCCACCTGGCGTGCCGTCTTCCTCGGACTCATTCCACTCATCGCCCTGTCCGGCACGCTGGCCGTGGCCGGTCTCCGTAACGTGCCCGCTGCCGATCCGGCACATGCCCTTTCGGAGCACGAGGCTGCGGCCGATTCGGCCCGCCGGCTGCCGCGGGCGATCGTCCTGGCCCTGGCGGCCGCGCTGACCCTGGCCGGCCTGTCCAGCCCGATTCTGGTGGTGGGGCTCCCTCTCACCGCCGTCGGCCTGGTGCTCGGAATCCCTGCCTTCCGATCCCTCGTGCCGCCGGGCACGCTGCGGGCGCGAGGACGGCTCCCGGCCGCGATTCTCATCCGGGGCCTGGCCACGTTCGCGTTCTTTGCCGTCGACGCCTACATCTCGCTTGCGCTCGTCGCCTGGCGTGGCACGACCCCCGCAGAGGCAGGCCTCGCCCTGACCGCCGCGACCGTGTCATGGACGGCCGGGTCGTGGGTTCAGGCCCGCGCGGTCGTGCGCCAGGGCGCAGCGCGGTTCGTGGGCGTGGGCCTGGCGACGACGGTCCTCGGGATCGGCGCGACAGCGCTCGTTCTCGTGCCCGCGGTTCCGGTGCTGTGGGCCGTGCCCGCGTTCGCGATCGCCGGCTTCGGAATGGGACTCAGCTACTCGCCGCTCTCGCTCGTGGTCCTGGCCGAGGCGGCGCCCGGCACGGAGGGCGGGGCGACCGCCGGACTGCAGCTGTCGGACACGCTGGGAACGGCGCTGGGAACGGGCGTGGCAGGCGCGATCGTTGCCGCGGGCGCACGTGCCGGCGCCGAGCCGTGGATCGGCCTGGCGGTGGCGTTCGCCGCCGGAGCGGCGGTGGGCATCCTTGGGGTTGCGCTCAGCCCTCGACTGCGCCGGGGCGGGCGCATCCCCCAGCGCGCTCTGGAGGGCCAGGCAACCGCGATGGAGACACGGGCGGGATAATCGGGTCGAAATAGAGGGCAAGCTTGGGAGGAGAACCACGGTGACTCGCAACGAATCGCTCCGCAGGGCGCGGCGCCGCGTCGTGGTCGGCGTATCGACCCTCGTCGCGCTCGTCGTCCTCGCCGGATCCTCGATCGGCGTCGCCGGCCAGAGCCTTCCGAACTCGATGGCGTCCACCGGTGATTCGATCACACAGGCGTACAACACCGGATTCCTGCCCTTCACCGACAATCCGGCCGGGTCCTGGTCGACCGGCACGGACTCGAGCGTCAATAGCCACTACCTCCGCCTCTTTGCGGTCAACCCGGCCATCTCCGGCCGGGCCTACAACGATGCCCGGAGCGGCGCCCGGATGGTCGATCTCAGTGGCCAGATGGCGACCGTCGTCGGCCAGCACGTCGATTACGTGACGGTCCTCATGGGCGGCAACGACGTCTGCCAGCCAACCGCGGCGCAGATGACCTCCGTGGACGACTTCCGGGCCCAGTTCACGGCGGCGATGACCACCGTCACGACCGGCTCACCGGCCGCCAGGGTGTACGTGGTGAGCATCCCCAACGTGTACCAGCTGTGGTCCACCCTGAAGAACAACGCCACGGCGCGGTTCGTCTGGTCGATCTTCGGCATCTGCCAGTCGATGCTGGCCAACCCGCTCTCGACATCCAAGCGGGACGTCCGCCGGCGGGAGC
>DASPWU010000128.1:0-12911 GCA_035637675.1 Candidatus Limnocylindria bacterium | reverse complement strand
CTTGCCGGCGGAGGTCGATCGACAGTGCCCGGGCGGCCGGCGTGGTGCTCGCGACGTCAGAGGCGGTCGCGGTGGCCGGAAGGCGGGGCGTGGGTCCCGGCAGGCGGTCCGCCAGGTATCCGTCGAAGGACCCGAAGGCAGCCTGGATCGCCCGGATCGCCGCAGCGTTGCCGACCGTCGCTTCGATCTTCGCGGCGTTCCGGACGATGCCGGCGTCGGCCATGAGGCGGGCCCGGT
The DNA here is from genome assembly GCA_035637675.1 of Candidatus Limnocylindria bacterium. Classification (GTDB taxonomy): domain Bacteria; phylum Chloroflexota; class Limnocylindria; order Limnocylindrales; family CSP1-4; genus C-114. The sequence continues at coordinate 12,674 of DASPWU010000128.1, read as the reverse complement.
CGCGCGCCCCGAAGGAGGCGACCACCGCCGGATCGAACCCGCGAAACGCGGTCCGGAACGCCTCTCGCTTGCGGAGGATCGTGGACCATGACAGGCCCGCCTGGAACGACTCCAGCGCGAGCCGTTCGAAGAGCTCGGCGTCGTCGTGGATCCGGATGCCCCATTCCTCATCGTGATAGGCGACCATGAGCGGGTCGGGGCGGCCGCCAGTCGCCAGCGACCACCAGCAGCGTGGGCGATCGTCTGCGCCAGTCGCGGGTGTCGAAGCGGGTGGTTCGGTCATCGGCTCGGGGACGAGATCGGACGGCGAGGCTGGGTCGCCCCGAGCGTACTCTGGCACGCAGTCGGGCGTCGGCGTAGGCTGCCGGCATGGCCACCCCCGTCCGCGTCTATCTGGGTCCGGGCGCCTCGGGTTCAGCCGCCACGATGGAGCCCCTCGCCGCCGGGCTCCGCGCTCGCGGCGTCGATGCCGTGGCCATCGACCTCCCGAAGCGTCGGGCGGAGGCCGCCGTCGACGCCCTGCTCGCGATAGCCCCGCCGGGCGATCACGTGGTCGTCGGCGGCCAGTCGTACGGCGGGCGAGTGGCCAGCCTCGCGGCGGCGGAGCATCGGTACCGCGGGCTGATCTGCTTGTCCTACCCGCTCCACCGACCCGGCCATCCGGACGGCACCACGCGGGTCGCTCACTGGCCGGCGATCGCCTGCCCGGTGCTGCTGCTTTCCGGTGAGGCCGACCCGTTCGCGCGGATCGACCTGCTGCGCGCGGCCGCCGGCAATCTCCGGCGGGGGACGCTCCACACCTGGCCCAGCCTGGGCCACACGATGCGTCCGGTTCTGGAGGATGCGCTCGACCGGGCAGCCGCATTCGTCAAGGCGCTGCCGGATCCTTGATGGCCCGACGCGTCTGACGACCCGGCCGCTTTGCCACCCGGCCTCATTGCCGCCCGGCCGCACTGCCACCCCGGGCCGCCCCGTCGGCTCAGCGGGCGGCCATCACCTCGATCTCGAATCGGTAGTCGGCGGCCAGGGCGGCGACACCGACCGTGGCTCTCGTCGGCGGATCGACGGCGAAGTACTCCCGGTAGATGGCATTCATCGCGCCGAACTCGCTCATGTCGCGAAGGTAGACGGTGGCCTTGACGACGTCGCCATAGTCCAGGCCGACCGCGCGCAGCAGCCGGCCGACGTTGTCGAGAGCTGCACGAGTCTCGGCCTCGATGCCGCCCGGCACCGCGCCCGGCCTGCCGGGCGTATCTCCGACCTGGCCGGCAACGAAGACGAAACCGTTGGCTTCGACGACCTTGCTGAAGGGCAGCGCGCTCGGCTCGACGCCGGGCAGGGGAGGGACGGTCTTGGGCATCGGGAATGCTCCTTCTGCTTCTCGTCGTGGCCTCTGATTCGGGGAGCATAGCCAGCCCCGAGCATGTAGCCTCCTCCTGTGAGCGTCATCGTCACGGAGGGGCTGGGCAAACGCTTCGGGCGCACCATCGTTGCGCTGGAGGACCTCACGATCGACGTCCGGCCCGGCGAGATCTTCGGTTTCCTCGGGCCAAATGGCGCGGGCAAGAGCACGACCATCCGCCTGCTGTTGGGGTTCCTTCATCCCACCGCCGGCCAGGCCACCGTCCTGGGCCTGCACACCGAGCGGCAGTCGGTCCAGATCCGCGGGCGTGTCGGCTACCTTCCGGGCGGCATCGCGCTCTACGACAGCCTGAGCGGACACGACCTGCTCGACTATCTGGCGCGCCTCTATGGCCGTCCGGCCCCGGATCGCCGCGACCTCCTGGACCGGTTCGAGTTCTCCGAGCGCGATCTCCGGCGTCCGGTGCGCGACTACTCGCGTGGCATGCGCCAGAAGATGGGCATCGTCCAGGCGCTCCAGCACGATCCGGAGCTGGCGATCCTGGACGAGCCGACCGAAGGCCTGGATCCGCTCATGCAGCGGGCCTTCTACGGCATCCTCGACGACCTGCGGGCGCGCGGCCGGACGATCTTCCTCTCGTCGCACGTGCTGTCCGAGGTCGAGCGCGTGTGCGACCGGGTCGCGATCATCCGCCAGGGCCGGCTGGCGACGCTGGAAGACGTGGGCGCGCTCCTGGCCCGCCGCAAGCGGAACGTCGAGATGCGGCTGGCCGGTCCGCCGCCGATACTCGACGGAGTACCAGGAGTCTCCGGCGCCACGGTCAAGGACGGCCTCCTGACCTGCCAGCTCGAGGGCGACGTCCGGCCCTTCCTGCGCGCGATCTCGACGGCCCCCATCACCGACCTGACGATCGAGCCGGCCCACCTGGAGGAGGCGTTCCTGGAGTTTTACGCCGACGAGCTGGGACTGACCCGTGGCGGCGACGGTGGATCACCGCCGCTCGACTCGGCGCAGCCCGGTGAGGTGCTCGCGCCGCCGGGGTCGACGCACCGATGAACCTCGTCCTGCTCGGCCACACCTGGCGCTCCCAGCGGCTGAAGCTCGCGATCGTCGCGATCGGCCTGGCCGCCTGGGGCTTCCTCATGCCCATCATCTACTCGCAGTTCGGGGTCCAGTTCAAGCAGCTCTTCGAGTCGGGAATAATTCCAAAGCAGTTCGCCCAGTTCGGTGAGGGCGACGTCTTCAGCCTGTCGGGCGCGATCGGCCTCGGCTTGATCCATCCCATCTCGCTCATCCTCAACTCGGTCTTCGCGGTGGGGTTTGCGGCCGGCGCGATCGCTGGCGAGCGCCAGCGTGGCACGCTGGAGGTGCTCCTGGCTCGGCCGATCTCCCGGCGGCAGCTCCACGCGACGCTGTTGGTGGCGACCCTCCTGTTCATCGCCATCGCGATCGCGGCGATCCTCGCCGGCACCGTGGCCGGAGCCGCCATTTTCGGCGTCCTGGACGAGATCGACGTTGCCCGGCTCCCGGTCCTCTGGCTGGACGGCGTGCTCCTGTTCGCCGCGTTCGCGTCGATCGGCCTGGCCGCGTCGGCGTCGTTCGATCGCCTGTCGCCGGCTCTGGGCGTCACGATCGCGTTCACGATCGTGTCGTACTTCCTGGAGATCCTCGGCTCGCTGTGGCCCGACGCGAGCTGGCTCCAACCGTATTCACTCTTCCATTACCTGAGACCCAAGGAGCTGCTCACCGGCACGATCGATCTGTTCGGTCCGGCGTTGATGCTGGCCGTGGCCGTCGCCGGCATCGTCTGGGCTGCCGTGGTCTTCCCCAGGCGGGATCTGGCCGCGCCGAGCTGACCCGTGGCCGCGCGGCCACGGGAGTGCTGCCGGAGCCGACGGTCGACGATGGACGAACTCGACGGATGCCCAGGTCCGGCGGCGTCCGGCACGGCGTAGACTCCCGGGCGATGACCCGACTCGTCCAGCCCGCCGCGCCTCCGGACGATTCCGACGACTTCGACGCCGCGGACTCCCGGGCGGCCGACCAATCCGCGGGAGCGGCGGCGGCCGACCAGTCCGCTGGAACGGCGGCGGCCGACCCCTCGCCGATCCTCCAGCGAGCGGTGAACGAGGCCGTTCGGCTGCTCGGCGCGGAGGGAGGCCTCATCGGGCTGCTCGACGATTCCGGGCGGCTGCGTTTCGCGTACGAGTCGGGCATGACCGATTCACGGGTCCAGCGCTGGCGGTCCAGCCTCGAATCGGTCGGCAGCGATTCGGCCGGCCTGATCGCGTCGGCCATGGCCAGCGGCCAGACCCGATCGACCGCGGATTACGGGGCCGACCGATCCTTCCGGCATTCGCGGACAGGTGACCGGGTGGTCGCCGAGAGCGGCATCCGGTCCTTGATCGCGGCTCCGCTGCAGGTCGACGACCGCTGCCTGGGCGCCCTCGCCATCTACTCGCCACGACCCTCTGCGTTCGGCGATCGCGACGTCGTCCTGGCGCGCGCCCTCGCCGACCATGCCGCCACCGCGCTTGCCAACGCGGAGCTGGTGGACCGGCTGCGGCGGTCCCAGGACGAGCTGGCTCGGCGAGCCGCGGCCCAGGCGTCGCTGGCGGCGATTGCGGCCGAGCTCACGGCCCTCCGGGACCCGGGCGCGATCCTCCAGCAGGCGGTCGACGAGGCCGCCCGACTCCTGAAGGCCGACGGCGCACTGCTCGACCTGCTGGATCCCTCGACGAACACGATCCGATGGGCATACGACGCGGGGTTCCGGGACGAGGCCCACCGGCAGCTCCTGCGCAACCTGGAGATCAGGATCGGCGAGGGGATGTTCGGCCGAGCCATCGCCGAGCGGGCCGTCATCGTCACCGGCGACTACCTGGCCGACGATCGGTTCGTCCACGCGCGGGGACCGGACACGTTCGCTCGCCAGGTCGGCCTCAGGTCCATGCTCGCCGCGCCGCTCGTGGACGAGTCGGGTGCCCTCGGCGTCCTCGGGATCTTCTCCGCCCAACCCGACGTCTTCGGGGACGAGGAGGTCGCCCTCAGCCGCTCGCTCGCGATCCAGGCCACGATCGCCCTGACCAATGCCCGCCGCATGGACGAACTGGCCCGCTCACAGACCGAGCTTGCCCGTCGCGCGGATGCCGAGCAGGCGATGCGCGAGATCGCCGCCCGGATCACGGCGATCCGCGACCCCGATGAGGTCCTGCAGCGGATCGTGGACGAGGCTCGGCGCCTCCTCGAATCGGATGGCGCCCACCTGACGCTGCTGTCGGAGGAGCGCAGCCACCTCGTGCCGGTCGTTGCGGCCGGTGTCGACGACGACACGCGGCTCTGGATGCTGGACCTCCGCTTCCCGCTGCACGGTGGCATCAACGGCCTGGCCGCGACCCTGGGCCGGCCGGTCAAGACGGACGACTATCTGGTGGACCCAAGGGTGCCCCACGAGCCCGCCGACCAGTACGTCGCCGCCCGGCTGGGTATTCGGGGCTGCGCGGTCGCTCCGTTGCGGGCGCCTGCCGGCGAGATCATCGGCACGCTGGCGATCTCGTTCCGAACGATCCGCGAGCTGGACGACGAGTCGATCGCACGTCTCCAGGTCCTGGCCGATCAGGCCGCGATCGCGGTGAGCAACGCCCGGCTGGACAAGCTCCTGCGCGACTCGGAGTCGCGCTACCGGTACCTCGTCGAGAACTCGCCCGACATCGTCTGGTCGGTCGACGCGCAGGGCCGCTTCACGTTCCTGTCGGAGACCGCCTACCGCGTGACCGGCTGGCAGCCTGAGGAGCTGCTCGGCGGTCACTTCGGCGGCATCGTCCACCCGAGCTCCAGGGAGGTTGCCGAGATCGACTGGACCGAACAGATGGGCGAGGGGAGCAGCGAGACTCGCGGCCGGGTCAACCTGCTGCACCGGGACGGCCATCCCATCCCGGCCGAGTTCGTCGCCGTCAACCGGATCGAGAACGGTGTCTTTGTCGGCGCCAACGGCTCCGTTCGGGACATGAGCGAACGGGATCGGCTCGAACGAGAGCTCCGGCGGCGGGCGGCGGAGCTGGCCGCCGGCGACGCCCGAGCCCATCTGGCCCGGGAGCTCCATGATTCGGTCACGCAGGCGCTGTTCAGCATGACCCTCATGACCCGCAGCATCGAGATGCTCATGTCCCGAGACCCGCAGGCAGCGTTGGAGCGCCTGGCCACGCTGCGCGACCTCCAGCGTGACGCGCTGGCGGAGATGCGAGCGCTGATCTTCGAGCTCCGGCCAGGCGGGCTCGAGGAGGACGGGCTGGTCCCCGCGATCCGCCGGCACGCCGCGGCCGTCCAGGGACGGATCGGCCTGCCGGTGGTCGTGGAGGCGGACCTCGATGAGCGACTGCCAAGCGACGTGGAGGATGTCCTCTACCGAATCGCGCAGGAGGCGCTCCACAACGTGGTCAAGCACGCCCGCGCCCGGACCGTTCGGCTGACGCTCGGGCCGGATCCCGGAGGCGTGCGCCTGGTCGTGATCGACGACGGTACGGGGTTCGATGCCGCCGCCGTGCCGGCGGGGCACCTGGGCCTGGCCGGGATGAAGGCTCGAGCGGAGGCGATCGGCAGCCAGCTCGGCGTCGAGACGCGTCCGGGCAAGGGCACCACCATCGCCGTCGTCGTGCCCCGCGCCGGGGCTGCCGCGCTCTGACGACCGGGTCCGGGCGGTCGTCCGCCGGTGCGCCCGCGCACCGAAGGGATGGACATTCGTCGCATGCGATCGTGGTCTGGGGTCGGCAGCCGCGATCGCCGGCGTCCGGCAGTCTCGTATCCATGACGACGCCCCCCTACCGGCTCGGCCGGAACAGTGACGGTCGGGACGATCCCGGCCCGAACGGTCACCGCCGAGTCCTCGTCGTCGACGCCGATCATCGCGTCCGGGATAGCCTTGCGGGGCTCATCGCGCTCGCCGAAGGGCTGCGAGTCGTCGCAACCACCGGCCAGCCGGCCGAGGCGATGGGCGCCATGCGCCGGAGCCGCCCCGAGATCGTCGTGCTCGACCCGCGGCTGCCCGAGCTCGAGGTCGGCCTGGCCCTGATCGCATCCATGCGCCGCGTCCGGCCACACGTCCGCATCCTCGTGCTGGGCTGGTCAGCCAATCACGAACAGCTGGCCATGGACGCCGGCGCCGACGCCTTCATCTGCAAGAGCGCCGATCCGGTCGCCGTCGTCGAGGCCGTCCTCGCCGTGGCCCTGCACGCTGGACCGACCGCCCAGTCCGCCGGCGCCCAGGCGGAGATCGCCGGATCGTGACCGCTTCGGCCGATGGTAGACTCGCCATGAGGGTCGGTGACCGGGTCGCGCCCGTCTCGGGAGACGTTTCCGGCCGGCCGGAGCTCGAGGCCAGCGTGAACGACACGACTCCCATCCGCGTGCTGCTCGTCGACGATCATGCCGTCGTCCGGATGGGACTGAAGGTCTTCTTCGACCTGCAGGACGACATCGAGGTCGTCGGCGAAGCCGGCGACGGCTCGGAAGGCGTGGCCCTGGCCCGCCGGCTGCGGCCCGACGTCGTCCTCATGGACCTTCTCATGCCGAACATGGACGGCCTGACGGCAATCGCCCGCATCAAGGCGGAGCTGCCCGAGACCGAGATCGTTGCGGTCACGTCGTTCATCGAGGAGGAGAAGGTCACGGCGGCCCTCGAGGCCGGCGCGTCGGGCTATCTCCTGAAGGACGCCGAGGCAGACGAGGTCGCCGCGGCCGTCAGGGCGGCATTTGCCGGTGAGGTTCATCTCGACCCCGCGGTCGCCCGGCTCCTCACCCAGCGCATCCGCGCACGGAAGGCGGAGCCCGACGCGACGGAGCCGCTCACCGATCGCGAGCGCGACGTCCTCCGCCTTCTCGGCCAGGGGATGAGCAACAAGGAGATCGGTTCGACCCTGTTCATCACGGAGCGAACCGCACGGACCTACGTCTCGAACATCCTGGGCAAGCTCGGTCTCGCCTCCAGGACCCAGGCCGCGTTGTGGGCGGTCGAGCACAAGCTCGCCGAGGCGCCCCGCCCCTGACTGCCCGGGCGCAGGCGCGGTCACCCGCCCCGAGAACGCGGGCTGGATGGTGGCGTTCCCGGGTCGGGCTGGACGAACGTCCATCCAGGAACCGACATCCCGCCGCCCCGACCGACCACCGACGTCCGCTTCGGAGCGACGCCGGCCCGATGATGCTTCCTCTCGCCCGGACAACCGGGAAGACCCCAGAAAGGAGGTACAGACGGTGCTTCGAGCCTACGATTTCAGTGACGTCCAGCGCCGGCAGCAGGAGCTGTGGCGCGAGGCCGAGCGTGAGCGCCTGATCGCCCGTGTCCGCCGCTCCGAATCGGCCGAGAAGCCGGCGCCACGGAGCACGCTGCGCCTCCGGGCCCTGTGGGCCCGCTGAGCGGTCGCTCCGCGCCAGCTACCGACCCGAACGCCCCGGTCCTCCCACCGGGGCGTTCGGCATGTCGTCCAACTCGCGACCCGTTTCGAGACGTGATCGCTTGTCGCGGGTGGCACACTGAGCGGGTTGACAGGCGGCACCCGTGGAGGACGACGATGCCCGTATTCACCTACGCACTGCCCATCAAGCCCGGCCAGACCGAACGTGTTCTGAAATTCGGCGCAGAGCTCGATGGGAGGGGCCTGCGGGCCGAGTACGACCAGCTGAACCAGACTGCCACGATCCGGCAGCACCTCATCGCCGTGCAGCCCGGTCCGCCGTTCGAGCTTGCGATTCACACCCTCATCTGCGAGGACATGAACAAGCTTGGCCGGATGTTCACCAGCGGGGCATACGACGTATGGTGGATGGACTTCCTGCGGGACGTCCATGGACTGGACGTTCGCATGAATCCGACATTCCCCAACCCGAAGACGGTCTTCGACTCTGCCCGCCCACCGGCGCCCGCCGGTCCCCCCGGCGCCCCCGGGGCAGCCCCCGGTGCCGCTCCAGGTGCCGCGCCTGGCGGACCGCCGCGACCACCGGCCCCGCCCCAGGGCGCTCCCGGTGCCGCACCCGGCGGCGCCCCCGCGGCTGGGCCGCCCCCGGGTGCGGCGCCCGGTGGACCGCCGCAGGCACAGGCCGCCCCGCCAGCCGGTGCCGGCGGACCGCCACCCGCGCAGCCACCCGGACCGCCGGCTCAACCACCCGGGCCGCCCGCCCAGCCGCCAGCGGCCCCACCGCCAGCCCGACCGCCTGGGCCGCCCGAGGGATCCGGCGGCTGATCCATCCTCCGATGCGGCCGATCGGCGCCTCCCGCCGGTCGGCCCGCATTTGCTGCCCGCCGGCCGCCGGCCACCTCGGGGCCACAACCTGGATCCCTCGTTTCCCCGTACGGCAGGAATGTGAAGCTGACCGCCGCGACGAACGCCAAGCCGGCCCCGCTGTCAGAGCCGTCGCTCTGCGGCCTGAACGGCCATCGCGCACCACCACGCCAGGTCATCCACGGCCGACACGCCTGACGGATGTGCGACGCCGGCCTCGGCGTCCGGGCCCTTTCGCCATCCCCGGAGGAGCAGGCCGACGATCCAGGCCAGGTCGGCTTGCGCCTCCCAATCGCCGATGATCTCGTCCTGGTCGGGTCGATCCAGGCCGCGCGGATGCGCACGGCCTCCGCGTCCCACCCGCCGTCGCACTGCGTCACGGTAGGCGTCCAGGACCGCCAGTGGAGCGAGTGGCAGGATCGCCACGTTCGACACCAGGAACCAGCCGACCTCGACCGCGATCGGCGCCCGCAGGGTCATCTGCCAGTCGATGAGGGCGACCCGGCGGCCGGGCAGCAGCCCCACGTTCGAGAGCTTCAGGTCGCCGTGGAGGCCGGCGGACGGCATTCGACCGAGCGCGGCGATCAGCGGCGCCGGGTCGTCTGACAGGCTCTCGATCAGTCGCCGTGCCAATGCGCTCGCCCGCCGGTCGAAGGCATCCCAGCCGGCCAGGAATCGGGCTCCGACCCAGGTGCCTTCATCGGCGTACCTCATGGCGGATGGCCGGCTCAGGAGCAGGAGGCGCTCGCGTAACGGACACAGAGGCCCGGCACCCGGGACGTTGCCCGTCGGCCGCAGGGCATCCGGAGTCGCGTGCAGCCCGGCAATGGCGTCGAGTACGGTCGTCAGCGCGGCCCGATCGAGCGCGACTGCCGGTCGCCGATCCTCCCAGGCGATGAGCTCGCCGGAAAGGTCCGGCATGAGGATCGCCGCGCCCTCACCGTCGCGGGCCGCACCGAGGTAGGGAAGGTGGATCGATCGGGGAGCCTCGATCCCGCCCGCGCCCACGGTCGCTGCGAAGACCGCCTCGCGGAGCTCGACGTCGGCGGTGGCCCGGACGATCCAGTTCGCGGCGTACGCATCGCGCTTGAGCACGAAGCGCGCGCCATCGGCCCGGCGGAGGCGGCTGAAGGTCGCGCCCGACCAGCCGTCCGTCGGCATCGGCTCCTCCGGGACGCCCGTCAACCCGGCCGCGGCCACCAGCTCGGCCAGCTCGACGTCGGTCCAGGGCCTCAGCACCGCGCCGGCTGCTCTCCGTCCGGATCCGGCTCGGCGTCGACGTATTCGACGTGCGACTCCGGGCAGTTGCGGCTGAGGACCACCACGAGCGGATCGGTGACCGAGGCGTTCTCCTCGACGTGGATCTCGCCGGCGGGGATGAAGATGAAGTCGCCCGCCCCGGCGGACATTGTGTGCTCCTGTCCGGACGGCCCCCAGGTGTATCGCGCCTCCCCGGACAGGATGTAGATGCTCGTCTCGCATTCGCCGTGGTGGTGAATCCGCGTCTTCCTGCCCGGAGCGGTCGTCACGATCGAGGAGTACAACCGCACCGAGCCGGTCGCCGACGCGGAGATGGCGATCGAGCGCTCCATGTCCACCGTCTGCCCCGTTCCGGTGCGACGCTGCTCGGGGGTGACGCGGACGGCCATCGGCCGATCATACCGTCGGGAGTCGCTACGATCGGTGGGTGACCTGGATGCCGGACGCACCCCGCTTTCCGCTGCTCGACGGTCCCAGCCCGGTCCAGCGCCTGGATCGTTTCGCGGCCGCGCTCGGCGGCCCGAGCGAGGTGGAGATCTGGATCAAGCGCGAGGACCTCCTCCCGCTCGCCTTCGGCGGCAACAAGCTGCGCAACCTGGAATTCCTGGTCGGGGCGGCCCTGGCGGAAGGCGCCGACACCCTCGTCACGTCCGGCCGGCGCTGGTCGAACCACTGCCGGCTCACGGCCGCGGCCGGGGCCCGGGCGAGCCTCGAGGTGCATCTCGTGCTGACCGGCCCACCCGCTGCCGGGCCGGGCGCGAACGAGCTCCTGGAGCGGATCATGGGCGCGCACGTCCAGCTGACCGCGACCGGCGAGCGGGCCGAACGCCGTGCAGCGGTCGAGACCCTCGTCAGCAGCCTGCGGGCCGCCGGTCGCCGGCCCTATGTCATCGACGTCGGCGGCAGCGGCGTCATCGGCGCCCTGGGCCAGGTCCTGGCCGGGCTCGAGGTCGCCGGTCAGGCGGCCGCGATCGGCTTCGCCCCCGACATCGTCGTCCTGCCGACCGCCACCGGTTGCACACAGGCCGGGCTCGCGGTCGGCCTGGCCCTGGCCGGCCTGGAGACCGCCGTCACGGGAGTGGCCGTCGCGCACCCGGCCGCTGAGGTCCGCCCTGCCGTTGCGAGCCTGGCCGGCGAGCTCGGCCGCATCGCGGGACTCGGCGCCGGCTGGCGACCCGAGATCGTGGTCGAGGAGCCACGTCTCCTCATCGACTACGGCCGGCGCGATCCGGCGGCCGAAGAGGCGACCGGGCTGCTCGCGCGGACAGAGGGAATCCTCGTCGATCCGATATACACGGCCAAGGCCCTTGCCTGGCTGGTGGCCCAGGCGCGAGAGGGCCGGCTGACCGGCCGGAGGGTCGTCTTCTGGCACGCCGGCGGAACGCCCGGCCTGTTCGAGACGCTGGAGCCCGCCGGCTGACCGTTCAGGACCGCGACGCGCGGGAGGATTCGGACGCGCCTGCCGCGGACCGGCTGCCCGCACGCGGCCGGCGTGAAGCCTCCGGGCCGCCGCCGTTGCGATCGCGGCCGCCGCCGGTCCGGGCCCGGGGCGGGTTCTCGCGGTCGTGGATCGGGACGAAGCCATCCTCCACGGTCCAGGGGATCGCTCGCTTGAGAAGCCGCTGGATGCCCCTGAGGTGGTCCGCTTCGTCCAGGGAGACGAGGGAGATCGCGTCGCCGGTCGCGCCGGCCCGGCCGGTCCGGCCGATCCGGTGGATGTAGTCCTGCGGATGGGGTGGCAGCTCGAAGTTGACGACGTGGGGCAGGTCCTCGATATCCAGGCCGCGCGCGGCCACGTCGGTCGCGACCAGGACCCGGATGTCGCCACTCTTGAAGCCTTCCAACGCGCGCGTTCGCTCCGGCTGGGTGCGGTCGCTGTGGATGGCGACCGCCTGGATGCCGTCGCGGTCGAGTCGGGAGGCCAGGCGGCTTGCGGCGATCTTCGTTCGGGTGAAGACGAGCACCTGGCGCATGTCGTCCCGGCGGATGAGATGGGCGAGTAGCGCTTCCTTGCGATCGCGATCGACGGGGTAGACGATCTGGCGCACTCCTTCGGCGGCCGTGTCCCGGGGCGCAACCTCGACCGTCGCGGGATGATGCATGAAGGCGCTGGACAGCGACCGGACCTCGTCGTTGAAGGTCGCCGAGAAGAGCAGGTTCTGGCGGTTGGCGGGCAGCAGCGCCAGGATCCGCCGGATGTCCGGAATGAAGCCCATGTCGAGCATCCGGTCCGCCTCGTCGAGGACGAGGATCTCGACCTGGCCCAGGTTGGCCGTGCGCTGGCCGACATGATCCAGCAGTCGACCGGGCGTTGCCACCAGGAATTCCACGCCCGCCCGGAGATCCTTGAGCTGGGGCTCGATCGGCACGCCGCCGTAAACGCTGGCCACCCGGAGCGGCACGTACTTGCCATAGGTCCGGGCCATCTCGTCGACCTGCATGGCGAGCTCCCGAGTCGGAGTCAGCACGAGGACCCGGGTCGGGTGGCGGGCGGGCGAGAAGCTCATGTTGGCGTGGAACTTCAGGCGCTCGAAGATCGGCAGGACGAAGGCCGCGGTCTTGCCCGTGCCGGTCTGGGCAGCGGCGAGGACGTCGCGACCCTCGAGGATGAGCGGAATGGCCTGGATCTGGACGGGGGTGGGAGTCGTGTAGCCCTCTTCTGCAACCGCGCGCAGGAGGTCTGGCGACAGACCGAGCGTTTCGAACGTCAAACGGTGGGCTCCGGAGGGTGGCACATTCGGGCAGGGCGATCGCCGGCGCGGTGCGGCGCCGGCGGGGAT
>DASPWU010000127.1:0-21074 GCA_035637675.1 Candidatus Limnocylindria bacterium | reverse complement strand
TACAGGTCGATGATCCGGTTGGTGCCGGCGACCGGGCCGTAGTCCGAGATCACGCGTTCGAGGCACCCGCCCGGCCCGCAGACCCGGATCACCGTGCCGCGCGGCAGCCGCATGGCCGTGAAGCCCGCGTCGTAGAACGTGGCCACGCCCTGCAGCGAATATCGTGGTGGCTTGATCGAGTAGCCCGCTGCCACGCCGGGCTGGACCGCCGGAGGCCGACTGGTCGGTGGCCGCGTCCCCGTGCCGGGCTCGATCAACTGGGACTCGGCGCCGAGCGCGTTGGCCGATCGGTGGGCAGCGTCAAGCGGATCGATCGCCTCCCAAGATCGATCGTCCGTTGCCGAAATCCTGAACGCCTGGAACGCCGCTGCACCGATGGGCCGATCGGGGCTTGGGGTTTGCGAGCCCGCCAGACCTGGCAGCGCGACCAGCGCGAGTGCGGCGGTGAGCGCTGCACCCGCGACCAGCGTGGTGGGTCGCACGATCCGCGGACTCTACCGTCCCACCGGGTCCGCTGTCCAGCGCGCCGATCGCGTTTCTGACGCCGTCGTGCGTCGCCAACGGTGCGATGGTGCCCGAACGCACCACCGAATCACCTCGATGAAGTGGGCCCGGCTACTCGGCTCGTCCTCGACGTCCTCGACGCGACATTCGGTGTGCGACACATCAGCCGCTCGCTGTCGCGACGGGTCAGTTATAGAGCGCCGGGGCCGTCGAGCGGTCCCGGCGCCCTGTCTGTGGCTCGCCTACAGCCACTTACGCTCTGCACCGAGCGCCAACGCCATGCTGGCAAGCGCAGCCAGCAGAAGCAGAACACGGGCGGCCTCCGCCCGGACACGGGCTCTGGTCATTGCCTGGCCCTCGCTGAACCGAACAGATGTCGCGTTTCCGGCAGCCGGGCGGTCTCCTCGAGGAGATCCCTGGCTTTGCGTCCCCGCCTCACGACGGGTTTGCCCTGGACGGCTCTGCGCCAGCAGCGTGGATCGCTGCCTGACAAGGCTACGAACGCCACGCGTGCACCACCTATGGGCCGCTGGTACCGAGGGACCGAGTACTCCCGTTCGCCGCGCCTGCTTCCGGCTGGCGAAGGATCGCCGACGCCAGCGCGACCACCACCCCGATGACGATCAACAGGTCCCCCACGCTGTACACGTTGGGGAACGGCAGCGGCGGAGCCACGACAATGATGTCGGTGAGCGGCTTGAGCGCCGCGTCGGCCAACTCGACCGTATTCGTGTAGCCCGATGCCGCAACGTGGCCCAGGCTGCGGGCAGCGTCCGGGCTCACAGGCATGTGGCCGCCGTTGGCGATGATGGCCACCAGGTTGCTCGCGCCACCGAGGGCGATGATGGCCAGGCCGCGAATCCGCAGATTGCGCAGCACACAGGCGAGCACGGCCGCGCTTGAGGCCACATACAGGATTGGCGCGGCGTCGCCGACCGGGATGCTGACCGGTGGCAGGATCGCCAGCTGAAGCGCAACGCCGCCGATCGGCAGCCACGGCCAGCGGATGGTCGGCAGACGCGGGGTGATGGTCAGCGGCCATCCCACAGCTCCGGCGGCGCCGGCCATGGCCGGCCGCGGCGAGCGGAGATCCTGCGGCCAGGATGTCGGCTCCCCGACGGGCGTGCCGTCGACGAGGTCGGCCTCCAGGCGCAGCACGTGGCGGAGCGGGCTCCAGATTAGCCAGGCCGCGCTCGCCACCCCGAGCACGCCGCCCAGGACGAGCGTTGCGTGCAGCCCATAGACGCTGCCCACCCAGCCGCCCAGCAGAGCCCCAATCGGCAACGTTCCCCAGTCGATGAGCCGGAACACGGCGTTCACCCGCCCGATCGCTGCGCGAGGGGCTCGGCTCTGGCGCAGCGCGCGGGCGTTGACGTTGAAGAGCGGAATGGCGAAAGCGCCGACGAAGCGGCCGGCGAGGAGCACCGCTGCAGCGCCTGCCCCAACGGCGAACGGCAGCAGGACGGTGGCTACCGCCCCCAGCACCGCCGAGAGGACGAGGGTCGGCCCCACCCCGTATCGCGCGGTGACCGCGCCCACCGCGAGCGCCCCGAGTACGAAGCCCACGTTTCCTGCACCGATGAGGACACCGATCGCGCCGGCGTCCATGCCAACCTCCGTGGCCGCGAACAGGATGAACACGGCCACGATGGCGGAGCTCGCAAGATTGAAGGTCGCCGTCGAGGCGGCCATGTCCCGGAGGGGGCGGTCGCTGAGGACGATCGCCAACCCTGCCCAGGCGCCACCACTCGTCGGCGAGCGATGCTTCTGCCTTGCCGACTGAAAGCGCTCCCGGTCGGCCTCGAGTGGCTCCGCCGGTTGCTCCAACCGACCGTTTGGCTTCGGTCGACGGGCGCCGAGCAGCGCCACCGACGCCACGAGATAGGACAGCACGTCGACCACGATCGCGAAGGCGCCGCCCAACGCAATCACGAGCGCTCCTCCCAGCCCGGGCCCCAGGGTACGCGCCGCCGACTCCGAGAGCTCGATGCGCTGGTTGCCGCTCAACAGCTCCTCGGGGTCGAGGAGATCTGGCACATAGCTCTGGTAGGCGACGTCAAAGACCACGCTGACGCTGCCGACGCCAAACCCGACTGCGTACAGGAGCGGGAGCGACAGGAACCCCAGGAACGCGCTGGCCGGGATCGTGAGAAGCAGCGCGGCGCGCAGCAGATTGCAGACGATGAGCAGCCGATGGCGGTCGACCCGGTCCACGAGCACGCCGGCCGGGATGGAGAACGCGAGGTAGGGCACCGTCTCGACCGCCGCCAGCAGGCCCATCTGGAACGCGTCGGCTCCCAGGCTGATGGCGGCCAGCAGGGGGATCGCGATCAGCGTCACCTGATTGCCGAACAGCGACACACTCTGGCTCGACCACAGCCAGGTGAACGGCCGGTTGTCACGGTGGACCGGCCGGTGATGTGCCTCGACGATCACGCCTCGGCGCCCTCCGGGTCGATGGCCGATGGGCGCCGACGCGCCGGCTGGGGCGCTTTCGCTGTGGCCGGCAGGGGCCGGCGCCGACGCGCCGGTTGGGGCGCTTTCGCTGTCTTTTCGCTCGCCGCCGCCGGCAGCGGCCCCGGCTCCGCCATCATCGCCAGGAAGGCACCCACAATGCGGGGGTCCCATTGACTTCCGGCACCGTCGGCGATCCGGCCCAGCGCCTCGGTGCGGCTGAGCGCATGGCGGTAGGGCCGGTCAGAGGTCATCGCGTCGAAGGCATCGACCACCGCGACCACGCGGGCGCCGACCGGGATCGCCTCGCCCGCCAGCCCGTCCGGGTAGCCGCCGCCGTCCCAGCGCTCGTGATGGTGGCGGACGATGTTCGCCCCGGGGCGGAAGAGGCGGATGCCGGTCAGGATCTCCGAGCCAAGCTCGGTGTGCCGACGCATGCTCTCCATCTCGACGCTGGTCAGCGGTCCTGGCTTGAGCAGCACGAGGTCTGGGACGCCGATCTTGCCAAGGTCGTGGACCGACGCGGCCTGCTCGATCAGCTCGACCTCGGGCTCGGGCAGCTCGAGGACGCGCGCCAGCCGTGCGGCGTTGGCAGCCACGCGCTCGGAATGGTGGAACGTGGTCGCGTCACGATGGTCGACGATCTCGGCCAGGGAGCGCACCGCCCCGCGCGTTTCGGTGTTGAGGCGGCGGATATGGTCGAAGGATCGGGCGATGACGATGGCCGGGACGGCGAGCACCACCACCAGCAGAGGCTCGATGACCCAGATGAGGGCGAAGTGGGCACCGATTGCGGTCGTCGCCAGCTCGCCGAGCAAGGTGCCGCGAGCGCTGTCGCGCAGCACGGACACGATCGGCCGGTGGTCCGTAATCGCGAACACGATACTCAGCAGCAGGGCATTGACGCCGAAGTAGCTGATCGCCACGAGCGCGAACGGGAGCAGGAGCGTCAGCTCGCTGCCGGTCGGCGAGGGCACCTGCCATACGGTGCCGTAGAAGCCCATCGCGAACGAAGCGACCGATGCCGTCAAGAGCATCCCGGCCACGTTGAAGGTCGCCTTGAGCAGCGGGGCGCTGCGAACGATCTGCTCCACCAGGACGGAGAGCGCAATGGAGGCCGCCGCGAGGGGCGCCGGAACGAGGAGGATCGTGGCGACGTGCGAGATCGTGGCCATCGAGAAACTGCCGCCGGCGGGCATCGGCACGATGACGAACTCGAGCAGGATCGAGAGCATCGTCAGGACGACAAAGGCCGGCAGCCAGATCTCAGACGGGGCGGTCCAGGTCGGCGAGATCCACAGCGACGCCACGCCCAGTCCCGCAACGATGCCCACGTACGTGCGCAGGCGCGGCAAGCTGCTGTCCCGGCGGGCGTAGGCCGGCGAGTCGGTCAGATGTTGCTCCGTCACGGTCTGTACTTCGGGCACGCTCGGTCCAAGGTCAGGGCGCGCCCATTTCCGCACACGGCCATCCCTTCGGCCTATCGGACGAAGGTACTGTGTCCGCCGATCGCCGCGGCGAGCCGGGCACCGGGACCCGCCGGCGAAGGGGAGATGGGCGTTCGTTCGCACGGTGAGCGGGAACGACAGCCGGCTCGGTGCGCACGCACCGCCGTGTTCGGGTCAGTGGACGACGATTACCGAGTCGTCGCCGGTGGCCGGCTGGCTGTCGATCTGACCGGCGTTGGGACCGCTCCAGGCGTAGACCTGGAGCCGGCTGCCCTGGCCATCCTGTCCCGGTGGCGTCGCCCAGGCAAGGTGCCCATTGGCCAGCGAGAAGCCGACCAGGGCCGGCCGCCCCATGAGGCGCCGCCCCGCCGGATCCGGCTGGCCGGTCGCCGGGTCGATCGTCACCAGGCTGAGATGTCCGATCGAGGGCTCTTCGCGCTCACCGATCCAGATCGCCAGGTGCTCGCCGGCGTCATCCCAGCGCGCATCCCAGTCGGCCCCGTCGATCGCGCCGATCTCGGGCGACAGGACGAGTGGCGAAGCGTTCCATGCAGCCTCCGCGCCGGTGAGCGCCGCCCACGACCCAAGCATCAGCTGGCCGGTGCCCATGACCCAACGCTCGCCGCTAGCGTCCGCGGCGATGGTGCCCTGCCAGTAGATCGCCCACCTGCCCAACGGATCCACGATCGGCCGCCAGGCAGGAACGGTGAGGGCCGTCCGGGCGCGCGTCGCCGGGTCGATGAGGAACGACGACGCGGCGACCTGCCCGTACGGCGAGGCCGAAGTGGCGGCGGCCGCAGAGGCTTCCGGGGTTGCTGAAGCCGGCGGCGTTTCCGATGCGGCCGGGGACTTCCCGGCCCCTGCGCCACCCGAGGAACCCGGACCGGGCGACGCCGTGTCGGGCGCGCTCGCGCGGTCCGCCCGGCTGCCGACGATCCGCTCGCCCACCCAGCCGGCGAACACCGAGCGATGGTCCGTCGTGAGCGGTGCGGCGGCCGCGTCGCCGGCGTGCCAGACGTAGATGTCCGGCCCGCTTTGGCGGCCGACCGGTCGGGCCGAGAACGCGAACCACTCCCCCTTGGGCGAATAGGCAGCCGATTGGCCGACGACCACGACGTCACTGGCGATCGCCAGGATGGCCAGCGCGGTGGGAGCGGGCGTGCCCGTGGGGATGGGCGAGACGCTCGGTGGCGACGGCGAGTCAGCCGGGCTCGACGGCGGGCTCGACGGCAGGTTGGAGGGAGGGATCGGCGTGGCCGTGGCGGGCGGGACGGTCGGCGTCGCCGATGCTGCGGCTCCCGAGACGGGGACGACGTAGATGGTCGTCGACGTCGTTCCGGGCTTGGTGCCGACCACGATGACCTGGCGACGATCGGGCGACGAGACGATGCTCTTGGGGGTGACGGACAGCTTGCCGATGCTCGTGGCGCTGGTGTCGAGCGGAGCGCAGGTGGAGGTCGAGCCGGGCGGACAGACATGTTCGATGTCTGCCTGGTGGATCTCGCACGAGCCGTTCTCCTGGCTGCACCAGGCGACGGGCCCCTGGTCGACCGTGATCGGCGTAGCGATCGGCAGGCCGGGCACGCTCGGCGGACCCGACGCGGGCGGCGACGCGATGGCGATCTGAGGGACGCTCACGGGGCCGACCAGCTGCGACCCGACGAGGAAGGCGACGACGAATGTCGCCACGACCGCACCGATCGCCCCGTACGGCGTCCAGCCTGTGCCCCGCCGACTCCGGCGATCGGATGGCCGGGCTGCCCTGGCGGGCCGGCGAGCCGCCTCGGCATCCAGGGCGGCCGAGGTCCGGGCCCACAGGTCCCGCGGCGGGTCCGGCGGCCGGAGCGCTCGAAGCGCCTCCCGCTGCGCGGCGTAGTCCACGGCCACGGTCCTGCAGTCGGAGCAATCGTCCAGGTGCTCGGCCAGCCATTCGGCCTCCATCCAGTCGAGCGGCTCGTCCAGCCGCTCGGCCAGTCGGATGCGGGCACGCTCGTGCAGCGACAGCCATCCGTTCGGGTGTGGCCGGCCGCTGCCTCGCCTGCTCACAGGCGGCCCCCGCCCTGCGCGGCGCGGTCGGCGGCCCGATCGGCCTCCGCTTCAGCGTCCCGCTCCGCGGCCAGCGCCTGGCGGAGGCTCTCCCGCGCCCGGGTCAGGAGGGCCCGAGCGGCGACATGCGAGACGCCCAGCGCGGCCGCCAGCTCCAGGCCGGTGAGATCGTGGAGCTCGGCCAGGAGCAGCGCCGACCGCTGGCGCTCGGGTATCTTGCGCAACGCTCGTTCCATGTCACCCGAGAAGCGGCCCTCGAGGGCCAGGTGCTCGGCCGACGGCGCAGCGCCGCGCGACTCGCCGGTCCACGGCAGGAACCGGACGATCTTGCGTCGCCGGAACTCGTCGAGGGCGACGCGATGGGCGATCTGGTAGAGCCAGGCCCGCGCATGAGCGGGATCCTCCAGGCTGTCGAACGCGCGGTAGGCCTTCACGAACGTGTCCTGGGCCAGGTCCGCCGCGAGCTCCGGCTCGCGGACCATCCGTGCCAGGTAGGCGTAGATCTCGGCGTGGTGGCGGCTGAACAGCACCTCGATCTCGGCGCGGACGTCGACAGATGAGTACGTCATGGCCGCGGAGCGCGCAGGCGGGCGAAGCGTGAGCCCTTGTTCCAGATGCGCGACGGCGTCCATGAATGCTCCGAGGCGGGTGAAGACGGTGGCGCGCACGGCGTGAGCTGTGCGTTCCCGTGTTCGGAGACGAGGCGCACCGGGGCGTTGTGACGCCCGAATCGAACGCGGCCCCCTGCGGTCATCAGGCGCCCTAGCCTCCGCCGTCGCGCGAGGCCGGCTCGTGCGTGGACCGAGCCCCTGTCCGATCCACTGGCCGATCCGCTGGCCGATCCACTGGCCGATCCACTGCCCGATCGACGGCAAAGGCGGCCGGCTCCTCGCCACGGCGAGCGTGTCGCAGCAGCTCGTCCACGGCATCTTCCGGACTGACCGGGTTGACCGGCAGGCCGGTGCCGATCTCCAGGCCGGCGATCTCACGCAGGCGGGGATGGATCTCCCAGTGCCAGTGGAAGGTCGCGTCGACCTGCTCCTTGAGCGGTGCAGTGTGGAGGACAAGGTTGTACGGAGGACCGTCGAGCGTGGCGAGCCGGCCGAGCACCTGGCGAAGCGATTCGGCGGTGGCGTTCAGGTCAGCCTGGCTGCTCCGGCCGAAGTCGGCGGCGTGCTGGCGGGGTACGACCCAGACTTCGAACGGGGAGCGCGAGGCATAGGGCGCGAACGCGACGCTGGACTCGTCCTCGTGGATCAGCCGATCCGGCCGGGCGGTCTCCTCGGCGACCAGGCGGCACCACGGACAGACACCCTCCCGGATGACGTAGCGGGCCGCACCGCCGATCTCCTCGGCGACGCGGTGCGGCACCTGGGGCAGGTCGTACAGGTCCAGGCAGAGGTGGTTCGTCCGCGCTCCGGCCTGGGCGCCCCAGTTCTGGACGACCTGGACGTACTCTGTCTGGCCGGCCTGACGAGCATCGGCGATGGCAGCCCGGCACAGTCCCAGGAGGTCGGCGATCGCGGCCGTCCCAACCGCGTGAAGCGGGCGGTGCTCGCCGCGTGCCGCCACGGCCGTCCGCCAGCTGCCGGATGCTCGGGCGGTCGACAGGGCGACCTGGACGAGGCTGGCATCGAGCTGGCGGGCTTCCTCCTCGGTGCCCACGACGTGGAACGCATAGTCCTTGAGCGTGCGCAGCCGGACGCCGTCGCCGGGCGGATCCACGCAGTTCTGGCAGTGGCCGCCGTCGGCGATCGGATCGGCCGCCAGGGCGAACCGATCGCGGTGGAACGCGCGGTCCACCACCGTGGCGACCCACCAGCCGGTGATGGCGTCCTTGCGGAGCTCGAACAGGCCGGCGGCCATCGATCAGCCGGCGACCACGGAGGAGAGCTCGTCCTCGATCCTGGTTCCCAGGCGGTCCGCGAACGCCCTGGCGAAGGTCGCGCCGGCGTCCGCCACGACATCCGTCAGAGGCTCGCCGAGGCGGCGGTCGTCCGGCCAGCCCGCCTCACGGGCGATCGAGGTGGACTCGACGCCGGGCATCCCGCACGGGTCGATGAGCTCGAAATCGCGCAGGTCCGGATCGATGTTCAGGGCGATCCCGTGATAGCTCACGCCGCGTTCGACCCGGACGCCGAGCGCACCGATCTTTCGCGGTCGCGCTCCATCCGGGTCGCACCAGCAGCCGGGATGGCCGTCACGCCGCCCGGCAGTCACGCCCAGCGAGGCGCAGGTCGCGATCATCGCCTCCTCGAGCGCTCGGACGAACGGACGCAGGAGCAGGCCGCGCCGGGCCAGGGCCAGGATCGGATAGGCGACGAGCTGTCCCGGGCCGTGGTAGGTCACCTGGCCGCCGCGTTCGATCCGGACGCATTCGATGCCACGGGCCGCCAGCTCGCCGGGTGAGGCCAGGATGTGGCCCTCGTCGGCATGGCGGCCCAGGGTCAGGACGGCCGGATGCTCGAGCAGCAGCACCGTATCCGCGATCTCGCCGGCCGCCCGCCGGTCGACCCGCTCGTGCTGGAGGGTCCACGCATCGCGGTAGGGAACGCGGCCCAGCCAGCGCACCGCGATCGGGCCGGCTTCGAGTGGGCCGGCCTCGGGATCGACCAGCCGCCCGGCACGCGCCGAGACGCCGGCATCCAGGCCCGCCGCGACCGTGTCCATGGCCAGCACGATAGCAGGGCGGCCCGCCCGGGCCGTTTTGGCGGTAGTCCCGCCTTGGCCGTTTTGCTCAGGCCCGCCCGGGCCGTTTTGGCGGCCGACCCGCCTATGCCTGCGCTGCGCCCGGCAGGCGGACCTCGAACGTGGCGCCGCCCGAGGGACGATTCGCGGCGCCGATCGAGCCTCCGTGCCGCTCGACGATCCAGCTGGCGATCGCCAGCCCCAGGCCGGTGCCGCCGGCAGGTGCGCCCGACGCCCGCCAGAACCGGTCGAACACGCGCGGAATGTCGTCCGGCCGAAGGCCCGGCCCGGTGTCGTCGACCCGGAGCCGGACGCTGTCTCGACCTGCGCGGACGGTGACGGTGACCGCGCCGCCGGCCGGGCTGTGCGCGATCGCGTTGTCGACCAGGATCGTCACCAGCTGGCGCAGGCGGAGCGGGTCGCCGACCGTGGGAGCCGGTTCCGGATCCAGGAGGATCTCGACCCCGCGCTCCGCCGCCAGGCTCGAGACGGCAGCCAGGGCCTCGCCGGCGACGTCGGACAGGTCGAGTGGCTGGCGCTCCATCTCGACCACGCCCGAATCGGTCCGCGCCAGCAGGAGCAGGTCGCCGACGAGCGTCGTCAGGTGCTCGACCTCGTCACGGATGTCGCCGAGGGCGTCGCCGACCGAGGCGACCGGCTCGTCCCGATGGCGCTCCAGGTGCTCGACGCTCGAGCGGATGACCGCCAGCGGCGTCCTGAACTCGTGGCTCGCATCGGCCGCGAACTCGCGCTGGCGCCGAATGGAATCCCGGATCGGGACGAGCGCGCGCCGAGCGTAGATCGCGCCGACGGCCGCTGCGCCCAGGAGGCCAAGCAACCCACCGGCGACGAGCACGACCACCAGGACGTCGAGGGTTCGGCGCTCGCTGGTGATGTCCTGGGCAATCTGGACGACGTAGCTGCCTCTCTGCGTCGGAACCGATTCGCTCAGAACACGGAAATGGATGCCGTCCAGATTGACCTCCCGGAGATCGGGGCCACCTCCGCGGCCGGCATCGAGCCCGGCCGCGTCGGGCAGCCCGTCCTGCGGCGGACCGATGACTCGCCCGTCCGGTCGCTCGACGTAACCGAACGTGCCTGCAACCGGGCCTCCGATCGAGAATGCGAGCGCTGGCCCGCAGTCGTCCGGCCCACGCGCGGCGCCCGTCAGACACCGTTCGAGGCTCGTGGCGCGCGTTTGCAGCTGCGCATGCCCGCTGGCTGCGAGCGACCGTGCGGCCGCGCCGTAGACCGCGCCGCCGAGAAGGAGGATGACGACGAACGTGGTCCCGGCGCTCCAGGCGACGAGCCGCCAGCGCACGTCCTGGAGCATGGCCGCGTCCGAGGATGCCGCGCGCCGGTCGCCACGGATGGCCGCCCGCCGGTCGATCCGCGGCATCCGCCGGACGAGCGCCTCCCAGGCGTCCAGAGACCGGCGAACCGGGCCGGGCCGGTCCATCAGGAAACCGCCATCCGATAGCCGACGCCCCGCACGGTCTCGATCCGGCGGCCGGCCTCGCCGAGCTTGTCGCGGAGGTAGTGGATGTAGGCATCGACCGCGTTGAGGGTCACGGCCACGCCGTAGGGCCAGGCCTGGTCCAGGAGCTGGTCGCGGGTCATGACCTGCCCGGGATGGCGCAGCAGGCACTCGAGGAGGGAGAACTCGCGCGGACTCAGGTCCAGCGTTCGGCTGCCCACGCTCACCCGGCGGAGCCCCTCGTCGAGCGTGATCGGACCGTTGACGAGCTTGGTCCCCGCCCGGTTGGGGGCGACGGCGGAGCGGCGCGACAGTGCCCGCAGGCGGGCCGAGAGCTCCTCATACGCGAAGGGCTTGACGAGATAATCGTCGGCGCCGGCGTCCAGGCCGGTGACCCGATCGCCCACGGTGTCCCGAGCCGTGAGCATCAGGATGGCCAGCCGGGAACCGGCCACTCGAAGCCGGGTTGCGACCTCCAGCCCGGAGATGTCGGGCAGGCCGACGTCCAGGATCAGGGCCTCGATGCCGGGCGCCTCCAGGGCCGTCTCGAGGCCGCTCTGGCCGTCGGCCTCGAGCTCCACGACGTGCCGGTCCTCTTCGAGCAGCCGCTTGAGGAGGCGGCCGAGCTTGGGGTCGTCTTCAACGATCAGCAGGTGCATCGGTTCCCGTCAACGGTGGACGATCGTGACATCTTGCGCCGGTCCGATCATGGGCGTGGAGCCGGCGCCGGCAGGCTGGCCTCACGGCGGCGCTCACGCTGCATGGTCGAGCAGGGTCGTGAGAGGCCCATGAGAGCCCGGTGGCGGTGTTCGCCGGCCGCCGCGGTGCTGCTTTCAGGACGTTCTCAGGGCACGGCGCTACACCGTTGGCATGGACACATTTCCTCGACCGACGGACGTCCAGCCAGCGCCGCCCGCCATCTCCAGCCAACCCGATCTCGGGCCATCAACGACGCGCCCCCGGCCGCCACGCGTTCGCCTGCTGCTGGCGGCGGCCATTGGCGCATCGGTGATCTCCGCCTCGGCGGCCTCTCTGGCCACGGTCGCGCTCGTTCGGCCGGCCGCGGACGCATCGCCGGCCGCTGCGGGCACGGGGACTTCGCCGTCAGCCGGCGCCCAGACGGTCGTCCAGCTCACCGGCTCCGAGGCCGTGGTCCAGGTTGCCGCGAAGGTGAGCCCGGCGGTCGTGACGATCACGACTCAATCGGCCGCCGGTGCCCTGAGCCCATTCTCGGTGCCGTCGACCGGCGTTGGTTCGGGATTCATCTATGACGCGAGCGGGCTCATCCTCACGAACTACCACGTCGTGGAGGGGGGCGGGAACCTGAGCGTGACGCTCCAGGACGGCCGCGAGCTCGCCGGCCGGGTTGTCGCCAGCGACCCGGACCACGACCTCGCAGTCGTCAAGATCGAGGCGACCGGCCTGCCGACCGTGGCCATCGGCACGTCGGCGAGCCTCAAGGTTGGGCAGCTCGTGGTGGCGATCGGCAGTCCGCTCGGGACGTTCACGGACTCGGTCACGAGTGGCATCCTGTCCGCGACCGGGCGATCGATCACGGTCGGCGATCCGGCCACCCGCCAGCGGCGAACGATGAGCAACCTCCTCCAGACCGACGCGGCCATCAACGAAGGCAACAGCGGCGGCCCGCTGCTCGACGCCAGCGGCCGGGTCATCGGCATCAACACCGCGTCAGCGTCCAGCGCCGAAGGGATCGGCTTCGCGATCGCGATCGACGAGGCGGCCTCGATCATGGCCTCTGCCCGGACGGCCGCGACCGCGACCGGCTAGCTCCGAGCTCGTCGCCCGCCGCGGTGTCCGTGGGCAACAAAACCCGCCGAACCATCCGAGCCTTGG
The DNA here is from genome assembly GCA_035637675.1 of Candidatus Limnocylindria bacterium. Taxonomy (GTDB): domain Bacteria; phylum Chloroflexota; class Limnocylindria; order Limnocylindrales; family CSP1-4; genus C-114. Next base: position 8,603 of record DASPWU010000127.1, on the reverse strand, counting down.
CACGAGCCGAGGCTCGGGCCACGCCCGCGGACAGGCAATCCACGCACGGGCGCCCTTCGGCTCGCCGCGCCGGCGCGGCCCACGGGGGCCCGGAGGCGAGCCAGCGAACCCAGACGAGGGCAGTTTGTTGTTGCAGGCGCAACGGCGGCATGTCCGGCGACGGACCTTGCGACGTGCCTGTCCCTGGCTAGAATGTGATCGCCAGCTGGCCGGGCCCACCCTCAGGCTGCGCTCCGAGCGGGAGTAACTCAGTTGGCAGAGTGCTTGCTTCCCAAGCAAGATGTCGCGGGTTCGAATCCCGTCTCCCGCTCCAACTCCCCTGGATGCAGCCTTCCGGACGTGACCGTTCGTCGCCGGCTCAGCTGCCCAGTTCAGGTTTGACAGGCGCATTGGATACGACCGCGGGCTCGACACGCGCCCGCCCGAAGGACGGTGCGAGGGCGAAGGCGACCGCCGTCGTGAGGACAGCCAAACCCATCGCGGCGTTGCGCCTCCGCCGAGTCGGTCGAGGAGCAGGCCGGCTACCTGGTCATCGGGCGGTGCGGATGACGAGGTCCTCATGCTGTCAGGTTAGCCTCACGCCGAAATGAGGAATCGTGTCGATGGATCTAGGGATTCCTCCCCATGAATACGACCAGGCCAGGCTTGACGATCCTGCCGAGCTGAACGACCACCTTGCGCTCTCAGCGCCCAGGTCTCGTCGGTGGGCCAGGAGAAGTCTCGATGAACGCAGATTCGGTTGCTCTCCACGACGTCCGCCTCCGGCGGTCCTCACGCGTCACATTCCTCGCTGCCGGCTTCGGGCTGGGACTGGCAGTGGGCTTGGCCGTGAGCATCGTCAGTACGCTGAATTCCTCGACCCGGCCCGGGCAGTCATCTGGTGTAGCCATCGGCGAGGCAGGGACACCCGCGTATTCGACCGTCTCCGACTACGTCGCAGCGGTCACCGGGCTCCAGACCGCGGAGCGGAGGCACGATGCAAGGATGGCCGCGAGATACCGTGATCAGTTGTCGCTGCTGCGAACGCCTGCAATGATGGGTGCCATCCATGCCGAAGCGGGACAGATCCTCGCGAACCTGGCCACGGCGCGAGCGCGCGGTGACGCGCAGGCTTTGGCTCGCTATCGCCAGCAGCTAGGCACGCTGTGCGGCCCCGTCGATACGTCCAACCGGCTGGAGTTCTGCCGTTGGACCCAGCCATAGAATGGCGGCCATGGTTGGTCGCGTCTCGAGCGCAACGTTCGTGGGTCGACGGCCGGAACTCGATCGCTTCGTCGCCGCGCTGCCGGACGGCTCGCCAGATCGGCCATCCCTCGTCCTCGTCGCCGGTGAGGCGGGTGTCGGAAAGTCGCGCTTTCTGCAGGAGGCGATGCTCCGAGCGCGCGAGTCGGGCGCCCGCACGGTCCAGGGTGGCTGCGTCGACATCTCCGCCAGTCTCGCGTACGGGCCGATCGTCGAGGCGCTGCGGGATCTGGCGGATCAATTGCCGGCTGCCGAGCTGGAACGCGCGCTGGCCGAGCATCGCGGCGGCGTGGCGCGCCTCCTTCCCGACCTGGCGCCGCCGGGTGAACCCTCAGGATCGGCCAGCATGGACCGATTCGCGCAGGGCCGCCTCTACGAGCACTTGCTGAGCACGCTCCGGAGACTCGCTCGGGAGAGGCCGCTCGTCGTGGCCATCGAGGACATCCATTGGGCCGACCGTTCCACGCTCGACCTGGTGACGTTCCTCGTCCACAGTCTTCGCGATGCCCCGGTTCTGCTCATCGCGACATATCGGAGCGACGAGGTCCACCGTTCACACCCTCTCCTGCCCATGCTCGCCGAGGCCGAACGAAGCAATCGAAGCGAGCGCATCGAGCTTCGGCGCTTCAACCGCCTCGAACTGGTCGACCTGCTGAACGCGATCGTCGGCGGAGACGCCGACCCAGAGCTCGTAGACGACGTGTTCGAGCGATCGGGCGGCAACGCCTTCTTCGCAGAAGAGCTCCTCGCCGCGGGTGTCGGTCGGCGCGACGTTCCTCATACGCTGCGTGACGTGCTGCTCGCGCGTATCGCAATTCTCAGCCGACCGACCCAAGAAGTGATGCGCGTGGCGGCCGCCGGCGGAACGACACTCGCGACGACCGTACTTAGGCTCGTCGCCGGGCTCGAGGACGATCGGCTCACAGCGGCGCTACGCGAGAGCGTCGATCGCCAGATCCTGGTGGTGAACCAGGGCGCAAACGAAGAAACCTATGGCTTCCGCCACAAGTTGATGCAGGAGGCGATCTATCTCGATCTTCTGCCGGGCGAGCGGACCAGGCTGCACGCCGCTTTCGCCGAGGTCCTCTCTGAACATTCCGGAGATGGCGGGGCGTCGCGATCCGCGCAGCTCGCCTATCACTGGTTCGCCGCGAACGACCTTCCGCGGGCCCTCGTCGCATCCGTCGAGGCCGGCCGAGTGGCGGATGGGTCGTATGGATTTGCCGAGGCCTTTGCACATTACGAGCGCGCCCTCGCCCTATGGGACCAGGTGCCGGACGCGGAAGCGCGACTGGCGGTCGACCGAATCCAGCTCCACGAGCGCGCCGGACAATCTGCCGCCGCAGTTCGTTCGGCTCGTGCGGTCTCCCACATCGAAGCGGCCCTAGCATTGGTCGATCCGGATACCGACCCGGTACGAGCGGGCTTGCTCTACGAGCGCCTTGGTCGATACCGCTGGCTGTCCTCGTCTCCGGGAACGGTTGCGGCGTACACCGAAGCCGTTCGCCTCGTACCCGCGGCGCCAGCGTCCGAGGCTCGCGCACGAGTGCTCGCGGGTCTTGCTCAGTATTTGAACGGTGGAGACGACGTCGAGGCTGCCGCCGTGGCCCAGGACGCGGTCGAGACCGCTCGCGCGGTGCACGCCGCGGACATCGAGGCCCACGCCCTGGTGACGTTCGGCTCCGCTCGCTGCAACGTGGGGTGGGTGGCCGAGGGACTGTCGGCACTCGAGGAGGCGAAGCGGGTCGCATCCGAGGTCGGTGACATGGAGGACCTGGTCCGGGCCCACAAATACACCGGGATATGCCTGAGCGCTGCACAGCAACTCGACGAGGGCGCTGCCGCCTCGTTCGAGGCCTTCGAACTCGCCCGCCGCCACGGCCTCGCCCAGTCACACGGTGCAGAGGCTCTCGTCCATGCTGCCTGGAACTTGCTCGACCTTGGGCGACTGGACGAGGCCGAGCGGGCGCTTGACCTGGTCGAGCGATACGCCCCGCAGGGAGCGAGTGCATCGGCGACAGCCGCCTTTCACGATGCCCACGCCTGGCTTGCCATCTGGCACGGCAAACTCGACCAGGCGAGGCAGCATGTCGAGGCACTCGAGCGCATGGCCCGGCGCGACGAGGAAGGCCAGCTGAAGCTTTGGGCCTACGACAAGAGAGCGTCCCTCGCTATTGCGGAGGGTCGGCCCCTGGAGGCACGCCGGGCCGTTCAGCAGGCATTCGCCGTCACCGAGAAACACGACGACTGGGCCGACCATTTCGCGTGGACGTGCGCCCTGGGAATCCGTGCTGAGGCCGACATCGCGTCCTCGGCGCGACGCGACACGAGGATCCGCGCTGAGGCGTCGCAGATCGCGGCACATTATCTGGCCGAGGTTCACAAGCAGCACCAACACGTCCTGACGGAGCGACCGGCGTTCGCAACGGCCTGGGCGCGGCTTCGAACCTTGTGTGAGGCTGAGGCGTCGCGCATCGACGGTGGCGACCCGGATCCGTGGGCCCGCGCGGCCGACGCGTTCGCGGACCTCGGGTCGCCATGGTGGGTCGCCTACGCGCGCTTCCGGCAGGCCGAGGCATTGCTCGCTGGCATGCGGTCAAGGGCCGTGGCCCGACCCGCGCTCGCTGAGGCGCATCGGATCGCCCTTGAGCTTGGGGCGACGCCGCTCAGGGAACTGATCGAAGGGCTGCTACGACGGGCGCGGGTGTCTTTGCCCACGCTCGCGCCCGAGCGTAACGGTAGGCGAATGCCGCACCGGTTCAAGCTGACTCGCCGGGAGGACGAGGTGCTGCAGCAGGTAGCGGCCGGTCGAACGAACCGTCAGATCGCCGAGAGCCTGTTCATCACCGAGAAAACCGCCGGCGTGCACGTATCGAACATCCTCGCCAAGCTCGATGCCCGGAGCCGCACCGAGGCGGCCGCAATCGCGCTCCATGAGGGTCTGATTCCATCCGCGAACATCGTCGCCTCGCCGAACGCCCGGCGACCAGAGACGCTCCCAGTTTGCGCTCGCCAGAAGCGGTGAGAGGACGCCCTCTCGAGCGTCCTCTCGTTCGGTTTACTGGTTGGCGGCTCGCCGTTAGCCTTCCTCGGCCGCGCGCCTCTTCGCCTCCTCGAACACGTCCGACATCGATGGCACCTACATCGTCCCAGTCGTTGGCGGCCGAGAGCGCGCGCTCCAGGTTGGTGTCGAGCAAGCCATCTTGCACCCCCGACCCCTCAGAACGACGAGGAACTTGTCTTCGTGGATCTGATAGACGGAGTCGCCGGCATCACTTTGGCCGGTGGAGGCCCCCGAGAATCGCGCCAGGAAATCCGGACCGCAGGTGTTGAAGTCGCTGGCGAGTCGCGGGGCGAGCTAGGCGTTGAATTTCGCCCCGACCGGTCTCGTCCACGTCTCGTCTCGGGCTCATAGGCAGGGCGACGATCGCGCCAAGTCAGACACCATAGCCGAGCATCTTCGCTCGCCGTCCCATGTTCGATGCTACAGCGTTCAGAGCTGGCTGCTTCCCAAGCAAGATGTCGCGGGTTCGAATCCCGTCTCCCGCTCCAACCCCTCGATCCTGCCCCGTCTGACCGCCAATGTGGATAACTCCCTTGCCACGGCCTTCGATCGGGAGTACACCGGCACGACTGGAGCACGTTAGAGGAAACTCGTCGTGGATTTCATCAGCGAGCAGGGGTACGAGATCAAGTTCGGGATGGAGGAGGAATACCAGGAGTGGCTCATCGAACACCGCGATGAGCTGCGGCGGGCCATGCCGGCCGGGATCGAATACATCGGCTCGTACGTGGTCGCGATCGGGAACGGGTACGAGGGCGGGAGCTGGCGCGACCTGTTGCGGCTCGACAGCTACGGCGCGCTCGACCGGATGGCGGCCGCATCGAAGGATCCGAACACGGAGATGGGACGGCTGTTCCGCGAGTCGACCCGGTTCGTTGACGTCACCCGACATCCCGAGCGGTGGACCCAGGTCCTCCTAAAGAACGTCGTCGACGCGACGGTCATCAATTCGCCGGCACCGGAGATCCGCGAGCCGGTCGGCGCCGGGCGCTAGCGGGTCGCACCGGCTACCCGTGCCCTCCTGGGCATAACTCCCAGCCCCAGAAGGTCGGAATGGACACGCGCTGGCGGCTGGATCCGGGAGACGGACATGGTCAGGCCGGAACCGTGCAGTCTCTGCAGCGCAGAGCTCGGACCGCTGCTCGCGGAAGGCAGGCATTGGAGATTGATCCTGAACCGAGAGCAGGATCTGCTCGGCGCGTCCTTCCTGGCCCTCCGTCGCCACGTCGAGTCACCGACCAAGCTGCGGCCCGATGAATGGTCGGAGCTGCTTGGCTCGATCCAGGAGGCGCGTGACCTGCTGGCCCGAGCCTTTCACCCCGACCATTTCAACTTCGCCTTCCTCGGCAACGTGGAGCGTCACCTCCATCTCCACGTGCTGCCTCGCTACGCTTCGGGGCGAGTGGTCATCGGCCTGACCTTCACCGACCCTGGCTACCCGGGCCACTACGCGCTCGTGGATACCGGCCAGCTCGCGGACGACCAGCTGGAACGGCTCGCCACCGAAATCCGCTCGAGCTGACCGGCCCGCCGAGCCCGCTCACGACCGAGCTGTCGCTAGCGGACCGCGTCGAGCGGCTCCGACTCGTCCGAGCCCTCGGCGAGACCGGTGCGCCGCCAGACCGCGTAGGAGTACACCAGCCCGTCGTCGTCGACGGTCAGGTCGGACTCGAACGATCCGCTGGCATAGCGATACGCGCCTTCGGCGTCGACCCGCGTGTACCGCTGGCGCGACTTCTCGACGGTGAGTGACGGAAAGCGGATCCAGGCGGCCTGGATCTCATCCGAGGTCCCAACCGCGAGGCGGAGCCGGCGGATCGGCAGTGCGTTCGTCGCCGGGCTGCATTCGAGGTCGACGTCGGTGCAACCCTTCAGCTGGCGGAGGGCCGCGCCATCCCGTGTCCAGGCGCCCTTCTCGTTACGAGCCAACGTCAGCTGGCGTTGCTCGAAGCCGTGCCACTGGCGGACATGGACAGCGGCGGTCTGCCCGTTCGGGTTGGTCAGGACCCGATATTCGATCCGGAGCGGCAGTCCACCCTCGGCGCCGATAACGGTTCCCATCAGGGTCGCGCCGGTGGGCCGGACGGTCAGCGTGCACCACTCGTCGGTTTCGACCTCATCGCCTCGGCGCCAGGCCACTCGCCGTGTGGTCATCCGCTATGGGCTGGTGAAGGCGTTGAGGATGTTGGTGAAGTCCCAGGTGTTCTGGACGATGCCCGAGCAGTCGTTCTGGCCGGGGTTGCCGGGGCAGCCGCCGTTGTCGCGCTGGATCGCCCACATCGACACCACGCTCATGCCGTTTGCCTGGGCGAAGGTCAGCAGCTGCTGGGCGTCCTCGAGCGTCGTGACCTCGGTTCGGCGGGGATAGTCGTCCAGGCCGTTCATGATCGTCGCGCCGGTCATCGCCCACAGCTCGGCGGTCGTCTTCGCGGGGTAGAGCGTCGCGAGCTGCGTGTGGAGCCCGTTCAGGGCGCTGATGGCCGAGTCGCCCATGTCGGCCTGAACCCGGTCGTAGTAGTCGAAGACCATCGGGTTGACCACGTCCACCCGGACGCCGTTGGCGATCGCGTTCTGGAGGACGGCCAGCCCGCTCGCCACCAGCCCGCTCCGGCTCGTGGGCAGGGTGTACTGAATCTGCAGCGTCCGGCCGTTCGTCGTGGCCCAGTCCTGGAGCAGCCTGATGGCCTTGTTCCGGCGGTCGATGCCCTCGGGCCGATTCAGCGACCGGCCCTCGATGTCCATGTCCAGACGGGTGACGTCGTAAGTCGTGATCACATCCTGGTAGGCGGCAAAGATCGCGTTGACGTCCTTGCACGAGTCGCCGATCTCGGTGCCTCCCTGATCGGCGGACCAGCCTCCGAAGGACGGGATGACGTCGCCGCCGATGGCCCGCAGCGACGCGATGTCGGCAAGGTAGCGCCCGCTCGCGAGCGTCTGATTCTGGTCACCGTTCCAGGCCAGGGTGCACGAGGTCTTGCTGAGCGTCTCCAGGAAGGCGAGGGTGAAGTACCTCGCCCCGGACGCCTGGGCGATCGTCGTGATGCTGTCGGACGTCCATGTCTCGAAGTACGGCGAGAAGACGTGCGCCGGCAGCGCGCCGGCCACCTGGGGAGCGGGTCGCGCGGCACCGACGGGAGCGGCGAACGCGAATACGGCGACCACGGCGGCGAGGCAGACAGAGGCGGACAGGCGTCGTGCGGGCATCGTGCTTCCTCCCAGATCCGCTGCGCCGGCGATCGCGGCGCTCAACTCAGGTCAGAACCCGCTCATTATGGCCGTGACCCCAAACGACCGCAGCCAGCGCCTACGGATCCGGACAGGAACGGTCAACCGCCGGCCGAGCGCCAGAGCTCGTCCCAGCGGGCGGTCTCCCGGAGCGTCGCCGCCCCCGCCGCGAGCAGGCCCCGCTGCCGGCGGAGCTCGTCACGAGCGGTCGCGAGATCCGTCCGCTCGAATCTGACCGTAGACCCCGGGCGGAGCTGGCCCAGGCGAGGACGGTCCGCGGCGATGGCGACCGCCACGACCGGATAGCCGCCGACCGTCTGGTGATCGGCCAGGAGCACGATCGGGACGCCGTCGGGCGGCAACTGGACGGCGCCCCACACGACACCCTGCGACACGAGCTCGGGCCAGGCCGGCCCGGCCGGGTCCCGCCTCGTCAGGTCCGGCCCGGCCAGTCGAATTCCCACCCGATCGCTGGCCGGCGCGACCGTCCACGGCCCTGCGATCAGCCCGTCCATGATCGACCGGTCGATCCGGTCGAGATGCGGGCCGTCGACCAGGCGGATCGGGCCCGCGCTGGGATTGACCGCCGGAGGGACGTCTTCCGCGAGCGCCCATACCCGATCCTCGAGGTCCTGCCTATCGCCCGTCCTCTCTCGCGGCACGAGCCGGTCTCCGGCCCGAAGCGGCCGCCCGTCCATGCCCCCGAAGCCGCCCGACAGGCATGTCGACGCGGAACCCAGCACGCTCGGCACCGCGATCCCGCCGGGCATCGCCAGATAGGCACGTGCGCCGGTCGTCGATTCGACGGGGCCGGGAAACTCCAGCGTCGTCGACGCGTCCACGCGATGGACCCGGCCCGGCAGCAGGCGCCGCCCGGTCTCCCGGACTCTGCCGCCAAGATCCGCTCCTGCGATCGCCACGATGCCGCCCTCCACCACCGCGACCGTCGGCCCGATGAGGGTCATCTCCACGGCCGCGGCATCGGGATCCGCGTCGAGCAGCAGGTTGGCCACGGCCAGGCTCCACGGGTCGCAGGCGCCGGAGACCGGGACGACGAGGTGCGTCCACTCGG
>DASPWU010000126.1:0-8889 GCA_035637675.1 Candidatus Limnocylindria bacterium | reverse complement strand
CCCTTGACCGCATAGATCGCCCCCGCAGCACCGACGAAGGCGTCGTCGCCGAGGCCCGGGATCGTCTGACCGGAGATTCCGATGTTGGCGTTGATGCCGAAACTCGCCGCACCGGACTCTGCCGGAGCGACCAGCGAGTTGAGGGGGTTCTTCAGGAGGCCCAGGAACTGCTTCGTCTCGACGAAGTCCTGCTTTCCGCCCGGGCTCTTCACGTCGAGCTGCATGCCCCAGCCGAAGTCGAACGTCGGACCGGTGAGGTCGCCCTGGGCCGTCCACTCGCAGTGGGCATTGTGGCCGGCACCGCCCATCGTCGTGGCGCTGCCGTCGGGCGGCGAGCCGAGCACCGACTGGATCTCCGCGTTGGTGAGCAGTGTGCACGCATCGCCGAGGAAGGCAGGTTCACCTGCTCCACCGCCCCCGCTCCCGCCAGCGAGGCCGCTCAGCCCGCAGCCCGCGGCGAGGACGACGGCCAGTGCCGCGGTCGCCCCCAGCCGGGCGCGGCGACCGCCGGCCGGATCGAACGCCTGCCGCCGCGAGGTGGGCGGGCCGTGACCCGCTGATTCGCCCCTCTCACCGATCGCCGCGCGGCGTAATCCGATCATCGGTGGTTGACCTCCGCAGCGGCGCCCCGCAGCGGCGGGATCGGCATCCGCGGGGCGATCATACGTGGCGCCCGTCGCCGGCCGTCTGACGGCCACAGGCAGGCCCGCTGGGGGCCGCGACCCGGCTTGGCCGTTGTGGTTCAATCCGCGCATGGGCATCACCACCGCACCGGGCATGACCGCCGAGGAGATCGTCCGGCTCTCCCGCCAGCACACGTTCTTCTCGTGGTCGATCCAGGGCGCGGTCGATCCGATCGCCATCGACCGCGCCGAAGGCGTCTACCTCTACACCCCCGACGGGCAACGCATCCTCGACTTCAACAGCCAGCTCATGTCGGTCAACATCGGCCACGGCGACCGGCGCGTCGTCGACGCCATCACGGAGCAGGCGCTGAAGCTCCAGTACGTCCAGCCGGCGTTCGCGACCGAGCCGAGGGCCAGGCTGGGCCAGAAGCTTGCCGAGATCCTGCCCGGCGACATGGACAAGGTGTTCTTCACGCTCGGTGGCGCCGAGGCGATCGAGAACGCGATCAAGATCGCGCGCCACTACACCGGCCGCTACAAGGTGCTCGCTCGATACCGGGCCTACCACGGCGCGACCTTCGGTGCGATGACCCTGACCGGCGACCCCCGGCGCTGGGCCAACGAGCCCGGCCTGGTCGGCGTCGTGCGTTACCCGGACACCCACCGCTGGGGCGAGAAAGAACCCCGGCCGGTCGAGGAGAGCCTGCGCGGGCTCGAGGACGTGATCATGTATGAGGGCCCGCATACGATCGCGGCCGTCTTTCTCGAGACGATCGTCGGTACGAACGGGATCCTCATCCCGCCCGACGGCTACATCGCCGGCGTGCGCGAGATCTGCGACCGGTACGGCATCCTCATGGTCGCCGACGAGGTAATGGCGGGCTTCGGGCGGACCGGCCACTGGTTCGGTGTGGACCACTGGGGCGTCGTGCCGGACCTGATGACCATGGCCAAGGGTCTGACGAGCTCGTACCTGCCCCTTGGCGCGGTGGCGATGCGCCACCACATCGCCGAGAAGTTCGAGTCGACGATGTACTACGGCGGGCTCACCTACAGCAGCCACCCGGTGAGCCTGGCCGCCGCGCTGGCGACGATTCGTGTCTACGAGGAGGACGGGCTCATCGAGAACGCCGCCCGGATGGGAATGGTCCAGCGCGACTGGCACCGACGGCTGTTCGAAAAGCACCCAAGCGTCGGCACGTTCCGCGGCATCGGCCTGTTCGGCGTCCTCGAGCTCGTCCGCCGGCGCGAGCCGTTCACCCCGATGGCCGCGTACAACGGGACGAGCGATGAGATGAAGGCGATCGGCAAGTTCTTCCGCGAGAACGGGCTGTACACGTTCGTCGCAAACCACATGATCCACACCAACCCGCCGCTCTGCATCACCGAGGACCAGCTCGCGGAGGGCTACCAGATCATCGATCGGGCCCTGGACATCGCCGACCGGGGAGTCGCTGGCGCCTGAATGTCGACCGCGCTGCCGCCCGCCGTCGGCGACGGCGCCAGCCCGGGTCGGACGCGGCGTCTGAGCGGTCGCCGGCGCGTGGCGGGGCTCGTGCTCATTTTCGTCGTGGTCGCGCTCGCCTGGGAGGGCGCCAAGTGGCTGGGCGGCGACCCCTGGCGGATCCACGGCTCGGTCCTCGGCCTGGCGGTCGACTACGAGCATTTCCCGCCCTTTCGCTGGCGGATTGCCGACGACCTGTCGTTGCCGCACGTCTGGGACGTTATCCGGGCGTTCATCGACCCGGCCCAGCGCGGCGGTACGCCACTCGGCCTCGACCTGATCGGGCGGGCGGCGTTCACCTTCCGCGAAGCCGCGACGGGCTTCGCGTTCGGCGCGGTGCTGGGGCTGCTCCTGGCCATCCTCTTCGTCCACTCCAGGCTGGCGGAGCGGGCGTTCGTCCCGTATGTGGTGGCGTCGCAGGCGGTCCCGATCCTGGCGATCTCGCCGATCATCGTCGTGGCCACCCAGGCGGGCTGGCTGTCCGTCGCCGTGATCTCGACCTACCTCACGTTCTTTCCCGTCACGATCGGGGCGCTGCGCGGCCTGCGCGCCGCCGATCCGCGGGCGTTCGAGCTGTTCCGATCGTATGCTGCCTCGGCGCGCGAAATCCTCTGGCGACTCCAATTGCCCGCGTCCGTCCCGTACCTGTTCGCCTCGCTGCGGGTGGCCGCCGCGGCCTCGGTCATCGGGGCGATCATCGGCGAGCTGCCGTCGGGGATTCCCGACGGTCTGGGCAGCGCGATCCTCAACTACAACCAGTACTACATCACCGCGCCCGAGCGACTGTGGGCGACGATCGTCGCGTGCTCGCTGGTCGGCCTATGCTTCGTCGGCCTCGTCCGGGTCGCGGAATCGCTGGTGACCCGAGGACGGTACCGGACCCTCGAGATCGCCTGACGACGGGCGACGCGAAGCACGACAGACACGATTCGGACCGGAAGCGATGACCGACCTGCAGCCCAGATCTGCCAGCCCGGCCGCGGCGTCGCGGGCCGTCGTCGAGGCGGCCGGCGTCACGAAGATCTTCGGCTCGGGGGATGCGGCCGTGGCCGCCCTCGAGACGATCGACCTCTCGATCCGCGAGGGGGAGTTCGTCTCCCTCATCGGACCGTCCGGCTGTGGCAAGTCGACGCTGCTGCGCCTGATCGGCGACCTCACGGCGCCATCAGCGGGCGACGTCAGGGTCAACGGCAAGCCGGCCCGCCAGGCACGGCTCGACCGCGACTACGGAATGGTCTTCCAGGCGCCGGTGCTCATGGACTGGCGGTCAGTCGCCCGGAACATCGAGCTGCCACTGGAGATCATGGGCTTTTCCCGGGAGGAGCGAACGAGACGGTCGGCGGAGCTGCTCAGGCTCGTCGAGCTGGAGGGCTTCGAGGCCAGGCACCCGTGGCAGCTCTCGGGCGGGATGCAGCAGCGGGTCGCCATCGCCCGGGCGCTGGCCTTCGACCCCAAGCTCCTGCTCATGGACGAGCCGTTCGGGGCGCTCGACGAGATGACCCGGGAACGGATGAACCTGGAGCTGATGAAGATCTGGGGTCGGACCGGCACCACGATCGTGTTCGTCACCCACTCCATCCCGGAGGCGGTCTTCCTGTCGACCCGGGTCGCCGTCATGTCGGCCCGGCCGGGCCGGATCACGAAGATCGTCGATGTCGACCTGGCCCAGCCGCGAACGGTGGACACGCGGGAAGACCGCCGATACTTCGAGCTCGTGACCGAGGTCCGCGAGACGCTCCGCCGGCACGAGCCGCAGGGCGCAATCGAGGAGGTCGAGGCCGACCGGATCCGAGCGGAGGGCCTGGGGTGACTGCCGGAGCGGGACGTTTCGGGGAGTGGTTACCGAGCGCCGCCGTCTTCGTGCTCGTCATCGGTGCCTGGGAAGGGCTCTCGCGGTTGCTGAACGTCCAGTCGTTCCTCCTGCCACGCCCCACGCTCATCGCGGGACAGCTGATCGAGCTATGGCCGACGACGCTCGCCCGGGGCATTGCGTTCACCGCCAGCGAAGCGATCGGCGGCCTGCTCGCGGGGCTCGTGACGGGTACCCTCGCGGGACTGGCCACGGCCCGCTGGCAGACGGCCCGGGAGACGCTCCTGCCCGTGGGCATCGCCGCCTCGACGGTGCCGATCATCGCCTTCGCGCCGATCACGATCAACTGGTTCGGTCCCGAGAGCGCGCTGCCGCGGGTGATCATCGTCGCGGCGATGGTCTTCTTTCCGGTGATGGTCAATACGATCCGGGGGCTCACCCAGGTGGATCCCGCGGCCCTCGAGCTCATGGCGTCGTATGCCGCCAGCGAGACGGCCACGCTGCGCAAGGTCCGGATCCCCAACGCCCTGCCGTACTGGTTCACGGCGCTCCGCATCGCCACGACCCTCAGTGTGATCGGCGCGGTGGTGGGCGAGTTCTTCGGCGGGCCGCTCTACTCGCTGGGCATCTACATCACGAACCAGACGAGCATCTCGGACTACCCCAAGGCGTGGGCCGCGATCGTGCTGGCGTGCGCCCTGGGGATCGCCTTCTACGTCCTCGCGGTGGCGGCCGAGCGGTTGGTCCTGCCCTGGAATGCGGCTCGCGAAACCGTCAGATGAGGGACCGCCGCTTGACCTACCATCGGCGCCCGAAGGGTTAACGCGCCGGGCCGAGCTCCTGAGCGCAGACAGGGTGGAGGAGGCTTGCCAAGCATGAGAATTCCTCGAGCTGTTCCTCGGACAATTCCCCGCAAGGCGTTCGCACTCGCCGCCAGCGTCGCGCTGCTCGCGACGGCCTGCGGCCCGGCCGGTGGCGGCACCACAAAGATCCGCTTCCAGCTGCAATGGGTCGCGCAGGCGCAGTTCGCCGGCTATTACGCGGCCCTCGACCAGGGCTATTACAAGGACGAGGGGCTCGACGTCAGCCTGCTGCTGGGCGGTCCCAACGTCGACAACGTCAACGCCGTCGCCAGCGGCACGGCCGAGATCGGCACGGCCTGGCTGCCCAAGATGCTCCAGTCCCGCGAGAACGGCACGGACCTCGTCTCGATCGCCCAGATGTTCCAGCGCTCGGGCACGCGGATGGTGTCCTTCAAGGACAAGAACATCACCGATCCGAAGAGCATGGGTGGCAAGAAGATCGGCAGCTGGCTGCTGGGCAACGAGCCCGAGCTCTTTGCCGCCCTGACCAAGGTGGGTCTCGACCCGGCCAAGGAAAACGTCATCAAGCAGAACTTCGACATGTCCGGCCTGCTCAAAGGCGACCTCGACGTCGCGCAGGCGATGATCTACAACGAGTACGCCCAGGTGCTGGAGGTCAACAACCCGACCACCGGCCAGCTCTACCAGCCGACCGACCTGAACGTCCTCGACTTCAACGATCCGTCGGTCGGGACGGCCATGCTCCAGGACCAGATCTTCGCCAGCGACAAGTGGCTCAAGACGGGCAGCAACGCGGACGTGGCCACGAAGTTCCTGAAGGCATCCTTCAAGGGCTGGATCTACTGCCGCGACAACGCCCAGAAGTGCGTCGACATCGTCCTCAAGAACGGATCCCAGCTGGGCGCAAGCCACCAGGCCTGGCAGATGAACGAGATCAATGCGCTCATCTGGCCGTCGCCGAGCGGCGTCGGCCTGCTCGACAAGACGCTCTGGGACCAGACGATCACGATCGCGACGACATACAAGGTCCTCAAGGCCGCCCCACCCGAGGGCGCGTTCCGGACGGACCTCGCCCAGAAGGCGCTCGACGGGCTGGGCTCGTCGGTCGACACCAAGGGCGCGGCGTTCCAGAAGCAGACGATCACGCTCAGGCCAGGCGGCTCCTGAGTCAGCGGGTCGCCATCGGCTGAGCGTCGAGGCCGGCCCACGGGCCGGCCTCGCGATTTCCACCAGCTCCATGCCATCCGGGTGCGGCATCGGCCCCACCATTACGGAGCCGCTCCTCGGTGGCCCGGAGGGCTTCCGTCGAGCCTATCGCCGGATAGATCGACACCATCGATCTGGTGCCGTCCTGAGGGCCGCTCTACCCCGACGCAGACCGTCGAAGCTGTACCGGTAATGTTGGCACCGATGCGGTGTCAGCCCTCGACCCGCTGCTATTGCGTGACGGTCAACGTGCCCACCATCCCGTATTGCTCGTGGCCGGGCAGATGGCAGACGAAGGTGAGCGTCGCCGGGGCGTTGAACGCGACGGTCGTCTCGCGGGTCGACAGGGCGTCGATCGAGACCTCTGTCGGCCGGGCGTCATGGTGCGCCTCGGTCCCGGTCCGATGGCGCTCATGGAGCGCCGCGTCGCCCACGATCCATTCGTGGTCGATGGGGTCGGCGTTGCGCAGGACGAACGTGACCGGACGACCGGCCGGGATCGAGATTGTGCTCGGCTGGTAGTGCGAGTAGTGGAGCACGATCTCGACTCGCAGTGGCCCGGCCGCGCTCCCGACCCCGCACCCGGCGAGCGCCGGGACGAGGGCCAGGAGGAGGACTGCCAGGCGCCTGAGTCTCATTGGCTGAGCGTGCCCCGCGCCGGCCGCCACATGGTCAGCCCGACGATGAAGAGCACGCCGAGGGCGATGACCGCGAGGCCGAGGACCAGACGAGCCAGGTCCGTGGGAGAGGCGGCCGGGAGATCCGGAACGGCGAGGCCCGCTGCGACCCGGGACGGCGCCTCCTGCCCGCTGGCATCGATGGCCAGGTCGAACGTGAGCTTGGACGCCTGGGCGCCCACTGCGACCTTCGTCAGCCAGGCCGACGAGGGTACCCATTCCATGCCCTTGTCAGAGCGGAGGTCGGACAAGAGCAGATCCGTGGCAGCAGCGCTGTGGGCGAGCTGGAGGCCGGGCGTGTCCGTGCTGGGCAGCAGCGCCGGCTTATGATCCGTGAGCAGGAAGATGTCGGCATCGACGCGCTCCTGGCCGTTCTTGCCCAGGCCGAGGATCCGGAGTGGAACCCACGGGTTTGGCGTGGGGATCGTGATGTGGACCGGCGTTCCGTCGCCGATTGCCTGACCACGGGCGGCCGCGCGGGTCGGGTCGAACGCCGCGGCCAGGAAGATCGGGCTGCGCTGGGCGTAGAAGTCGAGGACCTCGGGGGCGTCGGGCGGCAGGCGGAAGCCATGGTCTTTTGCCCACGTGCCGACCTGGTCGGCGCCGCCCTTCAGGACGGTGATGTCGAGCGCGTCGATCTTGCGCTCCATGAGGACCTCGGCGGAGTCATTGGCCGCGGCAGCGCGGAGGAAGACGGCCTCGGGCACCGGCGGGTTCGTCTCGCGGACGAGCCGTTGCAACGTCCAGTCGCCGCCCTTCACGACGTCGCTGGGGACGCCGGGCAGGGGGATGAGGGAACCGAACGCGCCGCCCCCGCCCGCGAACTCGAAGGCCGTGACGTAGTGCTCCACGCCGTCGTGATAGCCCGCGAACGTCGTGGTCCGCAGGAGGTTGACGGCGCCGTTGGGGCCGATGAGTCCACCGCACGCGAGCGTGGTGCCCGCGGTCATGAACAGGGCCACGAACGTGGCTGTCAGGAGGGTGATCAGTCGCCGCATCGCTCGAGCTCCCAGGTTGGGTCCGGCTTGAGTGGCCGGTGGTTCGCCCGTGACGCTCGATTGGCCTGCGCGGTTCCCGACATGCCCGCGGCGTGTACCGCCGAACGAGCCCCACCGCGCCGCCGGCGAGATCGGCGCGGTCAGGGCTCATGCTCAGCGGGTCAGGGCTGGATGTCGATCGAGGCGATGACCGCCTCGAGCTCCGCTCGATCCGCGGCCGTCGTGCGCGCCGGAATCCGGGCGCTGAAGGTGAATCGGCGACCCTCGACGTCGAGGATGTAGATACGGTTCATCTCGTTCGTTCCCTGGACCCATCGACTGTTGCCATCGGACGAGGCCCAGATCATGAAATTGTCGCCGCACTTGCTGATGTCGGTTGTCACGGTCAGTTCGACGAACTTGCCGCTGTAACCGTCAACCGTCACCGCGGTGAGCGGGCCGGCCGTGGTTCCGGGCTGGTGGGCGAGCGCGTCGGCGAGCGCATCGATGCCCGGGCCGGGGGTGGGCTTGACGAGGGTGTGGTTGGTGCACGGATCGACGAACGTGCCGCTGATCTGCCACGCGACCAACGATGGCCCCGCCCCCGCGTCGCTCGCGTCGAGCTCGCCCGGGTTGAGATCTGGCGCGTAGTTCTTGAGGAGAAGGTCCCCGTCCGCGGTCCAGCCCGCGGGCATGGTGACCGCGATCCGAGGCACGGGGGTTCCGTTGGGTACCTCGGGGCCGCCGTTCAGCCAGTACCTGCCCGGCGCGAGCGCGCCCGCATCCGGGAGCGGCTGGGGCGACGGGGTCGGCGTCGGAGTCGGCTGTGCGCCAACGCCCGGTCCGACCTGCGACGGACCGAAGTTGACCCAGGCGAAACCGACGGCCACAACGGCGGCCGCGGCGATCGCCACACGGGCGAACATGTTCATGTTGGGTTGCCTCCACGGGCCGATGACGACCCGTTGACGTGTTCGTTGGATGTCGCTGCGGACCGCGTCGAACACCCGATCGGGTAGGTCTGTCTGACCTTCGTCGAGGAAGGCCGCGATGAGCTTGTCGGGGTCGCGTGACGCGGTCATGCGAGTCGCTCCTGGGATGCCGATGGGGTTCTCGCGTCGGCATCGATGCTCGCTCGGAGCGCCGCCGTCGCGTGATGGAGCCGGGACTTTGCCGTCCCGCGTGGGATGCCGAGACGATCCGCCACCTCGGGCAAGGGCAGCCCGAGGTAGTGGTGGAAAACGAGCACGGCCCGCTGCTCGAGC
>DASPWU010000125.1:0-21735 GCA_035637675.1 Candidatus Limnocylindria bacterium | reverse complement strand
TGGATATCGCTGCGTCCCGACGGCGCTGCTACGCGACCGCGGCCGCCGCAAGGATTCGATCGATGTCCAGGTGCTCTGCGACCAGGGCCTTGATCGTCTCGATCTTCTCGCGGTCGCCGGCGTGGGTCTTCACCAGCAGGTCGTGGACCTCCGAGGCGACCGCGTACGTGTCCTCCGGCACGAGCGTCGCGAACAGGTCCGCCCGCCGAATCGCGTCGATGACCGCGGGCCGAGGACGGTAGCCTCCGGTCAGCACCAGGCCGAGAGCGGCCCCTTCGTGGCCATCGAGCTCGGCGGCCGGCACGCCGGCGATCCCCCCGATGCCGCCGACCTCGGCCGGCGAGCCGGGCCGTGCCGGGCCGACCAGGTGCGCGGTCGTCAGCGTCAGGATCACGTCCTCGCGGTCGCCCGGAACGATGACGAGCGTCCGGGGGCCGACCCGCTCGAGCATGTGGCCGGGCTCCATCGCGCCGATGGCGACCCCGCCGATGACCTCATCGAGGTCGGGGCCCTCGTGAAGCGTCTCGCCATGAACGCCCTCCAGGATCATGCCCAGGGTCGGGTTCGTCAGAATGGGCCGGTACGGCAGCAGCCCGAGCAGCTCGATGCCCTGCCGACGGAGGCCGCGTTCGAGGGTCCCGGCGATGCCCGGCTGGGCATCAACCTGGACTTTGTTGACGATCGCCCCGGCGACCTCGACGCCGTGGGCCCGGAACAGCGAGGCGTTGAGGACGATCTCGTCGATCGGCCGGCCGACGCCACCCTCCGACACGATGATCGCCGGCGTGCGAAGCATCGCGGCCACAACCGCATTGGACAGGCCCACCACCGCGCCCACGCCGGCGTGTCCCGTCCCCTCGACGAGGAGGACGTCACGGTCCGCGAACATTTCGTGCGCGTTCCGGATGCGGGCGCCGAGGTCTTCCACGACCTCACCGGCGATGTAGGCCTTGGTGAAGCCGCGCGGGATGTGGACCGGGCTCATCGCGCCCAACGGGTCGGGCAGCCCGAAGACGGCCTTCATCAGGACGGCATCCTCGTCCGCCGCGACTCCGTCCTGGATCACCGTCCGTTGGCCGACCGGCTTCATGAACCCCGTGGTGAGGCCGTTCCGCAGGAAGCCATCCAGGAAGCCGAGCGCCGCGGTCGTCTTGCCCCGGTTCTGGCCGGTGGCGGCGAGGTACACGTGACGCATGCCGCCGGCGGTCGCCTCAGCCGCGAGGCGCGGCCATCACAAACCCGGCGGGAGGGTCCGCAGAGCGGATGGTCGCTCAGCCACGGGTGGCCGTCTTGCGCTCGACGAGCTGGACCGCATCGCGCAGACGCCCGATCGTCTCGGCGTCCACCGCGTCGGGCTCGAGATAGGGCCCGAGGCGCTCCATGACGTCGACGACCAGGCCCATGAACACGCTCGCATCGGCAACGAAGAATTGCGGCTCGTTGTTGTAGCGCACGAGCGTCAGCCGCCCCTGGAGGACGCGCCGCTCCTCGACGTGGGCGACCTGGGTCGCGAAGTTGTGGCCCTGGATCCCGTCCGGGTTGTTGAGGAAGTTGAGCGCGTTGTCGATGGCCAGGCCGAACCGGGCTCGCCAGGCGACCAGCCGCTCGTGGACCTCTGACGGGATGCGAACCTCGGCGACCTCGTCGAACACCTCCGGCGCGACGGTGAGAAGCCCGACCAGCGTGGTCCCTGCCCGGGAGCCGAGCATCACCTGCAGGCTGCGCTCGAGGGTGAACACCTCCGAGTCGAACCGCGGGCTGGTGATGACGTCGGTCAGGAGGTCCTCGACGTTGTCCAGCACGCCGGGCTCGGCCACGGCGTTGGCCAGGTGGAGGATCTCCTCCTTGAACAGGAACTTCTCTTCGTGATCGAGCATGCGGCGGATGGTAGCACTCGGCCTCGGCAGCTCTGGGGCTCACCAAGGGCCTCAGCCCCGGCGCCCGACGGCCGGCACGATGGCCGAACGGAAGGCCTACGGGTAGAGGCCGCGCATCGAGGTCGCGTCGGCCACGCGCTGGACGGCCAGCAGGTATGCCCCGGTGCGCATGTTGACCTCTTCCTGCTGGGCGAGGTGCAGCGTCTCGCCGAAGGCGCGGACCATGATGTCCTTGAGCTTGGAGTTGACGATCCGCTCGCTCCAGTGATCGCGATTGAGGTCCTGGACCCACTCGAAGTAGCTGACCGTCACGCCGCCGGCGTTGCACAGGATGTCGGGGATCATGAAGACGCCCCGGTCGAAGAGGATCTCGTCCGCTTCGGGCGTCGTGGGGCCGTTGGCCGCCTCGGCAATCACCCTGGCTGAGATCGCCCGCGCGTTGCGGGCGGTAATCTGGTTCTCCAGGGCGGCCGGGATGAGGATGTCGCAGTCCACCTGCAGGACGTCCGCGTTCGTCACGTCGGCAGCGCCCGGGAATCCCTGGACCGTGCCGTGTTCCTGCTTCCAGGCGATGACCCGATCCACGTCCAGCCCGTCGGGCCGGTGGATGCCGCCGGTCGAGTCACTGACCGCGACCACCGTCGATCCCTCGTCGGCGATGAGCCGCGCCGCGATGGAACCGGCGTTGCCGAAGCCCTGCACGGAGACCCGCGCCTGCTTGAGGTCGAGGCCCAGGTGGTCGGCCGCCTCGACGATGCAGTACACGGCGCCGCGGGCGGTCGCCTCGTTGCGGCCCTCCGATCCGCCCAGGCTGATCGGCTTGCCGGTGACCACGCCCGGGACCGTGTACCCCGCGTGCATCGAGTAGGTGTCCATCATCCAGGCCATGATCTGGGCATTGGTGTTGACGTCCGGCGCCGGGATGTCGCGCTCGGGGCCGATGAGGACCTCGATCTCCGTCGTGAACCGGCGGGTGAGGGCCTCGACCTCCTTCAGCGAGAGCTTCTTGGGGTCGACGATGACGCCGCCCTTGCCACCGCCGTACGGGATGGCCACCACCGCGCACTTCCAGGTCATCCACATGGCGAGGGCCTTGACCTCGTCCAGCGTGACGTCCTGGTGATAGCGGATGCCGCCCTTGGCCGGTCCACGGCCGACGTTGTGCTGCACGCGATAGCCCGTGAAGACCTGGACGCTGCCGTCGTCCATCTTGACCGGGAAGTGGACGGTCAGCTCTCGTCGCGGCTCGCGCAGGACCCGCCGAAGCCCCGGGTCCAGGCTGAGCCGATCGGCGGCCAGGTCGAACTGCTGCTGCGCCACCTCCCAGGGGTTGATCTGCGCAGCGGTTTGTTCGGTGGTCATGGACAGGTGTCCTCCGTGCCGGCGGCCCGGTCTGGGGCGGCCGGCGTGTTGAGTCTTCTCCCGGAAGACCCCACGGTCCGCGGCGCTCGACCCGGGAAGTACGCAGTGGGCGGCGCGTCGCGAGGCGAGTTTGACCCCGAGTATATCCCCGCGCCCGGAGGCCAGAAACGGGCTGTTCGGCCTATCCGGCCCGACCGCTGGTCAGGCGTAGACCGGGCTCCGGTCCGGCGGCCCCGATGTCATCGGCCGGCCCTCTCGTCACCGTGCGTAGAGGACGGCCGCGCCGATCCCGCCCGGACCGAGGTGCGCCCCGACCGACGAACCGATCGGATAGACGTCCACGCTCGATGGATCCAGCGGACCGGTCGCGCGATCCAGGAGCTCCAGGCGGAAGGCATCCACGTCCTCGGCCATCGTGTGGAGCACGACCATCCGCTCCACCGGCCGGTCGGTCAGCAGCTGGACCGTCCGGCTGCGAGCCTTCGAGCGCGTCCGGACCTTTTCCACCGTCTCGACGACCCCGTCCCTGATCGTGATGATCGGCTTGACCGAGAGGAGCGTGCCGATCGCAGCCTGAGTGCCGCTGATCCTGCCGCCGCGCTTGAGATACTCCACCGTGTCGAGGGCGAAATAGACGTTGAGGTCGGCCCTTCGATCCTCGAGCGCCGCCGCGATCGATCCGGCCGAAGCCCCGCCGGCCGCCATCTCGGCACCGACGAGGGCCAGGAGGCCGGTCCCCATCGATGCCGATCCCGAGTCGACCACGTGGATGTCGCGGTCGGTCATCTCGTCCCGGGCGATCATGGCGGCCTTGATCGTGCCCGACAGCGTGCCGGCGACGTCGACGCAGACGATCGATTCGGCGCCGTCTGCAAGGCATCGCTCGAAGACCGCCTGAAAATCGCCCACGCTTGCGGCTGCGGTCTTGGGAAAGGGCGCTTCGGGAGCGGTCATCCGCCGCCAGAACTCCTCGGTCGTGAGATCCACGCCGGTCCGGAAGCGCTCGTCGCCGAAGCTCACCTCGAGCGGAACGACCGTGATGCCGGCGGCGTCGGCCGCCGCCTGGGTCAGGTCCGCGGCGGAGTCCGTGACGATGGCGACTCGGCTCACGATGGCCTCCACGATCGAACAGGTCCCCCGTCCGGCGGATGATACGAGGCCCGCATCCTGGCCGAGCGCCGGTTCCGACGAGTGGCGGCCGTGGTCGACGTGCGTCAGCCGGACGAGACCGCCGGCGGCAGGTCGTGGCCGGGCACGATGGCGGGCGACGGCGAGAGCCGGTGCTCGAACGTCCGGAGGCGGTTGAGCGGGATCAAGGCGATCACCAGCAGGATGAGCGTGGCCACCAGCAGGCCATCGATGCCCATGGCATCGGCGGCTCGCCCGCCGAGGAGGCTGCCGGTGATCTGGCCGAGGGCGAGGAAGACCGAATACACCCCCATGATCGCGCCCCGATCGTTGGGAAAGGCCTCGGACACGTCGGCCAGCAGGCCCAGCGCGGCCGGCGTTGCGCCGGCCAGGACGAACAGCCCGACGCCGGCCGCCAGCGCCTCGACCAGGCGGACCGCGGCGGGCATCTCGGCGCTGTGGTTGACGAGCGTCGCCGCGACGATGAGCACTGCTCCGCCGCAGACCCCGAAGAAAATGATCGTCGTTCGCCGGAATCGCTTGAATCGCTCGCCCCAGAAGGCGAGGCCCAGGAAGAAGACAATCAGCGCTACGGCCAGGCCCAGGCTGACCTGAACAGGATCGGCCAGGCCCATGAGGTACTGGTCCCCGAACCGGGGTGGTGGCTCCTTGACCAGCTGGAAGATGACCTGGCTGGTCCACAGGCCGAGCGAGGCGTTGATCGCGATCCACGTGGGAGCCAGCAGCCAGACGCTCGAGCTGCGGAGGATCTCCAGGTAGCGAGTCAGCCCGGGATGGGTCGCGTGGACGGCGGCCGTAGCTTCCGGCTCGGGCTCTGCGACGCCAAACCGATAGATGGCCAGGGAGATCCCGTAGAACAGCGCGTTGAGCAGGAAGCCCTCTCGGCCGATCGCCTGATAGAGCGGACCGGCGGCAACAAGGCCCGCTCCCAGGCCAGCCAGCGTGGCACCTTCGAACCGGGCGGCGGCCCGGCCCCGAAGCAGCTCGTCGCCCGCGGTGGCCATCGCGATGAACCCGAGGATCGACGGCACGGAAGCGGCCGTGGAGCTGCCTTCCAGCAGGCGCGTCACCCCGATCACCGGGAGGCTCGTCGTCAGCCAGGTCAGGATCACGGCGATGGCCCCGAACAGGGGTCCGACCTGCATCATCCGGTGGTGGCCCACCCGGTCGGACAGGAGCCCGAACGGAGGCGACAGGACCAGCTCGGCCGCGAAGAAGGCCGCCGCGAACACGCCGACGACCGTCGCATCCACGGTCGGACCGCCGTGGCGAGGCAGGTCGGCCAGGTAGTAGACGAGGAGCGCCCCGGTCAGGCCGGTGGAGAAGCGCAGGGTGAACGTGCCGACGATGACCGACAGGAGCGACCGCTGCATGCCGAAAGGGTACCGTCAGGCAACGACCCCTCGCCCGGCGGTCGACGACACGGGGACTGGCGACACCGCGACCTGGCGATACCAGGATCCGTCACCGCGCGCCGCTAGACTTGCCCGGCATGGACGGCCGCCTGAGTCCGCCCCGACTGCTCGTTCCGGCGCCGCTGGTCCGAGGGCGCTCGGGCGCCGTGGTGGCTCCTCATCACCTTGCGACGACGGCCGGGCTCGGGATCCTGGCCGCCGGAGGCTCCGCGGTGGACGCCGCGATCGCGACGAACGCGGTGCTCGCTGTCGTGATGCCCAACGGCTGCGGCCTGGGCGGCGACGCGTTCTGGCTCATCTGGGACGAGGGCACGGGCCGGCACACGGCGCTCAACGGATCGGGTCGAGCACCCGCCGCAGCGGACCCGGCCGCCTGGCGGCGCGCGGGGCGGGCAGCGCTGCCGCTGCGGGGGCCGCTCACGATCACCACGCCTGGAGCGGTTCGTTCGTGGGCCGAGGCCCACCGGCGGCACGGCCGCCTGGCGCGCGAGGCGATCCTCGCGTCGGCGATCGACCTGGCCGCCGGTGGCTTTCCTGCCTGGCCGGGCTATATCGATGCGGTGGAGGCGTCCTGGGCGCTGTTCGCCGCGAGCACCGAACTGCCCGATCGCGGCACGGCGTGGGCCTCCGTCCACCGGCCGCTCGCGCGGCCCTGGCGACCGGGCGAGCTCGTGCGTCAGCGCGCCCTGGCACGCACGCTGGAGCGGCTCGCCGCGGCGGGCTTCGACGACCTCTACGACGGCGAGCTGGCCGAGGCGCA
The DNA here is from genome assembly GCA_035637675.1 of Candidatus Limnocylindria bacterium. GTDB lineage: Bacteria > Chloroflexota > Limnocylindria > Limnocylindrales > CSP1-4 > C-114. The sequence continues at coordinate 15,172 of DASPWU010000125.1, read as the reverse complement.
GGCGGCCGGCCTGCGCGCCGCCGGCAGCCCCATCGGCCCGCCCGACCTGCGCGCGCAGTCGGCCACCTGGGAGGAGCCGATCGCGATCGACTACCGCGGGACGCGGGTGACGACCCACCCTCCGAACTCCTCGGGCATCGTCGCGCTCGAGATTCTGGCCATGCTGGGCCGGTTCGAGCCGCCGCCCGCCCGCGCGTTCGGGCCGGCCGGCCCTGCCGACCCGGGGTGGCTGCACGTCGGAATCGAGGCGGCCAAGCTGGCCATGGCGGACCGCGACGCCCACCTGGCGGACCCGGCGGTGGTTGACGTCCCGGTCGTGATGCTCCTGTCGGCGGACCATGCGGCCGAGCTCACCGGCCGGATCGACCGGCGACGCGCCGCGCCCGCCCCGCCCAGCGCCAGCCCGATCGGTGGCGGCACCGTCTACCTGGCGGCCGTCGACGGCGCGGGCAACGCGGTCAGCCTCATCCAGTCGAACTACTTGGGCTTCGGATCCGGGATCGTGGACTCCGACACCGGGATCGGCTACCAGAATCGCGGCTCGTATTTCTCGCTCCAGGCGGGCCACCCCAACGAGCTGGCACCGGGCAAGAGGCCGCTCCACACGCTGCTGCCGGGGATGCTCTTCCGCGAGGGCCGGCCGTGGGTGGTGCTCGGCTCGATGGGCGGCGACGCCCAGCCGCAGATCCACGCCCAGGTCGTCTCGGCGCTGGTCGACGGTGGAATGGACGTTGCCGCCGCAGTCGGAGCGCCCCGCTGGTTCGTGAAACCGCATGAGCACCACGCTCCACCCGTCGAGGTCCTCCTTGAGAGTCGCTTCCCGGATGGCACTGGCGCGGCCCTGCGCGAGCTCGGCCATCCAGTGACCGAGACGGCGCCGTTCGATTCAGGGCTGGGGCACTGCCATGCGATCGAGCTGGTCGGCGGCGGACCCGCGGTGGAGGGCGGCTCGCTGGCCGCCGCCACCGACCCGCGGAGCGCCGGGCTGCCGGCGGTCCGGTGACAACCGAACGCGGCGCGGCGGCGGATCGATCGGCGGCGGATCGATCGGCGGCGATGCTCGGTCTGGGCATCGGCGGCTCCCTGGCCGATGTCGCCGGGCTGGCGTTGATGGCGGAGCGGCGTGGGTTCGAGTCCGCCTGGGTCGCCGAGCTGACGAGGTCGGCGACCGTCCAGGCCGCCGCGGCCATCGCGGCCACATCCTCGATCGGCGTCGGGACCGCGGCGGCGCTCGCCTTCCCGCGATCGCCGACGCTGATGGCGATGGAGGCGTGGGACCTCGACGAGCTGTCCGGCGGACGGTTCCTCCTCGGCCTGGGCAGCCAGGTCAAACGGGTCATGGAGGCGCGCTTCGCCGTCGCGTTCGAGCATCCCGCCGCTCGCCTGGCCGACTATGCCGCGGCTGTCCGCTCGGTGTGGGCGGCCAATCGCGGCGAGCCGGTGACCCACGATGGCTCGTTCTATCGGATCGCGATGCCGACGTTCCACGGACCTGCCCAGCCCGGCCGGCGCGACGTGCCCATCCTGTTCGCTGCGGTGGGCCCGGTCATGAGCCGCACGGCCGGCACGATTGCCGACGGTGTGCTGGGCCATCCACTGGCCTCGCCGCGCTACCTGGGGACGGTGGTGGCGCCGGCAATCGCAGCGGGCCTCGAGATCTCCGGACGTCCCGCCAACGCCTGCCCGGTCACCGCCGCCCCGATCGTCTCGATCGGAGCCGACCCGCTCGAGGCGCGGCGGGCCGCCCGCCTCCAGATCGCGTTCTACGCCACGACGCGAGCATATGCGCCGATCCTGGCCCTCCACGATCGGGAGTCGATCCAGGGCGACCTGCGCCGGGCGTTCGTCAGGCGCGACCGCGAACGGATGATCGAGCTCGTCGACGACGAGCTGCTCGACGCCATCGCGGTTGCCGGCCGTTCGGACGAGGCCCGCGACCGGCTCGCCGGCTGGCATGCCGCGGCGGCCAGGGCCGGGGCCACGATCGAGCGGGTCGTCCTCAGCGCGCCCTGGTATGGCATGGACCCCGGCCGCCATCGAGAGATGATCGAGGCGATCGGCGAGACCCTCGGCGGCTGAGTGGGGCAGGAGTCGGGCCGGCGCGGACCGGCCTGGGCGCGCGGCTATACTCGCGAATGCCGGTGGCGCGCTGCGCTCACGACCACCGCCACCGGCCCCGAGGATGTGACGCCCTGGAGCACACGTGACCTCGAACGTCGGTCAGAACTACCCGTACACGAGCGAAACCGAAGCCGAGCGAGCGGCCGCGATCGATCGACTCCTGGCCACGCGCGAAGGGCTGGCCGCGACGCTCGAGACGGAGACGACGCCGCTCGACCAGCACGACCGCTGGTGGGTCTGGAAGTGCCCCACCAAGGGCTGCCCGGGCCTGCTTCACGCCGCGGGCTACGCGCTGGACAAGCACGCCCTGTTCGTCGTCTGCGACGGGACGTGCGGCAAGACGTACCTGCGCTGAATTGATCGAGCCCGGGTCTGCGGCCGCCGGCGCGGCCGACGGCGAGGATCTCCGAGCGGCCCGACGCGCGCTCGCAATCTCCGGCCTCGGCTTCATCGCCTCCGCCGGCGGCTTCGGGATCGTCTATGGCCTCGCCGCTCGCGAAGCGGGCGTCTCGCCCATCGAGGCCCTCGCGATGAGCGTCCTGGTCCTGTCGGGCGCGGCGCAGTTCGCTGCGGTCGGCCTCATCGCCCAGGGAGCCCCCTGGCCATCGATCATCGTCCTGACGGCGCTGCTCAACGCGCGCCACCTCCTGTACTCGGCCGCCCTCGCCCCGTGGCTGGCCGACCGGCCGCGGCTCCAACGGGCCGCAATGGCCCATGTGTTGACGGACGAGACCTTTGGCCTGGCCATCGCACACTTCCGCCGGCTCGGGCGCGCCGACGCCCGGGGCTACTGGATTGCCGCCGCGTTCGTCTGCCTGCCCTGGCCGCTGGCGACCCTCGTCGGCGTCCTCGGCGGCCAGGTCATCCCGGACCCGACCAGGCTCGGGCTGGACGTCGTCTTCCCCGCGGCCATGGCCGGCCTCGCGGTTGGCCTCGTGACCGGGCGCCGCGAGATCGTCGCCGCGGTCGTGGGTGGATGCATCGCGGTGATCGTGGGCATCGCCGCCGGAGGCGCGGCGGTCGGTGTCGTCGCCGGCGGACTCCTGGGGCCCCTCGTGGGCCTTGCGATCCCCGAGCGATGCGCCGCAGACACCCCATGAGCGTCGGACTGATCGGCCTGGCCCTGCTGATGGCCGCCGTCACGTATCCGTCCCGGGCCCTGCCGCTCCTTGCGCCGGGCATCGAGCGCATGCCGCCGATCCTCCTGGCCTACCTCCGGCTCGTCGGCCCGGCGATCCTCGCCGCCCTGGCGACCTCCGGCGCGGCACTCCTCGTCGACGTTGCCGGCCGGCCCAGCTTCCACGTTGGCATCGAGTGGCTCGCCGTTGGAGCGAGCGTCGGCCTTGTTGCCTGGCGACACAACCTGCTCCTGGGCATTGCCGCCGCCGTCGCGCTCGCGGCCGTGTTCCGGGCGATCGCCGGGGGCTGACCGCCGCCCATCGACCCGGAGCGGTCAGGCGCGCCGGGCGTCCGCCTCGATCTCGACCATCAGGCTCGGGTGGATCAGCGCGACGACCTCGACGATCGTCGACGCCGGCCGGATCGCTCCGAGGATCTCGCCGTGAACCGCGAGAACCTCGGTCGCCCGGGCTATGTCGGTGACGAAGAGCCGGGTCCGAACGATATCGGCGAGCGCGAAGCCGGCCTCTGCCAGCGCCCGCTCGATCGTGGTGAGGGCCGCCCGCGCCTGGCCGGCCGGGTCGCCAGCGTGAAGCGAGGCGCCATCCGGCCCGGCGTCCGTGGTGCCGGCGACCCAGCACGAATCGCCGACGGCGACCGCTCGGCTGTAGCCGGCCGCGGCCTCCCACGGCCCGCCCGACGAGATGCGCCGTCGCGACTGCGTCACGTTCGGGGTCCGCCGGCTAATGGCGCCGGGGCGGCGTCCGTGGGCGCGGCGTGCCGCCAGCCGGCCACCACCGGATCGCGGGCAACCGCCAGCAGGAGGGCGGCAAAGAGCGTCGTCCGGGGCACGATGGAATCGACCTCCAGGTATTCCTCCGGGGAGTGATCCATGCCGCCGATCGGCCCCAGGCCGTCCAGGCTGGCGACGCCCATCCCGGCAGTCGTGTTCGCATCCGACGCCCCGCCGGTCGCGGTGTCGTGCAGCTCGAAGCCGAGCCGGCCGGCCAATCCGACGGCGAGGTCGACCAGCCGGCCGGAACGCTCGAGCTTCTCCATCGGCCACCAGCGGGCCATGGGCTCCATCTCGATCGTCACGTCCGGCACCGCGGGGGCCGCGATGAGCGTCCGAAGCCCGGCCTCGGCGGCCTCCAGGTGCTCGCGGGTCACCGCTCGGAGGTCGATCTCCAGGCGAGCCTCCTCCGGCACCACGTTGGGACGCGTGCCGCCGGCGATCACGCCAACGTTGCAGGTGACGCCCGGCCAGCGGCCGGTCAGCCCATGCAGGGCCGGCACGAGCTGCGACGCGGCGAGGATCGCGCTGCGGCCCTTCTCGGGCTCGACGCCGGCGTGGGCGGCCCGGCCGTGGACCGTGAGTCGTGCGTCCAGGATTCCCTTGCGGGCACTGACGATGTCGCCGTTGGCTCGGGCGCACTCCAGGACGAAGCAGGCATCGACCGTCCGCGCGACGTCGCGGATGATCGGCGTGGAAGTCGGCGAGCCGATCTCCTCGTCCGGGTTGGCGATGAACGTCAACCGCTCGAACGGCAGCGGCCCCTGGCCGTCGCGCGCCGCCGTCTCCTCATGGAGGCCGCGCAGCGCGAGCAGCCCGTACAGCCCGGTCAACAGACCGCTCTTCATGTCCGTCACGCCCGGCCCGTGCGCCCGACCGCCTTTCAGCCCGAAGGGGCGGGCCGCGGCCGTGCCCTCGTCGAAGACCGTGTCCATGTGGCCGATGAGCAGCAGGCGGAGTCCGCCCGGCGCGCCCTCGAACGTGCCCACCACCGTCTCGCCCAGCGTCGGGTGCGGATGGACCTCCACGTCGCCACCGAGCCGCTCCAGGAACAGGCGCGTCCAGCGGCCCACCCGGTCGACGCCCGTCTTCGTGTAGCTCCCGGAGTCGATATTGACGAGCGTGGCGAGATCCTCGAGATAGGCCGGACGGACCTCGCCGACGAGGCGCTCCAGGAGCTCGAGCTCGTGCTGGGAGACTGCGGGGCCGGGCGGGTCGACACGGTCCATCTGGCCAGTCTATCCGGCGGCCCCCTTGCTATCCTGCCGAGGTCGTGCGACTCGTCGAGGTGCGGCTGTTCGATGGACCGAACGTCTACCGGCTCGAGCCGGTAGCCAAGCTGGAGGTCGCGGTCGGGCGGCGCCGGACCTGGTACGGCCAGCGAGAGCCCGGAGCGCACGCCCTCGTGCGGCTCGGAGCAACGGTGCCGGCCCGGCTGTGGCCGGATCCGGTGGCATCCATCGTCGCCTGGGTCCGGAGGCTCCGGTCTGACCACGACGGCGGGCTGGCGGGCGTCACCGTCCATCGCTCGTCCGATCCGGGCCACTGGATCGTCACCTGGCCGTGGACCGGCGCCGAGCGGGCCACAACGATCGCGGAGGCTGCCTACGCCCTGGCCGAGCGGGACGTCTCGCCGGCCCGTCGGGCGCGCCTGACCGGCGCCCAGTCCCGGCTCCTCGCCCGCCACGAGGCACGCGTTGCTACCGCCGAAACGACTGCGCCCGCGTGGATCCGCGACAGCGACCGCCGGCTGCCGATCATCAGCATTTCGGGAACCAACGGCAAGAGCACCGTCACCAGGCTCATCACCCACATCCTCGTGCGGGCCGGGCGCCGTGTGGGCACGACGACGTCGGATGGGGTGCTCGTCAACGAGCGGATGGTGGAGCCGGGCGATTGGACGGGCCCGGGCGGGGCGGCGCAGATCATCGGCCGGCACGACGTGGACGTGGCCATCCTGGAGACCGCCCGTGGCGGGATCGTCCTGCGCGGCGTCGGCTACGAGTCGAACGATGCGAGCGTTCTGACCAACGTCTCATCCGATCACCTCGACCTGCAGGGGATCCACACGCTGCCTGAGCTTGCCGAGGTCAAAGCGACGATCTGCCGGATCACCCGGCCCGGCGGCATGGTCGTCCTCAACGCCGACGACCCCCACGTCGCCGCGATCGCCCGGCGGGTGCGAGCGCCGGTGGCGTTCTTCTCTCTCGCGGCCTCGCCCACGGCGGTCATGCGGCGGCACCTCGCCGCGGGCGGCCGGGCCTACGTCCTGCGCCGCGGGGCCCTGGTCGAGATGAACGGCGCGGACGCCCGGCGGCACGTCGCCGACGTCCGCGACGTGCCGATCGCGATCGGGGGCCTGGCCCGCCACAACGTGGCGAATGCACTGGCCGCAGCCGGTGGAGCCCGGGCCCTGGGAGCGACGATCGAGGAGGTCGGCGAAGGCTTGCGCAACTTCCGGCCCACCACCGACCGGTCGCCCGGGCGCCTGAACATCTTCCGCCTGGGATCTCGCATCGTGATCGTCGACTTCGCCCACAACGAGGCGGGCGTCGACGCGATCCTGGACGTTGCAGAGGGGATCGCCGGCGGCGCAGCGGGCCGGGCGGCACCGATCACGATGATCATCGGCACCGCCGGCGACCGGCCGGACGACACGCTCCGCGGGATCGGCCGGATCGCGGCTCGGCGTGCGCAGCGGGTCGCGATCAAGGAGACCCTGCACTACCTCCGCGGCCGGAGTCGCGATTCGCTGGTCGGGGAGCTGATGGCGGGCATCCGGTTGGGCCTGGCCGCGAGCTCGGGCGCCGGCCGTGCCTCGGGGCGTGTGGCCGGAACGAGGGCTGCCGGCCTGGACGTCCCCGTCTACCGATCGGAGACGGCCGCCCTCCGGGCGGAGCTCAACGGCGCCGGGGCGGCGGCCGAGGGCAGCAAGAACGATGCTCCGCGGGTCATCGTGCTCATGTGCCACGAGGAGCGCGAGGAGGTATTCGGGCTCCTGCGCGAGCTCGGCGCTCGAGCCGTCGACGTCGCCGCCGAGCTGACGGCCCTCGTCCCCCGCCTCCAGGATCGCCCGCTCTCCTGACCATCGTGTCCAGCCGCAGCCGACGGAGGTTCAAATAGCAGCCAGTTGACTGTTACGCGCGGGTCGGGAGCCTGACATCGGCAGTCGCAACGCTGCGCCAGCACAACCCACCCCGGTCACCTCGGTTCGTGGTGGCCCGCGGGGCATCAACACCCGCATACCAGTTCCCCGGCTGCTATCTGGCGAACACGCCCACGGAGCCGCCCGGTAACAGCCGTCCGCGGCTGGCCGGCCAGCAGCAGCCGTCCGGCCGGATCCGGCCAGCCGTTATTCCATGGTGAATGACTCCGGACACAAGCCTGCACGCTCGCGCGCCGGATCTCCGCTCCGAGCCTTCGGTCACGCACGCTCATGGCGCCATCTTTTCATGGTGGAATGGACGCGTCCTTGACCGGGCCGGCAGCAGCCGCCCGGCCGACAGCGCCTCAGCCTTCGGGGGCCTCCAGCTCGCCGGGATCGGTGAACGCCGTGCCGCCGCCGGTCGACCTCGACGCGGCGATCGTCTCCCGATAGACGCCCACCGCGTCGTCCACGCACATGACCACCAGGTCGCCGGCACGTGCCTGGCCGAGGGCAGAGCGGACCGCGGACATTTCGTCGAGGACGGCCTCCGCGGTCGCGGTGCGGGCCCGACCGTCGGCTCGCGCGGCCTCCACCCCGGTCAGCACGTTAGCGGCCGAGGCGCCTGCTTCCCGTCCGCGCAGGTTCTTGTCCTCGCGGACCACGATCGAGTCGAATGTTCCGGCGGCGACCGATCCGAATTCCTGCTGATCCTCGTCCCGCCGGTCACCGGGAATGCCGATCACGCCGATCGCCCGTCCTGTTCGCGCCCGCCTTTCGGGCCCCGGCCGGACCCGACGCGATCGGCGCCGATCGCGGTCGCCGTCTGCTGCCCCGACCGAGTCGGTCATCATCCGCTCCACGAAGTCGGCCAGCTGGCGCATCCCGTCCACGTTGTGGCAGTAGTCGATGACGGCGCGCACCCCGCCGCCCAGCTCGATCAGATTGAGGCGACCGGGCGCCTGGAAGAACGACGTGGAGAACGTCCGGAGGCCCTGGCGGATGTCATGCAGATGGGCGCCAGACGCCCAGGCGGCCGCCGCGGCGGCGAGGGCGTTCGCGACGTTCATCCGTGCCCGCCCTCCGAACGTGGCCGGGATCAGGTGCGTGTACAGGACCGGCATCGTCCGTGGCCCGTGCTTGAGCACGACGAGCTCACCCTCCGAGGTCTCCTGGAGCACGAAGGCCGCGCCGCCACGGCCCGCATGGCCGTCGACCCGATCGAAGCCCTCCTCGCCCTTGGTCGTCGCCATCGAGAAGTAGACGACGCTGCCCGCGCAATGGCGGTTCATCCGGGCCACCAGGTGATCGTCGGCGTTGAGGACGGCCGATCCCGAGCGCGGAACCGACTCCACCACGACCGCCTTGACGTTGGCCAGCTGCCCCAGCGAGGTGATCCCGCCCAGGCCCAGGTGGTCGCCGGTGACGTTGGTGACCACCGCCACGTCGTTGCGGTCGTAGCCCAGGCCCTCGCGCAGGATGCCCCCCCGGGCGACCTCGAAGACCGCGGTGTCCACCGTCGGGTTCTGGAGGACCATCTGCGCCGACTTGGGCCCGCTCATGTCGCCCTTCTTGATGAGGCGGCCGTCCACGACGATGCCGTCCGTGGACGTCATCCCGACCCGCCGGCCCATGAGCTTGAGGATGTGGGCGATCATCCGGACCGTCGTCGTCTTGCCGTTGGTCCCGGTGACCGCGATGATCGGGATGCGGGCGGGCGAGCCCGGCGGAAAGAGCGAGTCCATGACGGGCCGGGCCACGTATTGCGGCTCGCCCTCGGTCGGGTGGGTATGCATCCGGAAGCCCGGAGCCGCGTTGACCTCCACGATGGCGCCGCCCGTCTCACGAACGGGCGTCGTGATGTCCGGGCAGATGAAGTCGATGCCGGCCACGTCGAGGCCCACGACCCTCGCGGCCGTCTCCGCGATCTCGACATTGTCCGGATGGGCCTCCATCGTCCGGTCGATCGACGTCCCGCCGGTCGACATGTTGCCGGTGAGGGCGAGCTTGATCCAGGTGCCCGCCGGGGGCACGGTATCGAGCTCATAGCCCTGCGCCCGGACCAGCTCCTCGGCCGCCCCGTCGATCTTGATTCGAGTGAGGACCTTCTCGTGGCCGATGCCACGCCGGGGGTCGGCGTTGGCAGCCTCCACCAGCTGGCGAACGGTCAGCTCGCCGTCGGCGATGACCGAGGCGGGGACGCGCTCGGCGACGGCGGCCAGCCGGCCACCGATCACCAGGACCCGGTAGTCGTTGCCGGCAACGTACGTCTCCACGACCACGTCGCCGGAGCGGCTCTCGGCCAGCGCCCCGGCGAAGGCCGCCCGGACTGCCTCGTCTGACCGGAGGTCGAGATGGACGCCCCGCCCATGGTTTCCGTCGAGCGGCTTGACGACGCACGGATAGCCGAACCGGTGGGCGGCCGTGACCGCGTCGTCCCCCGTCTGGACCACCTCCGAGCGCGGCACCGGCAGGCCGGCCGAGTCGAGCAACCGGTTGGTCAGGCCCTTGTCGGAGGCGACGTCCACCCCGATCGCCGACGTGCGAGACGTCATCGTCGCCCGGATCCGTTGCTGGTGGAGGCCCTGCCCCAGCTGAACCAATGAATGCCGGTCGAGGCGGATGTAGGGGATGTCTCGGCTCACGGCCTCGTCGATGAGCGCCTGGGTGGAGGGCCCGAAGGCGAGTCGCTCGGCGAGCCTGATGAGCCGCTCGAGCTCGGTCCACAGGTCGAAGGCGGGCGATGACGCGGGATCGACCAGGTGATTGACCAGCTGGACCGCGATCTTGCCTGCCTCCAGCCCGACCTGCTCCTCGCGATATTCGTAGATGACGTTGTACTGGCCGGGCACCCCGGCTCCCCGGGTCTTGCCGTGGCGGACGTCCGTGCCCGACAGGTTCTGCAGCTCCAGGGCGATATGCTCGGCGATGTGGCCGGCCCAGGTGCCCTCGCGAAGGCGGCTGATGAAGCCGCCCCGCCGGCCGAGCGAGCACGCATGATCCTCCAGGCTCGGCAGGAGCTCAACCAGCGCGTCCGAGAAGCCGGGCAGCAGGTTGGACGGGAACGACTCCAGGGAGCCCAGGTCGACGAGCATCCGTACGACCGGCTCACGCGCCCAGTAGTTGGCGCCGCGGAGGATCCTCGTATCGAGGATCCGGAGGCTGGGCTCGGGTCGGACGACGGCCTCGCGGCCGGCGGCCGACCCGGCCGCGTCACCCCGCCGCCGGGCGCTCGAGGCGGAAGTGGTCGACGCCACCTTCAGCTCGAGGCCGCCTCGCCGCCGCCGACCGCTCGCAGTGTGGGCGCTGCCACGCGTGATCGGGCGCGAAGGTCGAACTGGTAGCCCGCTGGCAGGGAATGGAGGACGACATTGCTGATCATGATCGGCCGGTGCCCGCCGATCTCCCAGGCATTGGTCTCCGAGCCAGAGCCGTCGACCACGGTGATGCTGCCGCGACCGATGACCTCCATGACGTGGTCCGGTCCGACCACGCCGGCCGTGTCCTCGTCGATGCCCAGCCCCAACAGGCTGGGATTCTGGGCGATGAGGCTGAGCAGCCGACCCAGCCGGTTCCGCTGCTGGAAATGCTGGTCGATGATGACGCCGGGCAGGACGGCGAGTCCCGCCGCCACCTGGGCCATCCGCTGCTTTGGCGTTGCGCCGGAGGCGCCGAACGCGATCATGTGGCTGCTCATCGCCGACGCGCCGGCCGACGTTCCGGCGACGACCGCCCCATGCCGGAAGCGATCCAGGACTGCGTCGGCCAGGCGGGTCCCGCCGATCGTCGAGCTCAGCCGCAGCTGGTTGCCGCCGGTCAAGAAGATGCCCGTCGCATCGCGGACGGCCGCCACGAAGGCCTCGTCGTTGGCCTGGCTGCGGGTCACCGCGTGAATGGGCTTGAAGCGCTTGACGCCGAGCTCTCCGAAGACCTGACGGTATCGCTCACCCGCTTCCGCGCCCAGCGAGCTGGCGGTGCTGATGACCACGATCCGGGCGGCCGCGCCGCCGGCGAGCGACACGAACCGACCGAGGATGACCCGGTCCCGGACCTTGTCCTCCGCGCCGCCGATCACGATGACGGTCCCGTCGGCCACGGCTAGACCCTCTGACTGAGCATGCCCGAGAGGATACATGGCGGCCCTCCTGAAGGAACGATCCGTGCCTGCAGCGCCCTCTTCAGCCAGTCGGTTGTGCTCGTCGGGATGCACGGGTCTATCCTGACCCGTGGACGCTCAGAGCGGCGGAGGAAGCCGCGATGTACGCCGCGTGCACGACCGGGCTCCGTGAGCGCCCAACGAGTGGGTCAATTACTCGTGTACCTGTCGTGCAACAATCCGCGGGCATGGACGCCCTGATGGCAGGACCCAGTCGCCGCACCGGGGTCTTCCGGCGAGCGGTTCGCCGCGAGGTCTCCCGTCTTCACGATCGGCGCCGGTTGCTGGCCATGGCACTCCTCATCCTGGTCGGCGGCGTCATCGGCGCGGGCATGATCGCCCGGGGCGACCCGGCCGGGGCCGACGCCCGCGCGTACTGGGCGGCCGTCCGCATCTGGCTCAACGGGGGCGATCCGTACCATCCCACGGGCCCCTTCCTACCCTACGTCTACGCGCCGTGGATGTTGCCGATCTTCGCGCCGTGGGCGCTCCTGCCATGGGACGTCGCCTGGTTCGTCTGGCGAGGAAGCGCGATCCTGCTCCTCTTCTGGTCCGTCGAATGGGCCTACCGCCGGCGTCCCCTGGCGACCGCGATCGTCGTCGTGCTCCTCGCCTTCCCGATCGGGGCCAACCTGGACACCGGCAACATCACGCTCTTCCTGGCCTTCGCGCTGTGGGGTGCCCAGTTCGCCGGACCACGACTGGCCGGGTTCCTGTGGGGCATGGCCACGTGGATGAAGTGGGTGCCCGCCCTCTACTGGCTCGTCCTCGCGCCGCGAGCCCGATCGTGGGGACTCATCTGGCTGGCGGTGGCCGGCCTGTTGAGCGTGGCCACCCTTCCGCTCACGATCGTGCAGCTACAGGCCCTGTTCGGCTTCGGCGCGCGACCCCTCCGGCTCGACTACCTGGTGCTCCTCTGGTCCGTGGTCCCCTGGTGGTGGCGGCACCCCGACCCGCTGTGGTATCTGCGGCCGTCGCGCTGGCCAGAGATCGGGGAGAGCCTCCGGGTGGCGTTGAGCACGGCACGGCGGCGCTGGAGCGCTGATCGCCAGGGTTCGATCGCGTCGGCTCGCCGTCGCGTCCGTCTCCAGCTGCGGGAATTCCTGGGCCTGGAGGTTTCCGGGTGAGCGGCGACCTGGCTGGCCTCGCGGCCCGGGCGGGCGCCCGGCCTCTGGTCGCCAGCGACCCGCTCCACGCCGAGTGGCCGGCGTCCATCCTCATCGCCGACGACGAGCCGGCGGCGCTGCGCATCCTCCGCCGCGTCCTCGAGGGCGCGGGCTACGTCGTCCTGGAGGCGACCGATGGCGACCAGGTCCGCTCGCTCCTGGCCCAGGCCACCCCGGAGCTGTTCATTCTCGACATCTCGATGCCGGGCACCGACGGCATCGAGTTGAGCCGTGAGATCAAGTCCAATCCGGCGACGAGCCTGATCCCGGTCATCCATGTCACGGGCTCCACCAGCCGGGCCGAGCGGATCGCCGCGCTGGAGGCCGGCTCGGACGAGTTCGTCGCCAAGCCGTTCGACTTCGAGGAGCTCCTGACCCGCGTTCGCTCACTGCTCCGGACCCGGCGGCTGACCGCCCAGCTCGTCAGCGCCGAGGCGGTGCTGGTGGCGCTGGCACGCACGGTGGAGCAGCGAGACCTCTATACCGAGCGCCACCTGCTCCGGGTCGCCCAGCGCGCTGTCGCCGTCGGCCGGGCGCTCGGCGTGTCGGCGACGGTGCTCGAGGCCGTCCGGCTCGGCGGGATGCTTCACGACCTCGGCAAGATCGCCGTGCCCGACCGCGTTCTGCTCAAGCGAGGGTCGCTCAGCCGCCGCGAGTTCGATCTCATCAAGCTCCACCCGGGTGCCGGGGCCGAGATCGTTCGTCCGCTGGGGTCGTTCTCGGCGCCGGAGCCGGTCGTCCTCCATCATCACGAGCGTTTCGACGGCGGCGGCTATCCAGTTGGCCTGCGGGGCGCGTCGATCCCGCTCGCGGCCCGGATCGTGGCCGTCGCCGATGCATTCGACGCCATGACGACGGATCGGCCCTACCGGGCGAGCCTGCCGGTGGAGGAGGCGCTTCAGCGCCTGCGGGACGGGCGAGCCAGCCAGTGGGACCCCGACTCGATCGACGCGTTCCTGTCGATCTACGGCGGGACGACCGACGTCGACGGGCATGGCGAGGGCCAGCCCGACCGGCAGGCCGAGGGGATTCGCGGGCTGGCATCACCGCAGCCGCCGGCCGCCTGACGGCCGGCCCTGGGTCAGCTGGACGCGCGCCATCCGGTCGGGTTCAGCTCGCCGGGGCAATCGCCTCGAGCTCGGCCTCCACAACTTCTATCGGCAGGTCCTCGCGCCGCCGGGGATCGACCGGACGCAGGAGAAGCGCGGCCACCAGGTACAGGAACACCCCGACCATGAAGGCAACCCGCGGTCCGACGCCGACCCCGGCGGCCAGGTTCACATAGTCGATGGTGATTCCGCCGATTGCCGTCGATATCGGGGTCGAGGCGCCGGTCGCAACGTTGCTGAGTCCCATGTATCGGCCGGCGGAGGCCCTGGGGATGATGTCGGTCATGAGCGCCCAGTCGACCGAGAGGAACATGCCGCCCGAGATGCCGAAGAGCGCCCCGCCCAGCAGCGCGACCTGGGTGGTTGGCGCGATCGCCGCGATCCCCACCCCGACCGCACCGATGATGCAGCTGGCGTAGATCACCGGCTTGCGTCCGATCCGGTCGGAGAGGCGGGAGGCCGGAATGATCACGATGATGTTCGCCGCGGCCACGACCGCGAGCAGGGTGAGCTGGACGCCGGCCGCCGCGGACTGGTCGAGACCGAACGTCTGCTTGAGGTAGGTGACGATCAGGTTGAAGAGGATCCCGCCGCCGGTCAGGAAGAACAGGCGCGAGGCGAGGAGCCAGAGGTATGACCGTTCCTGAAGGATGTCGGTGCCCCACGCCTCCCGCGCGATGGCGACCCACGACCGCCCGCCGCGCGATTTCGGCGGCAGGCCGGGGCCGACACGGTAGACGACGCTGATCATCGTGACCAGCTCCACGACGGCCACCGCCACGAGCGCGAGTGGCAGGCTGCCGAACATGATCGCGAGCGGCACCAGCGCGAATCCGACGATGTTGCCCAGGACCTGCATGAGCCCGACCAGCGCGCTGGCCATGCCCACCTGCTGGGCCGGGACGAGATCCGGCACGTACCCCTGGAATGGGCCGCGCGCGATGTTCGTGCTGAACGCCAGGAGCAGCACGAACGTCGCCAGGGATAGAACGGTGTTGGATTGGGCGATCGCGAGCAGGAAGACGACATCGAGCAGCGATCCGAAGACGATGAACGGCTTGCGCCGGCCCCATCGACTCACCGCGTAGTCGCTGATCGCGCCAACGGTGGGCTGGACGATGATGCCGACGATCGCCCCGCCCAGGCCGATGACGGCCAGGGCGCGTCCGACTTCTTCGACCGGGATGTTCAGTTCGTAGTTCACCCGGTTCTGGACGAACAATCCCACGGCCGCGTCGATCGCGGTGAGTCCCAGCCAGTAGGCCGACAGGCGGACGAGGTGAGAAAACGGCAGATGCAGCACCGGACGGCCGTGGGCATCCGGCGCGCCGGACGTGACGGGTGCGCTCATCGGTCTCTCCATCCCTCGTTGCCGACTGACCGATGGCCGTTCGGCAGTTGTGACGGTTTGGGCAGTGCGACGGCCCCTCAGCGGCCGGTGCATCGTACGCCCGGCGATCCAGTGGTCGACGGCTCCGGGCACGGCCATCGGTTGCGGTCTTGACGCTCCTGGGCGGCAGGTGTTACGCAAACCGCCGATCGCTGTACGTCCCAAATATTCCG
>DASPWU010000124.1:0-36700 GCA_035637675.1 Candidatus Limnocylindria bacterium | reverse complement strand
GCCAGGCCGGGCGCGAGCATGTCGTCCTCGAACGTCGCGACCGCCTCGGCGGCGGCTGGCAGGACCGCTGGGACGCGTTCCGTCTCGTGAGCCCGAATTGGACCGCGTCGTTTCCGGGCTACGCGTACGACGGCGACGATCGGGACGGGTTCATGCCGCGTGACGACATCGCCCGGCGGGTCGCCCGGTACGCGGAGGTCATCGACGCCCCTGTCCATCTCGCGACCGCGGTGGAGCGGGTCAAGCGGCGGACAGACACAGGTGGTGGCTTTCGGCTCACCACAACTCGCGGCACAATCGACGCGCACCGGGTCGTCGTGGCCACCGGCGGGTTCCAGGTCCCGAACGTACCGCCGGCCGGCGCGGATCTTCCGGCTCGCGTGATGCAGCTTCACTCTCACGCCTATCGCAATGAGGCGGCCTTGCCCGCCGGCGCGATCCTCATCGTCGGGTCGGGCCAATCGGGCGTCCAGATCGCGGAAGAGCTCCATGAGGCCGGCCGGCGCGTCTATTTCTCCGTCGGGCACTGTGGCCGCGTGCCGCGTCGCTACCGGGGCAGCGACATCTTCCACTGGCTTTGGAGCTTACGAACGCGCGGCCACGAGTTCGGGACCCCGTTGCCGACCGTTGACAAGCTGCCGGACCCGCGCATGCGGTTCGCCTGTAATCCGCACTTGTCCGGGCACCGCGGCGGTCACGACACGAACCTCCGCCGCTTGGCGGCCCAGGGAATCTCCCTCTTGGGTCGTCTCGAGGGCGCCAACGGCGAGCACGTCCGAGTCGGCCCCGACCTTGCTGCGAACCTGCAGTTCGCGGACACCTTCTTCGACGAGCAGTGGCGCGGTCGCATCGACACATTCATCGAGCGTGCCGGGCTTGACGCCCCGCCGGACGACCGTCAGCCATTCGCATTCCAGCCTTCCGAGGTCGCCGAACTCGATCTCGCGGACGAAGGCATCTCGACGGTGATCTGGACGAGCGGCTACCGGCTCGACTTCAGCTGGATCGACCTGCCAATCTTGGACGCCCAGGGGGCCCCGCGCCATGTCCGCGGCGTGACCGAGGTGCCCGGCCTCTTCTTCCTTGGCCTGCCGTGGCTACTCGATCAGGGCTCCGCCACACTATTCGGGGTCGGACGGGACGGGGCCTATCTCGCCGAGCACTTGGAGGCGCAGGCCACGACCACCTGAAGGATGCCCACCTGCATGCCGCGACCCGACGCACGAATCACATCGTCGCGGCTCCCGCTACCCGGCAGCCCGCCCGGTGCCGGCCGATCGAACGCTACTCCACGATCTCGGAGGCTCAGGTACTCGTCGTGGCCGATGATCAGGTGGTCCAGCAGGGGCGATGTCCAGCAGGCGGCCGGCCGCCAGCGCCTCTGCTGTGAGATGGAGGTCGTCCGGGCTGGGCGTGGGATCGCCGCTCGGGTGGTTGTGGACGAGAATGAGGCCGCTGGCGTTGAGCCGGACGGCGTCCCGGAACAGCTCGCCCACCATGACCAGCGACGAGCTGACGTCAGCAACACCGCTATCGTCACCCTGACCGTCGTGACCAAACCGTCTTCCGGGAGCCAGGGCCACCGGAAGACGGTTTGGCGGCTTGGCTGCGCCTCGATGACATCCCACCCCACCCGCCGTTCCGACCACACCAGGACCGAGCGCGACCCAACCGCAAGGCCGCTCTCGATCCGTTCCGGGAACCATCGAGCCAGCTCCTCTGGGTTGGCCCACGCGCGGAACGCGCGCTCGGGTGCTGCGGTGAGGCTTCGATGCTCCGGACCCAGCGCGGGATCCTGCTCCCACCTGGCGGACCAGACTCTTCAGTGCCCATCACAAGACCCTCGCGAAAGACCACCCTGCGGCTAGCTGAACGAAGCGGCACTCGACCGTCTCGACGGGGCATGATCAGCTTGCTACATCGCCTAGGCCGTGCAAACCACGATCCGCCTCGGGCCGTCCAGTCGGCCACAGGTAAGCGATGCGGGCGGCCGCAATCTCGGTTGAGGACGGGCCGTCACCATTGCCCGATCGTGTCCAGCGGCCTGACGACTCCAAGTAAGTCGCAGATAAGTCGCAACTAACTGGGCCGTGGTAAGAACGCCGGAGACGCCTCGCGAGACGGCCGCCATGCATAGGTGGCCAGACGCGGCGCCGCTAGATTGGGTACTGCGAGGGGAGTTGGGGGGTTCCGTGGATCCAGCGGCAGCCGCGCGCGCCCGCCTCTGCGTCCCTCTGTTCTCGCAGTCGTCACGCGACCGACTGCACCCGCACCCTGCGGTGGAGTCGGCAGAAGGGACGGTCTCGGCATGAAGCTTCGCTTCGCTTCGGTTGCAGCCCTTGTAGCTATGGTGGGGGCCCTGCTTCCCACAAATGCCTTTGGCGCCGAGCCTGAGGCTGTCGCGTTCGCCGCCGTGCTGACCCGACCGGCGTCGAACGTTCTCGTTTCCGAGGGGACCGGCGGGGGGTTGGGCAACCAGATTGCCATGACCCGCCGCGGAGATCTGGACGTGCGCGGGCGAGGCCACGTACCTCTCATCCTGACACGAGGGGAGCGGGCGGCCGCGCAGAGGAACGGCGGCTGGCTCAACTTTCAAGCGATCGCCATCGACGACGGTGGTCAGCCTGTCGGCTTCACCGCATTCTCACGATACATTGGAAGCGATCCGGAAATGATGGCGAGACAGGCGCAGAGCTCGGGATTCGTCGAGTTCGCCCCGACTGGCGCGGTCTCGGCCAGCTACACCAACTGCAACAACTACCGCTGGGTGGTGAAATATCGCGACTGGAACTTCATGACCATCGGCGAGCTCCACACCGCCAGTGACTCGACGGCGAAGTTCACCTACGGGAGGACTGCCGACTCGGACGTGGGCGTCGCCTTCTCTGACAATGGCGGCGCCTGGTATCTATCCGGCAGCGCACATGCCGGCAACAGCCTCGATGCCTCTGTCGGTCAGAACGCGGGCGCCCACTTCGGCTACAGGCTGATCAGTCAGTTCAACTACGCGCAGCTTTGGCTGGTGGCCGACTGCTTCGAGGGATGGGGCCTGTACATGGGGCACCGATCGGTCGAGGTTGACACGTGGCGTGGCAGCATCACCTCCTCTTACGACTGGCGAAGCTTGGACAACAACCGAAACAGTTGGTGGAATATCTTCGGGGCTGGCACCGTCTTTGATCGATCGACGACCGCCTTCTTGAAATACTCAGGGGCCGTCTCGATCTGGGGCGCCAGCCTCACCGCGAAGAGTGGCGCGAGCGCCTACGTCAAGGTTCACTGGTCGTTCGGTACGGGGCGCACCAAGCATTACCTCTATGGGAACGACAACTATCCGCTGTATTCCCATCGGATCTATGCGAGTGATTCGTAGAACCCTTCGCCTCGGAGCACTCTCGCTCGCGCTCGCCGTAGTCCTCTCGGGCTGCGGCGGTGCGAGCGAAGGCACCTACTTCCCGCAGCCCCAACCGACAACGGCAGGTTCGCCCGCGCTGCCAGGCGAGTGGGTGGACTTCGGTACCGTACATATCAAGGCAGAAGGCACCGAGCCTGTCACGCTGCTCGAGGCCACGCTCGTCGCTCCAAATGGCGCTCTGGAAGTGGACGGCTTGTTGATGTCAAGACCCGACGGCGGGGGTATCGGGATTATTCGAGAGGCCGAACTACCCGCCGATTTCGACCTCGAGGGCCACTCGCGACCGCTGGCGAACGCGGTCTTGGGCACCGACACAGGCATCGCCCAGGTTGTACTTCGACTCAAGCCCACCCGGCCGGGAAGAATCTCCGCGAGCGGTGTGACACTCCGTTTCTCCGTGGGAGACGGAGCGCCACAAACGGAGACGTTTCCCACCTCGGTATTTCTCTGCGTGGCCCACCCCCTACCGACCTCGTGCGAATAGGCCGATGTTCGGTCCCGCGCGAGGGTGCCAGGTGTTGAAGCAGCTGATCGAGCGGGGGAAGTTGACGCCTTGCCTCGGCCAGGCAGAGGAGGCCGCCCAGCACGCACGATCCACCCATCGTGTCGCTTGTTGGCGGGCCTCAATTAAGCCGGCCCAAGAGTTGACCTTCCCGGGCCTGGGGGCAGCCGGCGCGGTCTGATCCTGCGTCTTGCCGTGGCTGAGGGCAAGACGCACCCATCGCCACACCAGGCGTGGCATCAGCCTCAGGTGTCGTCGCGACTCCGCCTACCCGGCGGCCCGCCCGCCCGGTGCCGGCCGATCGAACGCTACTCCACGATCTCGGAGGCTCAGGTACGCGTCGTGGCCGATGATCAGGTGGTCCAGCAGGGCGATGTCCAGCAGGCGGCCGGCCGCCAGCGCCTCTGCTGTGAGATGGAGGTCGTCCGGGCTGGGCGTGGGATCGCCGCTCGGGTGGTTGTGGACGAGGATGAGGCCGCTGGCGTTGAGCCGGACGGCGTCCCGGAACAGCTCGCCCACCCTGACCAGCGACGAGCTGACGTTGCCCTGGTAGACGGTGGCGACCCGAAGCACGACGTTCTTGGTGTTGAGGGCGACGGCGCGCAGCTCCTCCCGCTCGAGCCGGCCCATCTGGAGGATGAGCCGATCCGCGACGTCACCGGGCGACCGGATCGACCAGCGGCCGGCCGGCCAATCGGCCAGGAGCCGGCGGCCGAGCTCGAAGGCTGCGGCGAGCTGGGCCGCCTTGGCCGCGCCGATACCGGGCAGGATCGACAGCTCGACCTCGCTGGCCCGGGCCAACCCGGTCAGCCCATCGTGCCGCGCGAGGGCATCTGCCGCAAGGTCCACCGCCGAAACGCCCCGCGCCCCCGAACCCCACAGCAACGCGATGAGCTCGGCCGCGGTGAGCCCGCCCGGGCCTCGCAGCGCAAGCCGTTCGCGCGGCCGCTCCGCAACGGGCACCTCGCGCAGGGCGCGACCGGCCATCTGGCCTCCTCGCAGGTGAAGGCGACGAGAGGAGTCCCCGAGCCCGGCTGACGGAAGCCCGCCGATTCCCCCCGCCAACCGGGCCCGAGGGACGTCACGAAGGCTACGTGGCGACCCTCATCGCCGGCTTACCGGCGGTCGTCGGACGGATGCACGGCGGCTCACCGGACGTAGGTCAGCAGGAGCGGGAGGCCGTTGAACGCGACGTGGAGCGCGATCGACGCGTAGAGCGATCGCCGGTACAGGAAGATCCAGCCAAGTGAGAACGAGACCGGCAGCCGGACGAGGAACGCGAAGAGCGCCCACTGCGCTCCCACGGCGAACGACGGACCGCCAAGGGTCAGGATGTGGGTGAACGCAAAGAACAGGCCTGCCTGGACGATCGCCCGTCTGGGGGAGCTGGCCCGCGCCCAGGCCGTGGTCATGAAGCCGCGGAAGAAGATCTCCTCGCTGATCGGCGCGACCACCGCGGCGGCCACCAGCGTCACCAGGCGGCCAATCAGGTCGGTTGTCTCCGGCAGCTGCGGCGGCGGCTGGGCCAGGACCTGGAGCAGCGCGACGGCGAGCAGTGCCGTGACGTAGAGGACCGCCACGCCCAGCAGGATGCCGAGCGCAATGTCACCGCGCGCCAGGCGGGACGGCCGGCGGACGCCCATGTCCTCCCAGCTGAGAGCGCCGGTGCCGACGACCAGCAGGCGGATCACGCCGACGTTGACGGCCGCGCTCACCAGGAGCCCGACGAGCGTCCCGGCCGGCGTCGCGCCCCGCAGCCCGAGGGGGCTCCCGACCAGCGCGACGGCGAGGACGAACAGGTTCGACGTGACCACGGCGGCCAAGAAGACGAGCACTGGCGAGGGTCCGTCGTAGCCAGCCCGTCCCTCCGCCCTGCGCTGGATGGCCTGGGCGCCGGCGGCACCGATCAGGCCGGCGCTCAACGCGACGAGCCCGGCGAACAGCAGAGCCACGGCCACCGGCCCGCCGCCTGCCATCGCGGCGACGACGATGACCGAGATCCCGACGATCGACGCCAGCCAGCCGATCAGGTACAGGCCGGGGGCGGCGCGACCCTCCAGGCTGAACATGCGGACGCCCGGCCGGGGTGAAGGCTGGTCTCCGCTAATGCGATCGGTGGCCTGATCGGCGTCCGGCTCCGGAGGACTGTTCGATTCGCTCGGCTCGGCGGGCGGGCGCGGCTCGCCCGGGCCGCTCAACGCTCCGGCAGCGGATCCGGCGCGGTCCGGCCTGCACGAGCGCCGCGCGCCTGGGCGCGCACCAGGGAGGTGGACGCCGCAGCCTCGATCGGGGTCGGCCGGGTGGCCGTGGCGAGCTCTGTCACCGAGGCGGCCGCGATCTCACGTCGCTCGAAGTCCTTGCCGCACCAGGCGCAGAGCGACCAGTCCAGGCCCACCAGGCGGCTGCAATTCGGGCAGACCCGCTTGAGTCGTGTCCGGCAGGTGGGACAGATGATCCATTCCTCGTCCACGCGCCGAGCGCAGGTGGGACAGGTGTGGACGGCCTCCACCTCGGCCAGGAGAGCCTCCTCGGCCAGGTTTCGCTCGTAGACCTCGCCGATCTTCTCGTGGGGTCGGACGATCTTGTAGACGAGGACGGCGGCCGGGAAGAGGACCGGTGTGAAGACGATGATGAAGCTCGCCATGAGATAGGGCAGGACGGGGTTCTCGGTCCGCAGCTGCATGTCGCGAAACGCCCAGTAGGCGGCCGCGAGCCACAGGATGACCCAATAGATGGCGATGGCCTGGAAGCCCACGCGGACCGGCGTGCTGTTGAGCAGGTCGCCGATCGTATTTCCGATCTGCTGGATGATCTGGTCCATGCGCCGGTTCGAACGCCTCCGGTGGCTGGTGTGTCCGCCTGTGGTGGTCTCTGTGACACCCCACCCTGGGCCGGCTTTCGCTCGGCGCAGTGTAGCAGGGGGTCAGTGCTGTCTAGACGTGGAAATTGGCACCTTCGTTACGCCGATGTGTCGCCAGCCGCGGGGCTGCGGAGCATCCCTCGCAGGCCGAGACCGCCACCGGTCACCAGGAGCCCGGCGCCGACGAGCATCGTGCCCACGCCGAGACCGGTCCCGAACGGGCCCGTCGCGTAGCTCCAGGCCAGCCCGATGAGGAAGCCCCCGTAGACGAACGGCAGGGCAACTTCGCGGAGCGCCCGGGGCAGCCGGTTGGGCAGAATCGTGATGAGGAGGACGGCCAGCCCGGCCGCCAGGAGAAGCAGGTACGCCGGATTGGCCAGGCCCCATTGGCCCAGGTAACCCGTGCTCAGCTGCCCGCCGGCCACGCCGTTCTTTGCCCAGGGCAGCACGACGGCAAGCGCGGACAGGCCGCTGCCGACGGCCGTCATCCAGCCGCTCGGACCGTTCGGGGCGGCAAACGGCAGGTCAGACCGCGGGCCGGCGTCACCGGGCATCAGCACGTGCGGCCCAGGTGGCGCGGCTCCCGGCCGAGCGCCACCCGCCAGGGCCATCGCGCTGAACGGCGTCCCCACCAGCGCCGAGCCGGCCCCCGCCGTGGCCATCGCCATCGAGTCGGCGGTGGCGTCGGGCACCGAATACCAGCGGTTCGGGCCGGGAACCGCAGGTGCGCTGGCGACGCGCTGAACGTGGGTGACCCGGCTTCCGGCATGCACCGCCACCACGCGAGTCGCCGACGGCGCCAGGTAGGCGCCGGGAATATGCCGCCCATCGGTTGCGGGCGCGCCGGCCGAAGACAGGCCCAGGATCGCCAGCTTGCCGGCCGCCGAGGCCATGACGTCGCGGACCGCGCGGCCTGGACGCGTCGACACGATGTCGGGGGCGGCCACGGACGGCGCGGTCTCGCGGCCGGCCACGGGCGGCATGGGCTCGCGAGCGGCCACGGACGGCGCGGGCCCGGCCCAGTCGTGGAGGACGTCGGGCACCGCCGTGGCCGGCGCCGTGCCATTCGTCGGATGCAGGGCGGGTGAGGCAGCGAGATGTGCCTGCCTGAAGCGTTCGGTCGTCTGATGGGCGGTCCCTTCGGGCCAGGCAGGCTCGGATCCTGCGCCATGGCTCAGGGGGCCGTCTTCACTCCGTGGCGGCCACACCCCGATCGGTCCAGGCGCCTCGTCCTGGCCGGCCTCGGGCGTCTCCGAAGGACCGGGCGCCACGGCCGCGGTCGCCGTCGACCCGCGCGATCGGCGTCCGGGGAGGCGTACGGTCACGCGCCGGGTTGAGCCGGCCACGGACGCGAGGAGCGTGCCGCACGTCGGGCACGACAGGCGGCCGTATGGAACGGTGGCGCTGCACTCCGGGCAGGCGACCCGTTTCGTCGCCAAGAAGACCTCCAGATATCAGGTCAGGCTCGACCTGCGGGCCCGCGGCCGACAGCGTGCCAGAGGACCCCTCCCTTCACCAGTCCCCCCTACGGGTCAACCCGGCCCCTGCCGAACGTCCGGGTCGGCGTCCCGACGATTGGGTTCTGACCGAGCCAGCTCGGCCGTCCAGAGCAGCCCGCGCCAGGCGGAGGCGATCCCACCCAGGATCAGACCGCCGGTCCAGATCCCGACGAGGGAGACGCCGACGAACAGAATCATGCCGGCATCACCGCCGGGTGCGAAGCTCTGGACGAGCAGCGCCTGGAGGAGCGACCACACGACCGACGCAGCCGCCATCGGCGGTCCGACGGCGAGGGCCAGGCCCGCCAGGCCGAGAGCCGTCGTGGCCAGGGACGAAGCGGGTCGCCGAACCAGGTGGCCGATCGCATGCCCCAGCGCCGCCCCCATCGAGTCGTTCCGCAGGACGATCGAGCGCACCGCCAGGCCCCCCACGATCTCGGCCAGGAGCCAGACAGCCACGACCAGCGCGATCGACGGGGCGACCTCGCGCAGCACCCGGCTCACGAGCGGGGTCGCCAGGTCATAGGGCGAGATGAGCTGGCGGTAGGTCGCCTCGACGAGGGGCCCGACCGCGATGGCGATCGCCAGCCCGACAGGCACGAGGACCGCCAGACGGACCCCGACGAGCCGACCCAGCAGCCCGAGATTCAGGCGAATGTCTTCGCCGGGCGCCTCGAACGTCTCGGCCAGGTAGGCATCCGTCAGCGCGCCGACGGCAGTGCCGACGAGCAGCGACGCCAGGAGGACGCCGGTCACCGCCGCGATGATGCCTGCGGCCTCCGGCGATGGCCCCGACGGCGTCGCGGCCGTGGGCCCGACGATGTTGGCCAGGCCGACCGGACTGGGCAGCGGCAGGATCGGGACGAGGAAAAGGACGATCCCGCCCCGCGCCAGGAAGCCGGCGAGTCCGACCGGCCAGGTCGAGGGGTGCTCGAAGACGTGGACCGAGGCCGCCGTGACACCCGCCAGCCAGCCCCGGCCCCGCGATCCGGGCCGCACCGCCGAACGCCGGGCCACGGGCACCCCCATCACGGGGTGGGCGAGATCACGGCGAGGGGCTGGCTCCCGGTGGCGCACTGGATGCCGGCGGCGCGCTGGAGTTGACGAGCAGGTCGAGCCGCTCGAGCGCGTCCTGGACGAGAGCGATCTCCTGGCCGTACGTCGCGAAGTCGCCCGCTCGCAACGCCGCCTCGGCCCGCTGGAAATGCTCGTTCGCGTAATCGACCAGCGCCTGGATGTCGGCCGGCGGCGTGGCGATGGGTCCGCCCGACGGTGCCGGCGTGGCCGTCGCGCCTGGTGAGGCGGAGGGCCTGGGCGTGGGCGTGGCCCCGCCGCCGCCGAACCCACCGGCCAGGAGCAGCCGCAGCGCCTCGTCCAGCGTGTCGCCCCAGACGACCGTGGTCGGTGACGCGATCACGATCTTCTCGAGCTGGGGGAACGCCGCGTTGGTCGACTTCAGGTAGATGGGCTGGAGGTAGATGAGCGAGTCCTGGACGGGGAGCACGATCAGGTTGCCCTTGATGACCTTGCTGCCGGCCGCGTCCCAGAGGCTGATCTGCGAGCTGATCGTCGGCTCGGCGTCGATCTTCGCGGCGATCTGATTGGGCCCGATGACCGTGGTGTCCTGGGGAAACTGGTAGACGCGGACGCCCCCGTAGTGCGCTGGATCGTTTCGGGCGGCCACCCAGGCGATCATGTTCAGGCGCTGCTTGGGGACCATCGGCTGGAGGAGCAGGAACTCCGGATCGGGCTCGCCGGGCATCCGCATGACGACGTAGTACGCCTCGGACGGAAGGCTCTGAGTGCCGCCCGGATCGCTCGGAACGGTCCACAGGTCGTTGTTCGAGTAGAACGACGAAGGGTTCGTGACGTGGTACGTGGCGAACTGTCGCGTCTGGACGTTGAAGAACTCCTCGGGCACGCGCAGGTGGGGTACGAGGTCTGCCGGGATCCGATCGGCCGGCGTGAAGAGCGTCGGAAAGACGCCCTCATATGCCCGCAGGATGGGATCGTTCGGATCCATCGCGTACAGGGTCATCGTGCCGTCATAGGCATCCATGACGATCTTCACGCTGTTGCGGATGTAGTTGAACGTGTCCCCGGCCAGCCCGCTCGATTCGCCCAAGGTGGACCCGTCGAACGGCTGTGCGTTGGGGAACCGATCGCTGATCGTGTAGGCGTCCTGGATGTACACGAGGCGTCCACTGGCCGTCACGACCAGGTAGGGGTCCTTGTCCAGTCGCAGAAACGGAGCCACCATTTCCAGCCGAGCGCGGAGCGAGCGATGGAACAGCAGTTGGCTGTCAGCCGTGATCTGATCGCTGATGAGCAGGTTGAGGTCCGTGAAGCGGGCCGAGAACAGGAGCTTCGTCAGCGTCGTGTCCAGGCGGATCCCGGACGTGCCGGTCCAGGCCGGGGCGTTGGCGCGCCCCTCGGCGTTGGCGTCGCTGCCGACCGGGTAGTCGAAGGCTGCCTGGCGGGCGTTGACGATGATGTAGTCCGAGTCGCGCTCGCCGAAGTAGATCCGTGGCTCGGAGATGGCCGGCGCGCCGGCCGTCGAGACGGGTGGCAGGTCGCGGATGATGAGCTGCGGCAGTCCGCCGGGCGTGGCCTCATTGACGGGGACCATCGCCACGCCGATGCCGTGGGTGAAGGTGATCCGTTGATTGACCCACGAGTTCGCCTGCGGATTCTTGTCCGGAGCGAGCTCGCGGGCGCCCAGCATGACCTGGCGGAGGTCGCCCGCGACCTGGTAGCGATCGGTGTCGATGTCGGTGAAGTCGTAATACTGGCGGATCGTCTGCAACTGGTCCAGCGTGTCACCCAGTGGGCGGTAGTCCCACAGCCGGGCGTTCTTGAAGGTCGCATCCTCCTGGGCGATCGTGGCCGCGGTCAACGGGGCCTCCCCGCCGAACTTGCGTGCGTCCCAGCCCTCGAGCCCGAAGGCCAGCCGGGTCATCCGGATGTTGTTGCCGATGTAGGGTTCCTCTACGGCGAACTGATTGGGCAGGACGCTGAACCTCTGGACCAGCTCGGGATAGATGCTGCCCAGGACGAATGACGCCACGAGCCAGGCGGCCACCGCCACGCCCAGGGGCCAGACCCAGCGCGTGAAGGCCGCGCCCACCAGGAACGCACCGGCCAGCGCGGCGATGACGGTCAGAACGTCGAACGCCAGGAACTGGGCGTGCTGGTCCGTGTAGCTGACGCCGGTGGCCACGCCGCGCGTGGAGTAGACGAGCTCGAGCTTGTCGAGCTGATAGCCGGCCGCCACGACGATGAGCAGCAGTCCGCCAAGGACGGCGAGGTGAACGCGAACCCGGGTCGTGACCGCCATCGCGCCATCGAGCGCGGCGACCGCGAATCGCCCGCCAACGAGGACGAGGCTGGCGATGAGCACGCCGCTGACGACCGACTGGACCAGTCGCAGGAACGGCAGGTCGAACAGGAAAAACCCGATGTCGCGGCTGAAGATCGGATCCACCGTCGCGCCCGGTCCGGCCGGACTGAACGGGACGTGGTGGGCCCACAGCTGGATGGTCTCCCAGCGGGCCGAGACAGAGCCCGCGAGGCTCAGCGCGATGATCACGGCCAGCACGACCAGGACGAGTCGGGCAACGGGCGTGAGATCGGGGATCTCGTCCAGGTCGATGTCCGGGCCGGATCGGGTCCCGGAGCGTCGCGGATCGCCAAAGATGCCGCCACGATAGGCCGGCCGATCGTCGCCGTTACCATACCGATCGCCCGGCCGTCGACCCTCTGTCGCTCCGGCCGTCTCCGCCATCCGGCTCAGGAACTCGCGAACACCCACCCGCGCCCCAGCTCGCGGCGGGACGGCCCGTCCGGCGAGCCAGAGGTTGACCAGGAGGATCGCCAGGGCGACCGCCAGCGTGCCGACGAACAGCCCGAGCCGGGTCAGGACGCGGGTCCAGAACACGGCGTCGTAGCCGACGCTCTTGAACCACATCGCGTCGGTCCAGAACGTGACGACCGTGCCACCCAGGACGATGACCGCGAGGATGATGGCGCCGACGACGGCCAGGCCGACCGTGCGCCCGTAGCCCGGCCGGCCACCGCCATCGTCCGGGCCGCCGACGCGGCGCGGCTCGCGGGGCCCTCGACCGCCGATCCCCCGTCCCCGTGACCGGCCCGGGCCGCGCCGCGGCCGTCGCAGCGGCGTCGGCTCCGGGCCCGCCGGAGGCGGCCCGCCCGCGTCGTCTCCCGATTCGTCGTCATCGGGTGGCTCGGGCCGCTCGTCAGGCCTGTCGCCCGACCGCCGGCCACTCGCCTCGTCCTGGCGGCGGCGCAGCTCCTTCATGAAGTCGTCGAAGAGATCTCCCATGGTCGTTCGACGAGTCTACGGTGTCACGGTCGAGCGAGCCCCTCGACGGAGCGGCGAAAGCCGGACAGGACCGCCTCGGCCAGCGCGTTCGTCGGCATCGTCGCCGCCCGGAGCGGCTCCCAACGAATGCCGGTCAGCACCGCCAGCGGCGACTCCCACGGACGCGCGGGATCGGCGGGTGGCGTCGCTACCGCGAGGCGGAACTGGAGACGGCCCGATTCCTCGAGGATCAGCCCGGACAGCGATCCGGCGAGGCCCGGGCCCAGCCGTGCCGCCGGCGGATCGGGCGGTGGCCCCGCGGCCGGCGCGACGTCGCGGAACGACACGAGACCGTCGCCGTCGGCCACCCACAGCAGCGCGAGCCACCAGCTATCGGCGTCCTGGGATGGGCGGCTGATCCCGGCCCGCAGCGCGCGCCCATGCACGCTGACCGCCTGTTCGCGGAGAAATGAGGGGCCTGGCGACGGCAGCCGATCTGGCACAGCCCGATCAGTCTAGCCGGAGATGGGCTGCGAGCCCGGCGCAGGCGCTGTGGAGTCCGCCTCGGATATTCCGAGCATTGTTAGCTTGGCGCCCAAAAGCCAGGAGACCCGCTCTAGGAGCCTCGGATGTTCCGAGCATCGCTGCCCGAGGTGCTGGACGGACCTGATGGAGGAAGCCGCGGGAGCCACGAAGGCACGATCCGGCAGCCGGTTCAGCCGCGGGATAGCAATGCTCGGAATATTCGCGCCAGAAAGCACGCGGGATGGCAATGCTCGGACTATCGCGCGACTGGAGTCGCTCGTAACGCGGCTCAGACCCGACCTACCGGACGGCCGAGGCTCCGGAATCGGTCGTCCCATCGCCAGCGGCCGGCGTGGCGCCGGTCGCCGGGCTCGCCGGTGCCGGGCTGGCGGCGGGCGCCTGAGCGGTGTCCTGTGTCGCGGCGGGCGTCGTGACAGCATCGGACGCCGGTACGTCGTCTCTCGCCGATACGTCTCCGGGGGCCGGGGAGCCGTTGGGCGAAGGAGCGCCGCCGGTCGGCGTCGACAGGACGCCCGGCGGGATCCTGGCGATCTCGCCGTCGACGACGGCATCTGCCGCCAGCCCGGCCGCCTCGCCCTCCAGGCGTTGCCGCTCGGCGTCCAGCTCCAGCCGGATCATCTCCATCCGGACGTCGACGGGTGGCGGCGCAAGCGACGACATCTCGGCCGCCGTCGGCGCCTCGACCGTATCGCCGGTCTCACCCGACAGCATCCCGAGCAATCCGCCACGCGGCCTGGCGGAACTTCTGCCCCGCAACACCGCTTCGGCATCGATCGACGTGACGCCGGGCACGCTGCCCTCTGCGGAGGCGACCAGTGCCGCACCGCAGGACGAGCACGCGCTGGTGCCGGCGGGCGCCGGCGTGGAGCACCATGGACAGCGGATGGTCTCGGGGGAGGTGGCGGTCGGTTCCTCAGACATGTACGACACTCTAGCGCTCCGCCGCAAGACGGCGCACCCCTCGATGGTCAGGGGGTGAGGCAGCCTGACGCATCATTCCCACTCGATCGTCGCCGGCGGCTTGCTGCTGATGTCATAGACGACCCGGTTGACGTTGGGGACCTCGTTGACGATCCGCGACGAGATCTTTGCCAGCACGTCGTACGGCAGCTTGGCCCAGTCGGCCGTCATGCCGTCCTCCGAGGTGACCGCCCTGATCGCGACGACGTTGGCGTAGGTTCGACCGTCGCCCATGACGCCCACCGATCGGACCGGAGTGAGGATCGCGAACGACTGCCACACCGATCGGTAGAGGCCAGCCGCCTTGATCTCGTCGATGACGATCCAATCGGCCTCGCGGAGCGTCTCCAGCCGCTCCGCCGTGACCTCGCCGATGATGCGAATCGCCAGACCCGGCCCCGGGAACGGCTGGCGATGGACCATGGCGTCCGGCAGGCCGAGCTCGATACCCACGGCCCGGACCTCGTCCTTGAACAGGTATCGCAACGGCTCGATCAGCTGGAAGCGCATGTCGGCCGGCAGGCCGCCGACGTTGTGGTGCGTCTTGATCTTCTGAGCGGCTTTCGTCTCGGGGGCGGTCGATTCGATGACATCCGGGTAGAGCGTGCCCTGGGTCAGGAAGTCGATCCGGCCCAGCTTGGCGGCCTCTTCCTCGAAGACGCGGATGAACTCGTCGCCGATGATCCGGCGCTTCTCCTCGGGATCGGTCACCTCGGCGAGCCGGCGCAGGAAGCGTTGGCGCGCGTCGACCATCACCAGGCGCATGCCCAGGTTTGCCTCGAACGTGGCCCGCAGCAGCTCGGATTCCTTCTTGCGCATGAGACCATGGTCGACGTAGATGCAGGTGAGCCGATCGCCGACCGCCCGTTCCACGAGCGCCGCGGCGACCGCCGAGTCCACACCGCCCGACAGGGCGCAGATCACCCGGCCGTCCGACCCTGTTGCGCGGGCATGCGCATCGACCCGGGCACGGATCTCGGCGACGGTCGTCTCGATGAAGTTGGCCGGCGTCCAGGTCGGTCGCGCGCCGGCGATGCCAAGGACGAAGTTGCGGAGCACGTCCCGGCCTCGGGGCGTGTGGACGACCTCCGGGTGGAACTGAATCCCGTACAGGTGCCGCGACGTGTCGGCCAGCCCTGCGAAGGGCGTGGAATCCGTCTGGGCGGTCGCCCGGAAGCCTTCCGGCAGGCGGGAGATCGAGTCGCCATGGCTCATCCAGACCGGCTGCTCGCGATCGAGGCCCGCAAACAGCCCGTCGTCGCCGGTGAGCGATACGCTGGCCGGGCCGTATTCGCGCTTGGCGGTGGGCAGCACGTCGCCGCCCAGCTCGCGGGCCATCAGCTGGGCGCCGTAGCAGATCCCCAGGACCGGCACGCGGCCACTCCAGATCGCGGGGTCCGCCATGGGCGCCCCGTCGTCGTACACCGAGTTGGGGCCTCCGGACAGGATCAGCGCACGCGGCCGTCGCCGCTCGATCTCCGACCATGGCGTGTCGTGCGGAAGCAGCTCGCTATAGACGTGCAGCTCGCGGACGCGGCGGGCGATGAGCTGGGCGAACTGGCTGCCGAAGTCGAGGACGACGACGGTGTCCGGCGCCGCGAGGTCCGTGCCCGCAGCCAGCGAGCCCACCAGCGAGCCACCCGGCCGGTCGTCCGGCGAGCGGGCCGGCGAGGGCGCCTTCAGCGCGGTCTCGAGATACGCCTCGACCTCGGCGTCGTCGGGGGCGAGCAACCGATGGCCCGCGTTGGCGAGCTCGCCGTGGACGGTCTTGCCGCGCTGCTTGGTCACTGCGCCCGGGTCAGATGCGCCCGGGTCAGATGCGCCCGGGGCCGACGCGCCCGGGGCCGACGCGCCCGGCGAGGTTGCCCCGGGATCCGACGTGCTGGATATCGGCGCGGCCGCCTGCCCGTCTGTGCTCGTCGCCGCCTCGACCGCGTCAGAAATGGCCCGCCTCCTGATTGTGCCCCGTCCTGGCCAGTGTACCGGCATGACGACGCCCCGAGGCGAACGTCGGGCCGTAATCACCGCCCATGGCGAACGTGCCGGTGAGCGAGTAGCCTATTCGGCCCGAAGGCCTCACGCTCATCAGGAAGGGGCCCCGCTCATGGCCAAGTCGAAGGCACGCACGGTTCAGGCCGGACCGGACGGCGCGGCCGTCCAGAGCAAGTCCAAGACCGCGAAGGGAGATGGGTCCGGGGATGGATCCAGGGATGCATCAAGGGGCGCTAGGTCGAAGGCGTCAAGCAAGGGATCCAGCGGGGCATCCGCGGCGGCCCGGTCGAGGGCCAAGGCTGCACGGTCGAACGCCACGGCGGCGTCACGGGCCGCAAAGGCGGAGGACAGCCTGGGACCGGCGCTTGCCGGCCCGCCTCCCGAGGAGACCACGGCCACCGATGGCCGCGCTCGGCAGCTCTCGAACAAGGACTATCTGCGCGAGTTGAGCCAGCTCCAGGTCGAGCTGGTCAAGCTCCAGGAGTGGATCCGCCTCCACGGGATGCGGGTCGTCATCGTGTTCGAAGGCCGCGACGCCGCCGGGAAGGGCGGCGCGATCAAGACGATCACGCTCAGCCTCAACCCTCGCTTCGCCCGAGTGGTCGCCCTGGGCACTCCGACCGAGCGCGAGAAGACCCAGTGGTATTTCCAGCGCTATGTGCCGCACCTGCCGGCCGCCGGCGAGATGGTCCTGTTCGATCGGAGCTGGTACAACCGGGCAGGCGTTGAGCGGGTGATGGGCTTCTGCACCGATGACGAGTACCAGGAGTTCCTCCGCTCGTGTCCGGAGTTCGAGCGAATGCTCGTCCGCTCCGGGATCATCCTCATCAAGTACTGGTTCTCGGTCAGCGATGCGGAGCAGGAGCGACGGTTCCAGAGCCGTATCGACGATCCGACCAAGCGCTGGAAGCTCAGTCCGATGGACCTTCAGTCACGCGCCCGCTGGGTTGAGTACTCGAAGGCCAAGGACGAGATGTTCAAGCACACGGACATCAAGCAGGCGCCCTGGTACGTGGTCAACGCCGACAACAAGAAGCGAGCCCGGCTGAACGTCATCCGGCACCTCCTCAGCCTGATCCCGTACGGGGACCTGACACCGGAGCCGATCGTGCTCGAGCCCCGCGAGCCCGACAGGGGCTATGTCCGGCCGCCGATGACGGATCAGACATTCGTGCCCGAGCCGTACTGAGAGCGTACGAGCCTCCCTCGCGAACGCACGAAGCGGCGCCCGGCTGGCCGGGCGCCGCTTCGGTTGCCGACGGCGGGAGGAGGAGGGAAACGCCGCCGGCGGTGAGTTCGCATCGATCGATCAGCGACGGCTCACCGTGTCGGTGGGGCGGCCGACCAGCCGGGCAGCAACCACGTCCAGGGTGAGAAGCACCGTGATCGCGAAGACGAGTGTGGCTACTGGATCCATGTTGGTCGACGCGCCTTCCTGGTGAGGGTCTGTGGTTCTGTGGGGATCATCGATCACTAGCATCTCGTCGGCGTCGGCCAATCGCCTGTCACGTGAACGGTCGTACGTCTACCTGCTGGCATCGTCATCCGTCCATCACGCTCGGGCGGGTCGGCTGCGGCCAGGGCTCGGCGGCTCGGCTGCGGCCAGGGCTCGGCGGCCCGGCGGCCCAGGGCTCGGCGGCCGGGCGGCCCAGCGATCGGCGGCTCAGCGGCCCCGCTGCCAGGACTTGCCCTCGCTGGACACGGCGGGGGCAAAGACCATCTCCACCGCCTGCATCTCGGCGATCGTTCCGGCGCCCAGGGCGGCCATGCTCTGGCGGAGCGCGCCGATGAGGTTCTCGCTGCCATCAGTCGAATGGGCGGGGCCGAGCAGGATGCGCTCGAGCGGACCGATCGTGCCGACCTTGATGCGCGTGCCCCGGGGTAGAGTCGGCGACGGGGCGGCCATGCCCCAGTTGGTGCCCCGGCCGGGGGCCTCCAGGGCACGTGCCAGCGGCGAGCCCAGCATGAGCACGTCCGCGCCGGCCGCGATGGCCTTCGCCAGCTCACCGCCTCGCCGCATCCCGCCGTCGGCGACGACGGGGACGTAGCGGCCGGTCTCGGCGAGATAGGCATCCCGGGCAGCCGCGACGTCGCTGATGGCGGTCACCTGGGGGACGCCGATGCCAAGGACCTCCCTGGTAGTGCAGGCCGCGCCCGGCCCCACGCCGACGAATACGGCTGCCGCGCCCTGCTCCATCAACGCGAAGGCGGCCTCGCTGTTCGTCGTGTTCCCGACCGCCACCGGAATGGGCATGAACCGGGTGAAATCGGACAGCTCCAGGGGCTCGTAGCCGGTCGCCAGGTGCCGCGCGCTGCTGACCTGGCTCTGGACGAGGAACAGGTCGGCGCCGTGCTCGGCGCAGAACGGCCCGAATCGGCGGGCGGCGGCCGGCGTGGCGGCCACGGCGACCTTCGAGCCCGTCGCCTGGATCTCCTGGATCCGTCGGGCGATGAGGTCCTCGCGGACGGGCTCGCCGTAGGCCTCGGTGAGGAGGTCCTGCACGGCCGCGTCCGAGCCCGAGGCGATCCGTTCCAGGACCGCGTCGGGATCCTCGTAGCGAGCCTGCAGGCCCTCGAGGTTGAGGACGGCCAACCCGCCCAGCCGGGCCAGCTCGCCGGCCATCCGGGCATCCACGACGGCGTCCATGGCCGAGGCGAGGATCGGGATGGCGAGGTTGATGCCGCAGAAGACCTGGGCCAGATCGACGTCGGTCGGCTCGATGGTGCTCGTGCCCGGCGCCAGGGAGACGTCCTCGAAGCCGTACGTCGGCCGGAGGTGGTCAACCTTGGATCGGAACGCCCGACGCTGTGCGGCTTCCGTGGCGCCAGGCCGCGCGGCGCCTGGCCGGGGGGTCTCTGGACCTTGGGCCTGGGTGGATGTCATCCCGGTGGCGTCGGATCCGTGGCGCAATCTGGCCTCCGTGTCGTCGCGGCCGCGTCCGCGGGCCGGAGCAGGTTGCATGCCAGTCTACCAAACCGAGCGGTCCGATCGGCCGGCCATCGTCAATCCACGATGCGCCGGCCGTCCAGCGAAAGCTCGAACCACGGGGCGCGAACCGGGTCCAGGAGGCAGTCCTGGATCCGGCCGATCGCCTCCCGGTAGGCCGGCCAGACGACGAGCGCCGCGGCGTCCGCAGGCGCCACCCAGCGCATGTCGTCGTGCTCGTGGGACAGCGTCGGCTCGGCGTCGGCACGGACGCGGACCGCGAAGACCGGCTCGACGAGCACGGCGTCGACCGAGGGCTCGTGGAAGAAGTTGACCAGATCGAGATCGAAGAATGCCTCGATGGCCTCCGGCCCGAACCCGGTCTCCTCGATGACCTCGCGGAGGGCGCCCACCGCGACGCGTTCGCCGGGCTCCAACGAGCCGGTGACGCATTGCCACAGCCCGGGCAGGATCCGTCCGGGTGCCCGCCGGATGAGCAGAACCTGCAGTCCGCCCTCGGAGGTGATTCGGTAGACCCAGCATTCGACGAGATCCGGGCGCAGCGGGCTCACCTCATCGACGGTTGCGCGGCGCCCGTCGGAGCGCCGAGCCGGACCGCCAGCTCGTGGAGCTGCTGCAGGTGCATGCAATCGTGAACACCCGCGAACAGGATCCATTCGCCGCAGCGAAGCCGGCCCACCAGCGGATGATCCAGCGGACAGGCGTCGGTCTCATGGCCGGCGACGCGGGTGGCAGCCCGCGCGATCAGGCGCTGGCTTCGTGCCAGCGCGGCGAGCAGGCCCTGGCGGTCGGCATCGCCCGGCCCCGGTACGCCGGGCACGACAGGCCCGGCGCGCACGGGAAACCGGCGGCCGGCGGCCAGTGACGCCGCCAGCACGAGCCCGGCCCGAGCATGAGCAACGTGACCGATGGCCTGCGACACGTTCCAGTCCTCTTCCTCGCCGGGCATCGAGAAGGCCGCCTCCGGCAGTCGCTCCACGGCCGCGGCCAGTGCGCCTGCCGTGGCCGCGAGCTGGCCTGTCAGGCCCCGGGCGGTGCCGGACCCGGCCCGGCGGCGGACCTCGCGCCGAACGCTCAGGAACTGCCCCGCGTCGATGCCGCGGTACGCGGCGACGACGTCGGGCGCGCCAGCCTCCAGCTCGTCAAGCCAGTCGTCGGCGGTCGCCGGGCCTGTTGCCGAGCCGGCCTTGGAGTCGGCCGGATGGGTCAAAGCCGCTCGTATCGCTCGACCGGGAGGACGAACACGGTCGCCCCACCGACCTCGACCTCGAGCGGGTACGGCAGGAAGAACTCGCCCGGCTCCATGATCGGCGGCATGGGATTGACGACCTGCGTGCGCGACTTGCAGTTGACCGAGATGATCTCCATGACGTCGTCCACCGCCGTCTCGTCCACGCCCAGGATGATCGTGGCGTTCGACTGCTTGAGGAACCCGCCCGACGAGTGAAGGCGCGTGGCGCGGTATTCCTTCTCGAGGAGAGCGTCGACCAGTGCACCGGCATCCTCGTGATTGACGACGGCGACGACGAGCCTCACCCGCCGAGTATAGGCGACGCTTGAGCGTGCACCGGCAGCTTTCACCCTCGGTGGGCGGCGGTTACTCTTGGCCGGTCCGCTGCGGCGAATGACGTCGAGCCGCCGGCCAGGAGAGATGCGTGACGAAGGATCCGGCGCCCGGTCCCACGAGCCCCATGACCGTCCTGACGGACATCACCGGCGCCCTCGCCCAGGGAGGCGAGCTCGATCCGACGCTCAGTCGGCTGCTCACCGTGACCACCGCGGCGGTGGCGGCTCCGGTCGGAGTGCTGTACCTCCGGTACCCGGACGGTTCGCCGCTGACCCTGGCCCTCACGATCGGCCTGGACGAGCCGCACCGGGCGGCCGTCGAGACGGCCATGACCGACGAGCAGGATGCCGTCGCTGCCGTCGCTCGCGACCGCGTCTCGAGGACGGCGTCGGCAGGCAGCTTCGTCCGGGCATCCGACGTCGCCACGGCCGATCTGCGGCCACTCGTCGTTCGCCAGGACGGGCTCGACCTGCCACTGGGAGTACTGGCCGTCGGGTGGGACGAGCCCCATGAGGTGAGCGCCGAGGAATCGGCGATCCTGGACGCCTGCGCGGCGGCGATCGCGATCGCCGTGGACCGCGGCCGCCTGGCCTCGATGATCGCCGAGCGTTCCGAATGGTTCGAGCGGATGGCCCACGCCGACCCTCTGACCGGTCTGGCCAACCAGCGCACGTTTGCCCGAATCCTCGAGCTCGAGCTGGCCCGGGCGGGTCGGCAGGGCAGCGAGGTCTCGCTGGCGATCTTCGACGTGGACGACTTCGCGGCCACGAACGCCGAGGCCGGCCACGAGGCGGGCGACGACATCCTGCGCGCGGTGGCCTCGGTCCTCGCCGAGACGGTCCGGCTGGTGGATACGGTTGCCCGACTGGGCGGCGACGAATTCGCCGTGGTCGCGCCGGGCTCGGCCGGGCTGACCGTCGCCCAGCGTGTCGTGGAGGGCATCCGCGGTCTTCAGCCGGTCGGTGGACGACCGGTGACCGTGTCCGGCGGAGTTGCCCGGTTCCCGGCCGACGGGGCCAACCCCGACGAGCTGCTTGCCGCCGCCGGGGCCGCGCTCCAGCAGGCGCGCGATTCGGGCCGAGGCACCATCGCGTCGGCGACCGCCGCCGGCGGCTGAGGACTCACGGGCAGCCGTCTGGAACGACCGCGGGGTCGACGCTCGGGTGCCGCTAGGAGGAGGCGACGCCGGCCGAGATGATCGGCGGCGTAGGAGTCGTCGCTCCCGGACCGGGCTCCAGGGTCAGCGCCACGGTGACCCCGGCGGCAGCGGGCGCACCGCTGGCGGTGAGGTAGCCGGTCCCGTCGCTGCCGACGGTGAAGGAGCCGACCGGGACGGGATCCGTCTCGGGGACGATCACCCACGCCTCGTAGACCTTGCTGCCCGTCGTGGGGGCGAGGCCGCGCATGACCATCTGCACCGAGCCGTCGTTCGAGACGACCGCGAGGCCGCCGATTGCCGGGTTGTCCTTGCTGCTCAGGATCGCACTGTGACTGCCCGCCCGGGCCGCCGCGGTCAGCACCTGCTCGACGTGCTGGCGGTAGGCCATGGCCGCGTCGAAATCCGACCGGAGGCTCAGGTTCCAGGCGCCGAGCGCGGCGATGACGATGACGGCGGCCAGTCCCAGGGCCCACCCGAATCGCGCGGGGCCAGCTGTCAGGCGAGTGGCCGGGCGGGCCGGCCCGGCCTCGGCCGACGGCGTCGGAGGTCGAGCGATCGGTTGCGGCGCGGCCGATGGGCGCGTGTCGAGGTCGCGGGCGGCGGCCGCCATGACCCGCTCGCGGAGAGCGGCCGGGGGCTCGACGAGATTGACCGATTCAGCCAGCGCGGACACCACCGATCCGAGCTCGGCGAGATCCTCATGGGAAAGTGGGCAGGTGGCCAGATGCTCGCGGACAGCCCGGTCCTCGTCGGGCTCGACCGCGCCCAGCACGAAGGCCGCGGCGAGATCGAGGACCTGCTCGTGGGTCACGGTCGATCTCCGAGGCTGCCGTCGTCGCGGGCGAGCCCCGTCCCGGGCATCGGGACGTCCCCGAGAAGGGCCCGTCGCATCGTCAGCAGGCCGAGGCGCATCCGGCTCTTGACGGTGCCGAGCGGCGTATCGGTGCGGGCGGCGATCTCCTGCTGCGTGAGCCCACCGAAGTAGGCGAGCTCGAGCGCCTCGCGCTGGACGCCGCTCAGTTGCCCCAGCGCAGAACGGACCTCCTCGCGATCGAGACCCGCGGCCACCTCCGGCCAGACGTCCGGCAGGGTGAGCGCCGCCGGCGGCAGGCTCTCCGCATCCGGCAGCTCGGTCGTGGGGCGGCGCCGCCGGAGAGTGTCGACCGCCCGGTGATGGACGATCGACAGGAGCCACGTCTTGACGCTTCCGCGACCCTCGACGTAGCGGCCGGCGTTCCGCCAGGCGCCGAGGAAGGCCTCCTGGACGACATCCTCTGCCGTGGACGTGTCCGTCGTGATGCGGAAGGCGATCGAGTAGGCCATCGTTCGGTAGCGGTCGTACAGCTCTTCCAGCGCGTCGAGTTGACCGGCGGCGACGCGCTCGAGCACGGCTCGGTCGGCGTCGTCCGCCAGCGATGGTTGGCGGCCCGCGCCCGGAGCCCCGGCGTCCGTCATGGACTGGTGCGCACGGGGGGTACTTTCGGTTCATCCGCGACCGGCCGATCCGCTGCCGGCCGATCGGTCCACGCCCCCGCCCGCGCGCCCATCAGCGGCCCCGCGAGCTCCGGAAGACGGTCGACCAGCGCGGCGCGAATCGCCTCGAAGACGTCGTCCGCCGGCACGGCCGCGTCGATGACGACGAAACGCGACGGTTCGTGGCGGGCAAGGTCGAGGAACCCGGACCGCACTCGTCGATGGAATGCGGCGTCGAAACCGGACTCGAAACGGGTCAGCTCGTCGGCTGGCTTTCGGGCCAGGCCGGTCTCGATGGGCAGGTCCAACAGGATCGTCACGTCGGGGATCAGGCCGCCGGTCGCGAGGCGCTCGATCGTGCGCAGGTCGTCGAGTGGCAGCCCAGCGCCGTAGCCCTGGTAGGCGAGCGTGGAATCGGCGTAGCGGGTGCAGACGACGACGGCTCCGCGGGCCAGCGCCGGCCGGATGACCTCAGCGACCAGCTGGGCCCGGGCGGCGTTGAAGAGCAGGGCGTCGGCCAGCGGATGGATCGTCCCGGCGGATCCAGCGCGTCCCAGCAGCAGGTCCCTGATCCGCTCGCCGAGCATCGTCCCGCCCGGTTCTCGAGTGAGCGTCACCGGGACGCCCGCATGCTCCAGGACCGACTGGATGGACTGGGCCTGGCGGGTCTTGCCGGCTCCCTCGGGCCCCTCCAGCGTGATGAGCCGGCCGGGCGGGGCCGGGGTTCCGGGCGTGGTCACCATCCGAGTGTAGCGGCCGGGCAGGCTCCCGACCGCCGGATCGGGCAGCCGTACCATGAAGCTCGCATGATCCGCGTCGCCTCGCTCGCCGCCGCGTTCGGCCTCGTCCTGCTCCTCCCGGCGGCCGCCCTGGCTCACCCGCTGGGCGATTTCACGATCAACCACTTTGCCGGCATGCGCGTCGGTGTCGATCGGATCGGACTCGACGTGGTCATCGACTGGGCGGAAATCCCCACCTTCGGCGAGCGTCAGCGGATGGATACGGACGGCGACGGCCAGGTTTCCGACGCAGAGACCGAGTCCGAACGGCAGGTCGCCTGCACGAGCCTGGCCTCGCGCCTCACGCTCAATGTCGCCGGGCAACCGCTGGGCTTGTCCGTCGAGGCGGCCGGCCTGAGCTTTCCGCAAGGGGCCGGAGGCCTGTCCACGATGCGGCTGGTATGCGAGTACCTGGCGCTCCTGCCGTCGCCGCTGACCGCCGGGACGGCCGTCCATTTCGCCGACGGGTCCAGCCCAGGCCTCATCGGCTGGCGGGAGATCGTCGTGACCGGCGATGGCGTCACGCTCTCGGGCGCCGCGACCCCGACCCAGAGCGTGTCCGGGCGGCTGACGAGCTATCCGCAGGATCTCCTGTCGGTCCCACTGGCCATGGCCGGGCTGACCGTGGCCGCCACACCCGGCGGGCCGGGAGTGCCGGCACCGTGCATCGCCGATGCGTTCGCGCTGGTGGCCGCGCCGACCGCGGCGACGCCAGGCTTTGGTTGCGCGCCCGCCGCCATTCGGGCGGAGCAGGCCGCGGCACCGCCGGGAGAGGCGCCACTACCGCGGATTCCCGCTCCGGCCGGGGCCGTTCCCGGCGGCGTCGGGAGCGAGATCTCGAGTCTCCTCCAGACTCGCGACCTGACGGCACCCATCGTCATCGCGTCGCTGTTGACGGCCATGGGTCTCGGCGCGGCGCATGCCCTGACGCCGGGGCACGGGAAGACCGTCATGGCCGCCTACCTCGTCGGCACCCGTGGGACCGCCCCGCAGGCCGTGGCGCTGGGCCTGACCGTGACGATCGCGCACACCGCCGGCGTCCTGCTCCTGGCCCTGATCGTCCTGTCGGTCAGCCGGGTGACGCCCGAGGTGTTCAATCATGCCGCCGGCATCGTCTCGGGACTGCTCGTCGTGAGCATCGGCAGCTGGCTCTTCCTCCGTCAGGGGTTTCCCGTCCTCCGGGCACGGCTGGCACCCGCCGACCGCCGCGACCCCGCCGCCTACGACGATCCTGCCGCCCGCCACGACCCTGCCGCCCACCACGACCACGACCGCCACGAGAGCGAAATATACGGCCATGGCGGCGTCGAACACCGCCATGACTCGTCGGCCGGCGAGCCGCTGACCTGGCGGAGCCTGTTCGCGCTGGGGTTGTTCGGCGGTCTCGTGCCGTCGATCAACGCCCTCATCATCCTGCTGGCGACCCTTGCCACCGGCCGGGCGGCCTACGGGGTCGTCCTCGTCGTCGCCTTCGGGGCAGGCATGGCGATCGTCCTCGGCGGCACCGGCCTGGGGCTCGTCTACGCCAGCCGCTGGATGGCCCGTAGCCCGTCGGCGTCGCCTCTGGGTCGGATCGCCCGCCTGGCGCCGGCGATCACATCGATCGTGATCATCGTCGTCGGCGTCCTGATCACCGGCCAGGCGATCCTCGGCGCCCAGCCGCTCTGAGCGAGGGGGTGGGGTCCCGGCCGCGACGGCCTCGTCTGCTACCCTGACGTCCGATGCGCGACCTGACCGAGCGAGCCCTCGACACCGCCGCAGGTCGCGGTGCAACGTATGCCGACATCCGCGTCGTGCGCCGCCTGGAAGAGTCGATCGCGATCAAGTCCGGCCGGGTGGAGGGGGTCGCATCCGGCGATAGTGAGGGGTTCGGCGTCCGGGTCCTCGTGGGCGGCGCGTGGGGCTTCGCGAGCTCCCATCGACTGGACGCCGACGAGGTCGATCGAGTGGCCGGCGAGGCCGTCCGTATCGCCCGGGCGTCGGCGACCGCGCTCCGCCATCCGGTGGTTCTGGACGATCGCCCGCCCGCTCGCGGCAGCTTCGAGACGCCGGTCGAGGAGGATCCCTTCTCGCTTGCGCTCGAGACGAAGATCGGCGACCTGCTCGCGGCCGACGCGGCCGCCAACCGCGTCAAGGGCATCGCCTACACGGAGTCCATGTACGGTGCCCAGCGCGAGTGGAAGACGTTCGCGGCCAGCGACGGCTCGTTCACCGAGCAGACGATCACCCATGTCGGCTCGGCCGTGGAAGCCAACGCCACGGAGGGCGACGAGCTCCAGCGGCGAAGCTATCCGGACAACGGCGGCGGCTGGCAGGCCGGCGGGTACGAGTGGGTGCGGCAGCTGGACCTGGCCGGCAACGCCGAGGCCTACGCCGAGGAGGCGGTGGCTCTCCTGGCGGCGCCACAGTGTCCGCCGGGACGGCGGACCATCATCCTGGATCCCTCGCAGCTGTACATGCAGGTCCACGAGTCGTGCGGCCACCCCTCAGAGCTGGACCGAGTCTTCGGCACGGAGGCTAGCTACGCCGGGACCAGCTTCCTCACGACCGACAAGCTGGAGGAGGGCTTCCGGTACGGCTCGGACCTCGTCACGATCGTCGCCGACGCCACGGCCGCCGGGGGCATGGGCACGTTCGGCTGGGACGACGAGGGCGTCGCGGCGCAGGCCATCCCGCTGGTCAAGGACGGCATCTTCAGCGGCTACCTCTCGTCCCGGGAGACCGCGCCGCGGATCGGCCGCCGGTCCGGTGGGTCGATGCGGGCGGATGGCTGGAACCGGATCCCGCTCATCCGGATGACCAACGTCAACCTGCTGCCGGTCGATGGCATGAGCCTGGACGACGTCGTGGCCGACACGGACGACGGGCTCTACCTGGCCCAGTGCCGGAGCTGGTCGATCGACGATCGCCGGCTCAACTTCCAGTTCGCGACCGAGGTCGCCTACGAGATCATCGGCGGCAAACGGGGTCGGCTGCTGAAGAACCCGACCTATACCGGGATCACGTACGAGATGTGGCGATCGTGCGACGCGATCGGCGACGCCTCGAGCTATCGCATGCTGGGCACGCCGAACTGCGGCAAGGGCGAGCCGACCCAGGTTGGCCACATCGGCCACGCGGTCTCCGGCGCCCGGTTCCGGGACGTCCAGGTGGGAGTCCTCAAGTAGTGGCCGACGAGCGGTGACGGCCGACCGCCCGATGGACTGGCTGGCCACCGCCGAACGAGCGGTGGGCCTGGCGAGCGCCGCAGGGGCAACCGAGGCCGAGGCCCTGGTCACCGCCGACGACGCGCAGCTCACCCGGTTCGCGAACAGCGAGATCCATCAGAACGTCGCCGAGACGAACATCCACCTCAACCTGCGGTTCGCGATCGGCAAGAGGATCGGCGTGGCCTCGACCGGCCGGGTCGACGACGAGGGCCTGCAGCAGGTCGCCGAACGAGCGGGCGCCATCGCCCGGAACGTCGAAGAGCTCGCCGACTGGGGCGGCTTACCCGGTCCAGACGGGACGCCGATCGCCGACCTCGCGGCGGCCTTCTCCACGGCAACCGCGACGTTCACGCCGGAGCTGCGGGCAGAGGCCGTCCGCGCGGCAATCGCTGCGTCCGACGTCGCCGGCGCCACCGCCTATGGCTCGTTCGCGACGACGACCGAGCGGATCGCGGTCGCCAATTCCAAGGGCATCGGCGCGGTCCAGGAGCGGACGTGGGCGCATTTCATCACGGTGTCGATGGGCCCCGACGGCGGCTCCGGCTACGCCGAGACGGCGGCCGTGGATGCCACCACGATCGAC
Organism: Candidatus Limnocylindria bacterium; assembly: GCA_035637675.1. Lineage (GTDB taxonomy): Bacteria > Chloroflexota > Limnocylindria > Limnocylindrales > CSP1-4 > C-114. The sequence goes on along the minus strand of DASPWU010000124.1, from coordinate 8,888 downwards.
GCGGGGGCCCTGGGCCGGGAGGCCGCCGAGAAGGCCCGGGCGAGTGCCAATGCCCGCCCGGTCGATCCTGGCGACTACCCGGTCGTGCTCGAGGAGTACGCCGTCATCGACCTCCTGGACATGCTCGGCTACCTCGGCTTCAGCGCGCTCGCCGTGCAGGAGGAGCGGTCGTTCGTCGAGATCGGCAAGCGGATCGGCTCCGAGCTCGTCTCGATCGTGGACGACGGCGCCGAGCCGACCGGCCTGCCGATGGCGTTCGACTACGAAGGCGTGGCCAAGCAGCGGGTTTCTCTGGTGGACGCCGGCGTCTGTCGGGGCGTGGTCTACGACGTGCAGACTGCGGCCCGCGACGGCGTCCGCTCGACGGGCCACGGCCTGCCCGCTCCAAACCCGTACGGCCCATTCCCACTGAACATGCTCATGGACGCCGGAGACACCCCGCGGGACGAGCTGGTCGGCGGCATGGACCGGGGCCTCCTGGTGACGCGTTTCCACTACACCAATCCGGTCCATCCCAAGCTGGCCATCGTGACCGGCATGACCCGCGACGGCACCTTCCTGGTAGAAGACGGACGGATCGTCGCCCCGGTCCGCAACCTCCGCTTCACCCAGAGCTACCTGGATGCCCTGGCCGGTGTGATGGCGGTGAGCCGCGAGCGGCGTACCCTCAAGGGGTTCCTGGGCGGCTCGGTCGTGCCGGCGCTCCGGATCGAGGCCTTCACCTTCACCGGCGCCACGGAGCACTGAGATGATGCTCGGCGATGACCGCTGGGTGTGCGGGACGTGTCGGTCCATCAACACCCGTCGATCCGACCATTGCTATCAGTGCCATGCGCCTCGCCACGTGGTGGAGGTGGATCCGCACGACATTCCGGGCAGCGGCCACCCGACGGCGACACCGCCCCCGCCGGTCAGCCCGTACCGCAGCGCCCGCCAGCGGGCGATCTTTGCCGCCAGCCTGATCCTCGCCGCGTCGGCTGCCTCGTTCTTGGGCTGGGTCGCCCAGAGCCAGGCCATCCTGACCGCAATCGACGTGCAGGCGAGCGCCACTCCTGAGGATGCGACGGCTGTCGCCACATCCGCTCTGGACGCGATCATCCCGGTCAGCCACCTCCAGGTGCCACTCACGGCCCTGTGGGTCCTTCTCGCCGTGGGAGCGCTCGTTGCCTGGTCCGCCTGGCTGAGCCGGGTCGTCGACAACCTGCCCGCGCTTGGGGTGGGCTACGCGCGGGTCTCGCCCCAGATCGCCTTCATCGAGAACTTCCTGATGGGCCGGAACCTGTACAGCATGCCGGCCAGGGTTCGTGAGGTGACCCAGAAGCTGCACCCAGCCGGTGGCGGCGACGAGGTCCTTGCACTGGCCTGGGTGGCGCTCTTCGGCAGCGTCATCGGCGGCCGGGTGGGTTTCTATGTGGCACGCATCCTGGCCGGCTCCGAGGAGGACTACCTCCGCGCCCGGATCGTCGTGGGTGGCCTGACCACGCTCGTCGCCATCGCCGGTTACGTCCTGGTGGTCGCGGTCATTCAGCGTGTCGAGCGCCTGGCCAACGAGCGGTCGGCGGGAGCCGGGGCGCTGGTCGCTGCCGGTGCCGCCTCGCCCGCCGGTGCCGCCTCGCCCGCCGGTGCCGCCCCGGTCATTTCCGGCGGACCGGCCCCGGGAGCGACGGCCGAGCCCACGGCAGCCCCAGCGACGGCCGCCGCCGAACCATCGCCGCCGCCGGCCCTCGTCGGACCGGCCTCGACATATGCGGCCGGGCGAACGGTGGAGTTCCTGGCGCAGCGCGCGTCCGCATCGCCGCGGGGCACGCCGGCCGGCGGGACGCCATCGGCCGGCGGGACGCCCTCGGCCGGCGGGACGCCCTCGGCCGGCGCAGCTTCTTTGCCCGGTGCGGCTTCTTCGCCGGGCGAGTCCGCCGAACCTGGCCCGGCCGACGCGTCGCCGGACGAGCCACGGCGTTTCGCCTGAGCAGGGCGAGCCATGGCCGACGGCCCTTCCATCCGCGAGCGGCTTGGCTGGCCGCCATCGCCCGAGCTCCATCGGAAGATTCGCAGGCTCTGGCAGCGCCACTCGATCGCGGAGGACCGGCGCGACATCGACGAGCTGATCGCCACGCTGACCCCGGACTGCGTGTACGAGCTGGCGGCCGCCAACCAGCGCTGGGAAGGCCACCAGGGCGCCCGCGAGTTCTACGGAACGCTGTTCGCGGCGTTTCCGGACAACCGTTTCGACCTGACCGACATCGTGATCGGACCGCAGGGAGTGATGGAGGTCGCGACGCTGACCGCGACGCATCGGGGCCCGTTCGCGGGCCTCCCGCCGACGGGCCGCCCGGTGCGCCTGACGGTCGTCATCCACTTCCCCTGGGATCCGGAGGCCGAGCTGTTCACGGGCGAGCGGATCTACCTGGACCGGGGCGAGCTCGGCTAGGGCCGCGACGACATCAGAAGTACCGGGTGGTTTCGGCCGGGGCGGTCCTATACTCGCGAGCCGGGCCGCCGTCACGAATCGTCCACACGCGCCATTGCCATTGCAGAACGAGCGCCGTCAACGAGGCAACCCCGAATGACCAGCGACGTCTGGATCTGCGGCTCATGCCGATCGGTCAACACCCGGCGGTCCGGCCAGTGCTACGCCTGCCACGCCTGGCGGGACGCGGTCGCCGTTGCGCCGGCTGACGTCGGGTCACTGATTTCGGTGGTCAGTCAGGGGACTGCAGCCCCGGCGCCTGTCGGCCATCGATACCGAAGTGCCCGCTGGCGTGCCCTGGCGGCAAGTATCCTGATCATCGCGATAGCTGTGACGCTTCCGGTCCTGTGGTGGTACACGAACCGATCGCTCGGCGCCCTCCAGGAAGGCAATGCCGAGCTGGCCAACTCCATCGCGGCCGAGGAGCGGCCGATTCTCATCGGCTACGCGGGGATCGTCATCCTCGCCTTCGTCGCGTGGGCGGCATGGCTGAGCAGGGTCGTCGACAACCTGCCGGCCCTGGGAGTCGGCTATTCCCGTGCCACCCCGCGGATGGCGTTCATCGAGAGCGTTATCCCAGTGTTCAACCTCTTCCGGCTTCCGGCCCGTGTCCGCGAGGTGACGCGCCTCCTGCATCCGCAGGGCGGTGGCGACGGCCTCATCGCCGCCGCATGGCTCGTGATGTTCGCCGGCTGGGTGATCCTGGCCGTCGGATTCAGGCTACTCGTTGCCGCCCAGATGATCGATGAATCTGCGGACCCCCTTCCGACGTTCTCTGCACTTCGCGCAATCGCGCTCGGCAGCACGTCGATCGGGTTGCTGATCGTCGTCGCGGTGATCAGGCGCGTCGAGGCGTTGGCCGAGGCTCGAACCCGGGATCTGGCGCCGGCCGGGACTGATGCCGCGGCGGCTCCGCTGTCACTGCCGGTCGCGATGGTCCCGGATTCGGCTCCTGGCACTGGAGGCCGCGAGCCGTCCTGGCGAGCGGGGCCTGCGTCCACGTTCGCGGCCGGTCGCACCGTGCAATTCCTCGCCGGTCGAGCGGCTGCCGGATCACCACGGGCCGGCTCGGACGCCGAGGACTGGGACGAGCCGAGTCTGGGCCACCCGGCGCCGAACAGCGAGGCATCCCCGGACGAGCCAGAGCCTGGCGACAGGATCCACCTCGATCGAGCCTAGTTCGCCCCGGTCGGCCCTCAGGCGGCGCATCGACGGCGGCCACAACGCAGTGGCCGTCCACTCGAACTCGTCGTGCACATGTTCCTGGTTACCGCGTCCATCTCACGGCGGAGGCGAAACTCGATGCGCGTCACGCAACGATTCCGAGACGAATGTGCACGCTCGCCGCTCGATTCGGTCGATTCTGCGCGCCGATCACACACGTTCGTCCCGCTTCTGTTGCGGGATCTGCAACCCGTGGGTGGACCTGGCGCCGGCCGACCGCGGCCCTTACCGCCAGGCCGCCCGGGCGGCGTCCGGATACAACCTGACCCGGCGATAGGGCTCCCGTCCGCGCGATCGCGACAGGATGTTGGCCCGCTCCGCCATCTGGTGCTGGAGCCTGCGGATGTAGGCGTTCTGCGGCGACAGCTCGACCGGCTCGGACCGTCGCACGACGAGCCCGATGGCCTCCTCCGTCTCGCGCATCGCAGCCTCCCGCGGGTCGAGCTCGAGGGCGAAGATCGAGGTGAGGCTGGCCTGCATCTGCTGGGTCGTGTTCGCCTTGAGGACGTAGATCGGCATCGCCCGCTCCTCGGCCTCACGGAGCATCGGCGTCTTCTGGCGGTACTCGGACTTGAGGGTCATGACGACGTCCGCCTCGTCGACGTCGCGGGCGATGACCACCGGCAGCTGCAGCTCGCGGACCGACTGCTCGAGCCGCTTGCGGCTGATCCCCTGGGGCAGCACACGGAGGGTCGGCAGGGCGCCGGCGCCCTCGACATGCAGGACGCTGCCGTCACCCTCGTCCGCCTCGTCCGGCTCTTCCGGTTCGGGCCCGTCCGCCCGGCCCAGGTCCGGCTCGGCCGCCAGGTCGTCGGCGTTGACGGGGCCTGTTCCCTCCTCCGCCTTCAGGGCGTTCAGGGCTCGCGCGGCCTGGTCGCGCCACGCCCGTTGCCGCTCCCGCTCGCGCGCATCACGAGCGCGCTCGTCCGCGGCTGCGGCGCCCGCCGCGCCGCGCTCAAGGGGCCCGCGGTCGGCAATATCACCGGCAACGAACGGCCGCTCCTCCGGCCTGACCGTGAGGCCGCCGGCGCCACGGAGGCCCACCGCCGGCGGTGTCGCAAGTCGCTCGCCGGGCAGCATGCCACGCTCAACCGGGCCGATGTTCAGGGCGCTCTCCGACCCCTCCGGGCCGGCGTCGGGGCCGGCGCGCGGCGCACCCTCGCGGCCCGAGCCGCCGCGGGTCTGGCGCCAGCCGCCCGATGCGCCCGGCCGGTAGCCCGGTCGGAATCCGCCGCGATCCGCCTCGCGATAGCCGGGCCCCGCCCCGTAGCCGCCGGTGCGGTAGGCCGAGTCGCCCCGCCAGCCCGGCTCCATCCGCCACGGCTGGCCCGTCCCCACCAGGCCGGCAAAACGCTCCGCACCCAGCTGCTCGCGCGGGGAGGGGCGCGGTCGTGCCTGGGACCGGTGGACGCCCTCCTCGTCGCGCCAGCGCAGCTCCGGCGCGATCGGGTCGCCGCGGAGCATCGCGTCGACCGTGTCCGCTACGTCGGGATGGGTCGTCACCCGGTCGCGATCCTGGATCTCGATGACGACGTCGAACGTCGGCGGCGCCTTGCGCTCCAGGACGCTCTTCTGCGTCCGCCGCCGGCGCGCCTCCTCGTCGCCCAGGGTGACGCTCTGAATGCCGCCGATCAGGTCGGACAGCGTCGGGTTGAGCATGAGGTTGTCCAGGGTGTTGCCGTGGGCCGTGCCGATCAGCTGGACGCCGCGCTCGGCGATCGTCCGGGCGGCCACCGCCTCCAGCTCGGTGCCGATCTCGTCGATCACGATCACCTGGGGCATGTGGTTCTCGACCGCCTCGATCATCACCTCGTGCTGCATCGACGGCGTGCGAACCTGCATCCGGCGGGCCTTGCCGATGGCCGGATGGGGAATGTCACCATCGCCCGCAATCTCGTTGCTGGTGTCGACCACCACGACGCGCATGCCGAGGTCGTCGGCAAGGACGCGTGCGGCCTCGCGGAGCATCGTCGTCTTGCCGATGCCAGGGCGGCCCATGATCAGGATGCTCTTCCCGCTCTCGACGAAGTCCTGGATGATCTCGATCGTCCCGAAGACGGCCTTGCCGATCCGGCAGGTTAGGCCCACGACCTTGCCGGTCCGGTTGCGAATGGCGCTGATCCGGTGGAGCGTGCGCTCGATGCCCGCGCGGTTGTCTTCGCCGAAGCTGCCGATATGGTCGACCACATGGGCGATGTCGGCCTCGCTGACCTCTCGCCGGAGGAGCGTCACCTCACTGTTAGGAAACCGCGCCTCAGGCCGACGGCCCAGATCCAGGACGACCTCGATGAGCTGCTCCTGGTCGGTCAGCTCGTGGACGGCCGCGACCACCTCCTCGGGCAAGGCCGAGAGGAGCAGGTCCAGGTCATCCATCGTTTCTCGACTGCGCTCCGTCGGTGACATGGCGCCTCCCTGGGAACCGGATGGCCGGTCCACGTCCTGGTGCGTCGCCTGGTCCGCGCGCGCCCGCGCCTGTCTCGCCATCTCCGCGCTCCTCAGCGGACCGCCGGCACGAGAGCCGGTTCGGCGACCCGCACGAGGGTCTCCTTCATGAGCAGCGTCACCGTGGCGATCGCGGCGAAGCCATGGTCCTCCAGCACGCGATCGATCGGGTTCTCGTAGGTTCGCACCGGTGCGAACACGCCGTGGTCGTGGCGATGGCCGCCCTCCCGGCTCGTCCTGGAGGCGATGATCCCCAGCGCATACCGCACGAGATCGGTCGTGTCCACGCCGGGCCGGGCAAGGACCTTCAGGTAATGCGGCTGGTCTTCCTTGGCCACCCCGATCTGGACGAAGCCGTCGAGGAGCGTGCCGTCCCGGCCCCCATCTGGTGTCTCCTGGACGAAGGCCTCGACGTCGGCGAACCGGAGGATCGGCGCCAGCGACGAGCGAGGCACCCGCCACGCCGTCCCCTGGCGCTCCCAGTCGGCCAGCCGGATCGCTTCCAGCCGCTGGACGGGCTGCGGCGTCGCCGTTGCGTACAGTCGCGACAGGGCCAGCGCGTCGATCGCCGCCGTGGGCCGGATGTTCCGGGCGGCTGCCTCTTCGTCCGACCACGGTTCGGGCAGCTCGGCACCGGCCGGCCGCGACAAGACGATCTCGGCTCCGTAGCGGGCGAACCCGGCCTGCATGAACATCTCGACGTTGCCATCGGCGTCGGCGCAGGCGACATGGAAGCGCACCGCGCCGCGCTTGACCCCGTCGCGAAGGAGATGCTGGACCAGGCGGAAGCGGATGTCTCCTGCCTCGGCCTGGCCGATCGCATCGAGCTCGACGATCGTCCAGTCGTCACTGTGGCTCTCGCGCTCGACGCGGAGGAGGCCGGCCAGCCGGCCATCGTCCTCGAAGACGTACAGCAGGTCGCTCGGGCTGAACGCACCCAGGGGCAACCGGAAGAGGCTGAACATGCCGATCGGCGGGCCGCTCACCGGCAGCCCCAGGGACCTCGTCGACTGCCCGTCGTTCTGGCACAGCCGAGACAGCTCGCCGAGGGCGGCCAGGTCGGTCAGCCGTGCCATGCGGACCTTGCCCGAGCGAGCGCTCATCGGGTCTGTCCGGCTCGTCGCGTCGGGTGATGGCGGCGGCCACTGCCCTCGCCCGGGTCGTCGTGCTCGGCCGCCATCGTGGCAACCAGGCGGTGGAACCGGGTCTCGCCGGCCAGCTCGGGATGGAACGCGGTGGCGAGGACGTTGCGCTCGCGCACGGCAACGATCCGCCCATCGTCGAGCCGCGCGAGGACGTCCACGCCGGGTCCGGCGCGCCGGACGACGGGCGACCGAATGAAGACGCCGTGAACGGGTTCCGACCCGAGCATGGGGACCTCGACGTCGGCCTCGAAGGAATCGAGCTGGCGGCCGAACGCGTTGCGCTCGACGGTCACGTCCAGGAGGGGGAAGACCGGCTCCTCTCCGTCGCCGATCTCCCTGGACAGGAGGATCATGCCGGCGCACGTGCCAAAGAGCGGTGCGCCGGACTCGGCAAGCCGGCCGATCGGCTCGCGCAATCCCCAGCGATCGATCAGGCGACGCTGGGCCGTGCTCTCGCCGCCGGGCAGGACGAGACCCGCGACGCCTTCGAGGTCTGCGGGCTGCCGGACCTCGACGGTGTCGACGCCGATCGAGGAGAAGGTACGGACGTGTTCGATGAACGCGCCCTGAACCGCCAGGACACCGATCTTCATGGCTGGGCTCCGGTCGCCGCGATCGTGGGCGGTCGGCCTACCAGCCGCGGACGGCCAGGCGCTCCTGCTCGGGTAGCGTCTCGAGCGCAATGCCTCGCATGGGCGCGCCGAGACCCTTGCTCACGTCGGCCAGGATCTTGGGGTTGTCGTAGTTCGTCGTCGCCTGAACGATCGCGTTGGCCATCCGGGCGGGGTCCTCGCTCTTGAAGATGCCGGAGCCCACGAAGACGCCCTCCGCGCCGAGCTGCATGGCGAGCGCGGCGTCAGCTGGCGTGCTGATTCCCCCGGCCACGAAGTTGACCACGGGCAGCTTCCCGTCGCGGGCGACGCGCTGAACAAGGTCCAGCGGGGCCTGGAGCTCCTTGGCGGCCACGAACAGCTCGTCTCCGCGCAGGCCCTGCAGCCGACGGATGCCGGCATGGACCGCCCGGATGTGGCGGACGGCTTCCACGATGTTGCCGGTCCCGGCCTCGCCCTTGGTCCGGATCATGGCGGCACCCTCGGCGATCCGGCGGAGCGCCTCGCCGAGGTCGCGGCAGCCGCACACGAAGGGGATCTTGAACGCGTGCTTGTCGATGTGGTTGGCCTCATCGGCCGGGGTCAGCACCTCCGACTCGTCGACGTAGTCGACCCCGAGCGCCTCCAGGATCTGGGCCTCCACGAAGTGGCCGATGCGGGCCTTCGCCATCACCGGGATCGTGACGGCGGCCATGATCCCCTCGATCATCGACGGGTCGCTCATCCGGGCCACGCCACCAGCCGCCCGGATGTCCGACGGCACGCGCTCGAGGGCCATCACGGCCACCGCACCGGCCTCTTCGGCGATCTTGGCGTGTTCGGGTGTGACGACGTCCATGATGACGCCGCCCTTGAGCATCTGGGCGAGCCCCGTCTTGGTGGCCCAGGTGGACGTCTCGACGGTCATGCTGAGGTGTTCCTCTGATCTGCCGCGCCCGCTGCCCGCCGTGCTGGCCCCGGGGTCCTCGCCCGTTCGAGTAGGTCGGGTCGCAACGCGCC
>DASPWU010000123.1:0-8832 GCA_035637675.1 Candidatus Limnocylindria bacterium | reverse complement strand
CGGATATGCGGGGACCGGCATGCGCGAGATCGCGCGAGGCCTCCAGCTCCGAGGCGCGAGCCTCTACGCGCACGTCGGCTCGAAGGAGGATGTCCTCTTCTCGATCGTCGAACGAGCGGCCGACAGGTTCGCGAAGGCGCTGAGCCCTTACCTCCACGCCGACGGCATGTCGCCCGAGTACCGGCTGCGCGGCATGATCCGTGCACACGTTCGCGTTCTGACCGACAACCTGGCAGACTCGGCGGTCTTCCTCGATGAGTGGCGGTTCCTTGGCGCGGAGCGCCGCGCCGAAATACTGGCCCGACGAGACAATCACGAACGGGCGTTCAGCAATGCGATCGCCGATGGCGTTGAGGCCGGCGAATTCCGCCTGATCGACGAGCGCATCGCCGCCCGTAGCTTGCTGTCGGCGCTGAACGGGATCGCCGGCTGGTGGCGGCCCGACAGGCCGCTTTCGGCCGATCAGATCGCCGAGGCCTACGCCGATCTCCACCTCGCCGGACTCATGGCAGATCCGGCCGATCGCGCCCAGGCACGCAACCAACCCCAGATGAGGTCCGAACGATGACCGATCCCCTCGCCCTCGACCCCGTCCTGTCGGAGCAGGATCGCAGCGCGCGCCGATTGGAGTTCAAACCGGGCATGAGCCAGGACGAGCGGTTCGCGCACTTCGAGGCCCACGTCCACGACGGCGGCAAGGTGGAGGCCGGCGACTGGATGCCGGACGAGTACCGCAGCGGCGTCCTCAAGTTCGTCGAGATGCACGCCAACAGCGAGCTGATGGGCGTCCTCCCCGAGCGCGAGTGGATCCTACGCGCGCCGACCCTTCGGCGGAAGCTCGCCCTCACGTCCAAGGTCCAGGACGAGGTGGGCCACGCCCAGCTGCTCTACCGGGTGGCCGAGGACCTGGGCAAGCCCCGCGACGCGATGATGGAGGACCTGCTCGCCGGCAAGACGAAGTTCCACAACGTCTTCCACTACCCGACGAAGACCTGGGCTGACATCGGGGTCATCGCCTGGCTCGTGGACGCCGCGGCGATCGTCGCGCAACAGGCGCTGCGCGACTCGAGCTACGCGCCATATGCCCGGACGATGCGCAAGATCTGCTGGGAGGAGTCGGTCCACATCATGCACGGCCGCGACGTGGTCGTGACGATGGTCAACGGCACGCCGCAGCAGCGCGACATGACCCAGGAGGCGCTGGACCGCTGGTGGGGCCCGCTCATGCAGATGCATGGTCCGCGCTCGCCACGCGAGAAGGATCGCGACCTGTACTGGCGGGTGAAGGCCAAGTCGTCCGAGGAGCTGCGCCAGGAGTTCCTGACGATTTACGTGCCGCGGATCTGGGAGCTGGGACTGACCCTACCCGACCCGGACCTCAAACGCGATGAGGCGACCGGCACGTGGACCTACACCGAACCCGATTGGGACGAGCTCCGGACCGTCGTCACGAACCACGGGCCGAAGTCGCAGGACCGACTCGCCTTCCGGCAGCTCAACTGGGACGAGACGGCCTGGGTGCGCGACTCGATCCTGGCCGCCCCCAGGGCGGCAGCAGCATGAAGGAGCCGACCGCGTGACGGACTCGCCGCCTCTTGACCGCGCGGTCGAGACCCCTGCCGAGGCGACCGCCGAGACACAACTCGAGCCATGGGAGGTCTTCCAGCAAGAGAAGGAGGGCGGGCCGATGCGCCACGGCGGGGCCGTGATGGCGCCCGATGCCGTCCTCGCCGTCCACTACGCCCGAGAGTTCTACGGCCGGCGCCAGGAAAGCGCCCGGCTGTGGGTCGTCCGGCGGGCCGACGTCCACGAGCTCGACGACCAGGACCTGCTCAAGCCACCGATGGATCGATCGTTCAAGAAGCCCGGCGGCTACGTCATGCGCGACAAGCTGGCGGCGGCGCGCGAGCGATCGGGCCAGGCGAAGCCAAAGGCCCGGGCCGCCTCCCACGACACGACGGGCCGGAAGCGATGACGACGATCCGGGCTTCGCTCGCCACAGCGGTCGATCCAGCGCTCCGGAACGGGCTGGCCGAGCTGCTGCGCTCCCTCGCCGACGACGAGTTCGTCATCGGCTTTGCCGACTCCGAGTGGACGGGCATCGCCCCGATTCTCGAGGAGGACGTCGCCATGAGCTCGATCGCCCAGGACGAGCTGGGCCACGCCCGGGCGTTCTATGGGCTGCTGGGCGATCTGGTCGGTGAGGATCTCGATCACCTCGCCTACGACCGGCCGCCGGAGTCGTTCCGCCACTGCCGGCTGGTCGACCACGCACGGGGCGATTGGGCGTTCACGATGGCCCGCCGCTACCTGTACGACACCGCCGACTCGGTGAGGCTGAACGCGCTGGCCGAGTCGTCGTACGCGCCGCTCGCCGAGCTCGTGGCGAAGATCCGCCGCGAGGAGCGCTACCACCTCCTCCACGTCGACGCCTGGCTGCGCCGGCTGGCCACGGCGGAGGGGGAGCCACGCGATCGGCTGGTGCGCTCGCTCGAGACGCTCGGCCCCGACGCCACGACCGTCTTCACGCCGCTGCCGGACGAGAAGGCGCTCGTCAAGAGCGGGATCCTGCCCACGCCGATGGCGGCGCTGCGCGATCGATGGATGGATGGGCTCGCCCCCGTGTTCGCCGAGTTGGACCTGCCGATGCCGCCCCGGGACGCCGACCTGGCGCGCGGTCGCGAGGACCATTCGGACGCCTTCCGGTGGCTCTACGGGGAGTTCACGTCGGTGCGGCGGCTCGATCCGGAGGCAACTTGGTGAGCGCGATGCCGGCTCCAGCCCTCGTCGACCGGAGGGCGGTCTGGGCAGCCCTCGCCGAGGTCCCCGACCCGGAGATTCCGGCAGTCTCTGTTGTCGACCTCGGGATCGTGCACCGCGTAGACGTCGGGCCCGACGCGATCCGGGTGGAGATCCTGCCGACCTTCGTGGGCTGCCCCGCCGTCGAGATGATGCGATCGGCGATCGAGGAGCGCCTGGTCGGTTTCGCGCGGCGCATCGAGGTCGACGTGACGTTCGCGGTGCCCTGGACGAGCGACCGGATCACCCCCGAGGGCCGGCGCCGGTTGGCCGATTCGGGCTTCGGCCCACCACTTCCGGCGAACGATCCAGCCGCCCCGATCAACCTTGGTCGCGCCGTCGCCTGCCCGTACTGCGGATCGCGCCGGACCGTCATGGAGAACGCCTTCGGCCCGACGCTCTGCCGCTCGATCTACTACTGCACCGACTGCCGCCAGCCCTTCGAACAGTTCAAGACCGTCTAAGTTCCGCGGCGGCTGAGCGCCCTGTCACAGGCTCGTGCCGCCTCTCGTCTCAGCTTCTGTGCGAGGCTGCGGTGGGACGATGGTCAGGTGGGGGCGATGAGGCGGTGGCAGTTCGCGATTGGGTCAGTCGCATTCGCCATGGCAGGCTGTGTGTCATCGGCCGGTTCCTCCGCTGCGAAACAAGCGGCTCCCGCCCCCTCGCTGTCGCCGACGCTCCCGGCGGCTGCTGCGATCGTTCCATGGTCATCCCAGACGCCCGCCCCGCTCGCGACACCGTCGCCAACAACGGTCGTCGACGCCCCGGTCTGCCAGGCCACCCAGCTCGACGCGGGCGATGGCGGCTGGGAGGGCGCTACGGGCTCGCTCCTCGGCGGCTTCCTCATCAGGAATACGAGCCACGAGCCGTGCCGACTCGAGGGCCGTCCGGCCATCAAGATCGTCGATGCCGAGGGACGATCGCTCGACGTTCGAACCGTACCCGCTCCGAGCCCGTCGCCGCGGCCGATCGTCCTCGGCCCGAAGCAGGCCGCCCCGGTCCTGAACGAGGAACCATCCCGCGGGCTTGCGTCCGAGACGCTGCAGTGGTTCAACTGGTGTGGCTCCGCGCCGAAGGAGCCGCTCAAACTGACCGTGACGCTGCCGGAAGGCGGGGTCCTCCGCGTGCCCATCAGCTTCGGCGGTGGCACTCCGCGATGTGACGAGCCGACCGCTCCATCGGTCCTGTCGGTCGCACCCTTCGAAGAGACGTCCGGGCCTTCGGCGACCGAGCCGCCAGCGGTGCCGGCGCAGTCGCTCGAGCTCACCCTTGTCGTGCCCGAGCATGCCACCGCAGGTCAGAGGCTCGATTACGTCGCGATCCTCACGAACCACACCACCGATCCAATCGCCCTCGACCCTTGTCCCGCTTACGAGGAACGGCTAAACACCAGCGGCGGCCCTGTCGTCGGCGATTACATCCTTGCCTGCGCGACCGTGCCGGTCATCGCGCCGGGCGCGAGCGTGCGCTTCGCGATGGAACTCAATCTCCCCGTTGCGCTACCGCCCGATGACCAGGCTGCGCTCGTCTGGGGCCTCGACCCGTTCCACAGCCAAGGGTTCCCCCCGCAACCCCCCGAGCAAAAGGTGCCCATCCGAGTCGTCGCGCCGTAGGCATCGCTCGCGTCGTCGGGGGACATTCGCTAGAACGGGGAGCCCTGTTCCCCGCGCCCGACCTATGATCGACCGCGACCGATGCTATTCCGGGATCACACGAGGACTCCGTGATGACCGTGAACGAGACCACGCCCGACGCAACGGATGCCGCCGGAATCGGCTTGCTTCGCTCGCAGATGGTCATCGGCGGGAAGCAGCTTGATGCTGTCGACGGCCAAGCGTTCGAGGTCGTCAATCCGGCCGATGGGAAGGTCATCGCTTCGGCACCGATGGGCGGGCGGGCGGACGTCGACAGGGCGGTCGACTCGGCCCAGAAGGCCTTCGACGACAGGACCGGCTGGGCCAACTGGCCGGCCGGCAAGCGCGGGCGGACGCTGGCCAAGCTCGCGGCGCTCATTCGCGACAACTCGGAGGAGCTGGCGCGGCTGGAGAGCCGCAACGTCGGCAAGCCGATCGGCGCGGCCCGGGGAGAGGTCGTCGGCGCCAGTCTCGTCTTCGACTACTACGCCGGCGCCGCGAACAAGCTGTTCGGCGAGACGATCCCGGTCAGCAAGCCCGGCCTCGACTTTACCCTCCGTGAGCCGATCGGCGTGGTTGGCCTCATCGTGCCGTGGAACTTCCCGATCCTCATGGCCAGCTGGAAGGTGGCCCCGGCGCTGGCCGCTGGCAACGCCGCGATCCTCAAACCAGCGAGTTACTCGCCGCTGACTGCGACCCGGCTCGCCGAGCTGGCGCTCGAGGCTGGCATTCCGCCCGGGATCTTCAACGTCGTCACGGGCCCGGGCGGGACGGCCGGCGCGAGCATCGCCGCGCATCCCGGGATCGGCAAGGTCGCCTTCACCGGCGAGACCACGACCGGCCAGGAGATCATGCGGCTGGCCGCCGGCAACGTGAAGAAGATCAGCCTGGAGCTCGGCGGGAAGAGCCCCAACATCGTCTTCGCCGACGCGGACCTGGAGGCGTGGGCAGGCTCGGTCACCGGCTCGGTGTTCGACAACTGCGGCCAGGACTGCTGCGCCCGGTCGCGGATCATCGTCGAGCAGTCAGCGCACGACCGGGTGGTCGAGCTGCTGGCCGGTGCCACCCGCCGCCTCAAGGTGGGCGACCCTGCCGACGAATCGACCGAAATGGGGCCGCTCGTCAGCCTCCGCCAGCGCGAGCGGGTCATGGACTACATCGCGGTCGGGCAGCGGGAGGGTGCCGAGATCGTCGTCGGTGGCGCGCCGCCCGACGATCCCGCACTGGCCGGCGGCGCCTACCTCATGCCGACGGTCTTCGACCGCGTCCGGAACGACATGCGCATCGCGGCCGAGGAGATCTTCGGGCCTGTCGTGGTCGTCATCCCGTTCGACACGGAAGATGAGGCGGTCCGGCTCGCCAACGCAACGCCATACGGCCTGTCGGGCTCGATCTGGAGCCGCGACATCGGCAAGGCGCTCCGGACCGCGCGCGGCGTCCAGGCGGGCGTCCTGTCGATCAACTCGAACAGCTCGGTCCACACCGAGGCGCCGTTCGGCGGCTACAAGATGTCGGGCGTCGGCCGCGAGCTCGGCATGCACGCCCTGGAGCTCTACACGGAGGTCAAGAACGTCTTCGTCGACCTGAGCTAACTCTTGACCGGAGCGTCGGCGGGCTTGCCGTCGGACTCCGCAACTCCGATCGCTCCGTCCGCGCCCACGACCAGGAGCGGCACGCCCACGTCGGAGTCCTTCGCTAGCGTCTCGGGAACGATCACGAGGTCCGCGTCGAAGCGCGAGACCCCCTCGGAAATGCCCTGGCGGCCGGTCTGGAGCGGCAGCCACGCCTGCGCCTCCACGCCACATGACCGCGCCTCGCGGATCTGATCGGCGAGATACGCACGACCGAGTGTCTCCACCTTCTGCTCGTCCAGCAGGCTTTCGCCGTGCGTGCCACGAACGTCGGCGGCCACCGGGCCCGCCAGGTACGGGTCGACGAAGTGCGACTCGGCGCTGTGGTCGTACAGGATGACCTCGGCGCCGGTCGCGGCCGCGATGTCGAAGGCGGCAGCGCGCGTTCGAACATAGTCATCGTCGCTTTCGCCCGTCACGACGAGGATGCGACGTGCCTTGGTCGCAGAATCGCGAGCGGCAGCCGGAAGCGAGTCCAGCGTCTGGGTCTTGCTCGTCATCGTACGGATTGGAAGCGAACCGCCGCCACGTATGCTCCGACAACGTCACCAGCCGGCTTGCAGCCCTATGTCAGCGCGCCTGGCGATCTTGGGCGCTTCTGCACGGCCGAGGGCGACGTCAGCTCGAATACCCGAACTCCATTTCGACGGCGCCAATCGCCTCGTCGAGGATTGACACCGCCAGATCTAGCTCCTCCCGACTGATGGTCAAGGGCGGTGTCAGGTTGATCACGTTGCCCATCGTCGTCTTGAAGTTCAACCCGCGCGAGAGCGCCTCGTACATGACGGCCTCGGTCTCTTCGACGGCCCGAGCGCGCATTCCGCGGTCGCGCACCAGCTCCACGCCCATGAGCAGCCCGAGCCCGCGGACGTCGCCGATCAACGGATGCGTCGCCATGAGATCGCGGAGCCGGCCCAGGGCATATTCGCCAAGCTCCCGGGCCCGCGCCACCAGGCCGCCTTCCTCGATCTCGGCGATGGTTGCCAGCGCGGCGGCCGCGGCTACGGGATTCTTCTCATGGGTGAAGTGACCGATGGCCCGATCGCCCGCGACATTGAGCCCATCGCGCGCGATGAGGGCGGCGAACGGGATCACGCCGCCTCCCAGGCCCTTGCCGATGACGAGGATGTCCGGGACCACGCCGAAGTTCTCGCAGGTGAAGAAGGCGCCGGTTCGCCCTAGGGCGTGTGGGATCTCGTCGAGGATAAGGAGGGCGCCGTGTCGGTCGCAGGCCGCGCGGACGCGCTGCCAGTAGGCCGCCGGCGGGATGTATGGCGTGTTCCTCACTGACTCCGCGAAGACCGCCGCGACGTCGCCCTCCTTCTCGAGCACGTACTCGATATAACCGGCGCAAGCCAGATCGCACTGGCCGGCACGATCGAGGCATGAGAACGGGCAATGCGAAGGGTCGGATGGCGGAACGTGGTCGGCTCCCGATAGCAAGGGACCGACACCTGCGCGGAACTGCGCCTCGCCTCCGATCGAGGCGGTGTCCAGGGTCGCGCCGTGGAACGCGTCCCACATGGAGATCGTCTTGTGGCGGCCGGTCGCCAGGCGCGCCAGCTGGAGCGCCATGGAGTTTGCCTCGGCGCCGCCCGGCGCGAAGAGCACCCGGTTCAGGTCGCCGGGCGCAAGGCTCGCCAGCTTTCGGGCGAGCTCGACCGCGGGCCGATTCGTGTAGCGTCGAGTCGAGAAGGGCAGCTGGTCGAGCTGCGTGCGGATCGCCGCGAGGACCCGGGGATTCGAGAATCCGACGTGGTGGACGCTGTTGCCATGGAAGTCGAGATACCGCCGTCCCTGGACGTCCTCGATCCAGGCCCCCTCCGCGCTCCCGAGGGCATTCAGGCACGGCGTCGACAGAGACTGATGGAGGAACCAGCGCGCGTCCTCCGCGAGGAGCTCCCGAGTCTCCTCGTCCAGGTGCTCTGCCTGCCAGGCGGTCCGGCGGGACGTCTGGTTCGAATCGCCCTCGGCGAGCTGCCAGCTCGCGGGGCTTTCGCCGGTCTGCATCGCCGCCCTCCCTGATCGAATCCCTAGGGCCGTTCTCCACGGCAGAGTCGTCTCTCGATATCGTCGAGGCAGGGGATCACGTCCGAAATCGTCTCGACCACGTAGTGGGCGCCCTGACGCCGAAGCAGATCGTCCGCCGTCACCACCAGCTCGAGACGTTGCTCGAGAGGAAGTTCCGTGAGTTCCTCTGCCGTGAGACCAACGTAGTTGCCCGTCCGCGACAGGCCGATGGTCCAGGTGCCCGCGTTGAGACCCTCGTCGATGTCGATCTTCGTGTCGCCGATCTTGACCACTGCCGCGGGAGGAAAGACGCGGAGTAGCTCCATGTTGCGAAGGACCATCCAGGGCTCCGGGCGTCCGGCCGGCACCTCGTCGGCGCATACCGTCGCGTCCGGGACGTAACCCTGGCGGGCCGCCTCGGACATCGCCACGTCGGCGGCAGCCCGCATGAACCCCGTCGTGGAACCGATCTTGTATCCGCGGCGCTTCATCTCGTCGACGGTCTCCACGGTTCCAGGAATCAGCTGCGCGTAGCGGGCCATGGCCGCCACCTGCATCGGCTGGAAATCGCGGAACATCGCCTGCACGTCCTCCTCGGTGGGCTCATGGCCGTGGGCAGCTTTCCAACGCGCGGCGACCTCCGGCATCTTCGCGATCACCCGGATGTGATCGAGCTTGAAGAGACCCATCGGACGACGGGCCTCCTCCATCGTGATCTCCACGCCCCACTTCCGGAACACCTCGATGAAGACGACGGC
>DASPWU010000122.1:0-8452 GCA_035637675.1 Candidatus Limnocylindria bacterium | reverse complement strand
ACGCTGAGATCGGGCCGCACCTCCGCCGGGGCCAGCTGCTCATGTTTGCCCACGGCTTCAACATCCATTTCGGCCGGATCGACCCGCCGGGCGACGTGGACGTGGGCATGGTCGCCCCCAAGGGCCCCGGCCACCTGCTGCGCAGCGTCTACCAGGCGGGCGGCGGCGTGCCGGCGCTGTTCGCCATCCATCGCGACGCCAGCGGCACGGCGCGAGCTCGGGTCCTGGCCTATGCGAGGGCCCTCGGCTGTACGCGCGCCGGCGTCCTGGAGACGACGTTCGCCGAGGAGACCGAGACGGACCTGTTCGGTGAGCAGTCCGTCCTGTGCGGCGGTACGGCCGCCCTGGTGAAGATGTCGTTCGAGACGCTCGTGGAGGCCGGCTACCAGCCCGAGCTGGCCTACTTCGAGACGATGCACGAGCTCAAGCTTATCGTGGATCTGCTGTATCGCGGTGGGCTCAACTTCATGCGGTTCAGCGTGTCCGATACCGCCGAGTACGGCGACTACGTCAGTGGCCCGCGGATCATCGACGACCGCGTCCGGGAGACGATGCGCCAGGTCCTCCAGGAGATCCAGGACGGCAGCTTCGCCAAGCGCTGGATCGCGGAGAACGACTCCGGGCGACACGAGTTCGAGCGCCTGCGGGCTCAGGACCGCGACCACCAGATCGAGCAGGTTGGCGCCGCGCTCCGGGCTCAGATGGCCTTCCTGAACCCGGTCACGGTCGTCGCCGGCCAGGCTCAGGCCGCCGCCGGTCAGGCTCAGGCCGCCGCCGGTCAGGCCCAGGCCTCCGCCGGCGGGTCGCGCTCATGAGCGGGGTATCCGGATCGCGTGTTGCTCCGGGCACCGTCCGGATCTTCGACACCACCCTGCGCGATGGAGAGCAGGCGCCCGGCGCCGGCCTGACCGCCGCCGAAAAGCTCGAGGTCGCCCGCCAGCTCGCCCGGCTCCGCGTGGACGTGATCGAGGCTGGCTTCCCGGCCGCCTCGCCCGGCGACTTCGAGGCCGTCCAGCGGATCGCTCGAGAGACGCGAGGCGTGGCGGTAGCGGCCCTGGCCCGGTGCCGTGACGGCGATCCGCAGCGGGCCGTGGAGGCGATCCGGGTCGCCGAACGGCCGCATCTCCACGTCTTCATCGCGACCAGCGACATCCATCTCAAGCACAAGCTCCGGATGAATCGCGAGCAGGCGCTGGCCGAGGCCGTTCGCTGGGTGCGCTACGGCCGCGAGACGCTGGGTCGGGATGCCGAGATCGAGTTCTCGGCGGAGGACGCCTCGCGGACCGACGTCGCCTACCTGCTCCAGGTGTACGGGGCCGTCGTGGAGGCCGGCGCGAGCACGGTCAACATCCCGGACACCGTCGGATACGCCATCCCCGCCGAGTTCGGGGCGCTGGTCGGCCGGGTGGTCGACCTGGTCGGCGCCGACGCCACGGTGTCGGTCCACTGCCACAACGACCTAGGGCTGGCCACGGCCAACACCCTGGCCGCCGTGCAGGCCGGCGCGCGGCAGGTGGAGGTGACCATCAACGGCCTGGGCGAGCGGGCCGGCAACGCGTCGCTCGAGGAGGTCGTCATGGCCCTCCGGACGCGGCCCACCCAGTTTCCCGAGCTCGGCTCGCGCGTTCAGACCGAGCAGATCACGGCCGCCAGCCGCCTCGTCAGCTACCTGACCGGATTCGCCGTGCAGCCCAACAAGGCGATCGTCGGCGGCAACGCGTTCGCCCATGAGAGCGGGATCCACCAGGACGGCGTCATCAAGAACCCGCTCACCTACGAGATCATGACGCCCCAGTCGGTGGGCCTGTCCGGCAGCCAGCTGACCATCGGCAAGCTTTCCGGCCGGCGCGGCCTGCAGGGCAAGCTGCACGAGCTGGGCTACGACGTGGACGGCGATCGCCTCGAGGCGGTCTATCGGGCAGCGATCGCCCTGGCCGACGCGAAGAAGGAGGTCACCGACGCCGACCTGCTGGCCCTCGTTGAGCGCAACGCGGCCGAGGTCCCGGCATCCGTGTCCATCGAAGGCTGGAGCGTGACGTCGTCCCACGGCGGCAACGCAACCGGGACCGTGTCGCTCACGGTCAGCGGCCAGGAACGCAGTGCGGAGACCACCGGTAACGGCCCGGTCAACGCACTATACGGCGCAGTCGATCAGGCCATCCAGCCGGTTCTGGGCTGGCTGCCGGTCCTCACCGAATACGAGATCAAGGCCGTCTCCGCCGGCGAGGATGCCCAGGGCCAGGTCCTCGTCCGCTGCCGGCGGTCCACCGACGAGGGCCCGGGCGCGCTGGTCGTGAGCGGCCACGGCTTGTCCACGAACATCATCGAGGCCTCCCTGGAGGCCTACCTGGTCGCGATCAACAAGCTCCACGCCGCCCGGATCGGCAGCGTCGGCTCCGCGTTCGTCGGCCGGGCCGCCGCCGAGGACATGCCGTGAGCGACGCGGATCGACGCCCGGAGCCCGAGCCCGCCGAACCGGCCTCTGTCCACTCCGCCGCCTTCCGCATCGTGGCCATCCCGGGCGACGGCGTGGGACCCGAGGTCCTGGCCGCCGGCCGGACCGTGCTGGACGCAGCCGCCGCGCGGTTCGGCTTCGGGCTCGACTGGACGGAAATCGTCGTGGGCGGCGGGGCGATCGACGCCTACGGCGTCCCGATCCGGGAGGAGGACCTGGAGCTCGCCCGAACGTCGGATGCGGTCTACCTCGGCGCGATCGGCGGCCCCAAGTGGGACGATCCCAGCGCCCGGGTCCGCCCCGAGCAGGCCCTGTTCGCCCTGCGCGGCGGGCTGGAGCTGTTCGCCAACCTGCGGCCCGTGACGGTCCACCCCGCCCTCGTCCACAGCTCGCCGGTTCGGCCCGACCTGCTCGACGGCGTCGACCTGCTCATCGTCCGCGAGCTCACCTCCGGACTCTATTTCGGTCGCCCGTCCGAAGAGCGCCAGACGTCCGACGGCCGCGTCGCGGTCGACACCCTGTGGTACACGGAGCAGGAGATCCGGCGGGTGGCCCGGCTCGCATTCGAGCTCGCCCGCGGGCGATCCAGGCGGCTCACGAGCGTCGACAAGGCGAACGTGCTTGCCTCGTCGCGCCTGTGGCGGCAGGTCGTCGACGAAACCCGGCCGGAGTTCCCGGACGTGGAGGTCGACCACAAGCTCGTGGATGCCTGCGCGATGATGCTCATCAAGCGGCCCGCCAGCTTCGACGTCCTCGTCACCGAGAACCTCTTTGGCGACATCCTGTCCGACGAGGCGAGCGTGCTGGCCGGGTCGCTCGGCATGCTGCCGTCGGCCTCCGTCGGAGAGCGGCGGACCGCGCACGGACTGCATGGCCTCTACGAGCCGATCCACGGCTCCGCGCCGCACATGACGGGCACGGATCGTGCCAACCCGATCGGGGCCGTCCTGTCCGGGGCGATGCTCTGCCGCTGGTCGCTGGGCCGAGCCGACGCCGCGGACGCGATCGAGGCGGCGGTGGGCCGGGCCCTGGACGAGGGCATCCGCACGCCAGACATCATGCCGCCCGACGACCGCGGGCTGAGCCTGGTGGGCACGGCCGGGATGACCGAGGCGATCGCCGAGCGGCTCGCCGCGCCGGTGGCGGAGGTCGCCCGATGAGCGGCGCCGACCGCGAGACTCCCGTCGTCCTGTACGACACGACGCTTCGTGATGGGACCCAGGGCGAGGGCCTCATCCTGTCCCTCGCCGACAAGATCCGGATCGCCCGCATGCTGGACGAGTTCGGGATGCCCTACATCGAGGGCGGCTGGCCCGGCTCCAACCCCAAGGACGTCGAGTTCTTCGCGGCCGCCCGCACGATGACCTGGCAGACCGCGCGGCTGGCCGCATTCGGGTCGACCCGCCACCGGTCCAACCGACCGGAGACCGACCCGAACCTGCGCGAGCTCGTCGGCGCCGAGACGCCCGTCGTGACGATCTTCGGCAAGAGCTGGCTGCTCCACGTGATCGAGGTCCTGGGAGCGAGCCCGGCCGAGAACCTGGACATGATCGCGGACTCCGTCCGCTTCGTCTCCGAGCGTGGTCGGGAGGCGGTCTACGACGCGGAGCACTTCTTCGACGGCTATGTGGCCGATCGCGAGTACGCCCTGGCCACCCTGCGGGCGGCGAGGGAGGCCGGCGCTCGCACGATCGTCCTGTGCGACACGAACGGCGGCACGCTCACCGACGGGCTTCTGGCCATCGTCGGCGACACGATGGGCACCCTGGGCGCCGATCGGGACGCGCCGGACGTCACCTGGGGAATCCATACGCACAACGACGCCGAGCTGGCCGTCGCCAACTCGCTGGCGGCCGTGGGGGCGGGCGTGCGCCACGTCCAGGCCACGATCAACGGCTACGGGGAGCGCTGCGGCAACGCCAACATGGTGAGCATCCTGGCGAACCTCGCGCTCAAGACGTCCAATCGGCTCGTACCGACCGGTGGCGGCGACCTGGCCGGCCTCACGGTCCTGTCGCGGAGCGTCGCCGAGATCGCCAACGTCGTGCCCAACGATTTCCAGCCCTACGTGGGCCGGTCGGCCTTCGCGCACAAGGGCGGCGTCCACGGCGCGGCGGTCGCCAAGGTCGAGCGGAGCTACCAGCACGTGGACCCGGCGACCGTGGGCAACGAGGGCCGCCTCGTCGTGAGCGAGCTCGGCGGCCGGGCGAACACCCAGATCCGTGCTCAGCAGCTGGGTCACCAGCTCGAAGGGGTCGTCGACGCGCGCGAGCTGTCCGTGCTGATCAAGCGGCTCGAGGCCGACGGCCTCGCCTTCGAGGGCGCCGAGGCGTCGTTCGAGCTGCTGATCCGGCGTCATCAACCGGGCTACGTCGCGCCGTTCCGGATCGTGGACTTCACGGTCCTCGTCGAGCAGCGCGACGGTCGCGAGCTGCGGGCCGAGGCCACCGTCAAACTGGCCGTCGACGGCGAGACGCTCCACACCGCGGCCGACGGCAACGGGCCGGTTAATGCCCTCGACACGGCCCTGCGCAAGGCCCTCCGGGCCTTCTATCCGGGCCTCGATTCGGTCCACCTGGTCGACTACAAGGTCCGGATCCTGGACGGCGACGCGGCCACGGCGGCCCGGACCCGGGTGGTCATCGACTCGCGCGACGGCGCCCGCGAGTGGTCCACGATGGGCAGCGACACCAACATCATCACGGCCAGCTGCATCGCCCTGGCCGATTCGCTCGAATACGCAATCTGGAAGTCGGACGCCGAGCTGCGGCGCCGCGACGAACGCCATTTCACGACCGGGCCTTCGGCTGAACTTGCGACCCAGTTCTCGGGGGCCGCCCGGACGGCGAAGACCCTGAAGCCGAAGACCCTGAAGCCGAAGACCCAGCAAGCGAGCCCACGGAGGTAGCCATGTCCCCGGTCACCGGCCAGCCAGCCACGAGCCAGCCAGCCACAAGCCAGCCAGCTGCATCCCAGCCGCAGGCGGCCGAGGCCGTCCCGACCCTCCACCTCAGCCGCTGGACCGTCACCTCGGGCAGCAACGTCCAGAGCCGGGGCGCCGTCGTCATCTCGTCCGGCGACCATGAGTGGGACGCAACGGCCGAGGGCAACGGCCCCGTCGACGCGCTCTACCGTGCCGTTGACCGCGCCCTCTCCGAGGTCCTGACCGGCCACCCTCGGCTCATCGCCTATGACATCCATGCCGTGGCCGAAGGCCCCGACTCGGAAGGCGTCGTCACGGTCAAGATCTCACCGCCATCGGCGGCGGCCGGCCGGCGCGGCACCGGCCGCTACAGCGGCCAGGCACGGAGCACGAACATCATCGCGGCGTCCATCGAAGCCTACCTGGAGGCGATCAACGGGCTTCTCGCGGAGGAGCATTGGGCAGGCGCCACCGAGCAGGCCGGCAATCGGCGGCGGGCCAAGGCGGCGGCCGCTGCCAAGTCCCATCAGCGGGCTGAGTTCGACAAGGACGAGGCCCACCACGACACGACCGCCTGGTTCGAGCGCTGAACAGGACGCCTGCCCCGGCCGTCTCCGCAACAGGGTCGCTGCCAATCACGGGGATTGCCTATTCCGGCGAGCCCGGGGCCTTCGCCGAGGACGCCGTGGTCGCGGCCTTCGGGGACGTGGAGCGGGTCGCGCTCCCGGGCTTCCGCCAGGTCTTCGACGAGGTCGCCTCGGCGACGGTCGCCGCCGGCGTGGTTCCCATCGAGAACTCCGTCCACGGCACGGTCCGCGAGAACTACGACCTGCTGCTCGAGCACGACCTCGAGATTCGGGCGGAGGTCGTCGTCCCTGTCTGGCTCTGTCTCGCGGCCCTGCCCGGCCAGCGGCTGGATGAGATCGAGCGCGTGTACTCGCACATCCAGGCGCTCGGCCAGGCCGAGGCGTTCCTTCGCCGTCGCCCATGGGCGCTCATGACGACCTACAACACGGCCGGCGCCGGAAAGCTCATCGCCGACGGTGGCGAACGCCGGTCGGCCGCGGTTCTCTCGCCCCGCGCAGCGCAGCTGTTCGGCCTGGAGGTGCTGGCGGACGGGATCCAGGACGTCGCGGACAACCGGACGCGCTTCCTCGTGGTCGCCCGCCCCGGCGGCGAGGTCCCAGCGCTCGTTGGCCGCAATGCCGGGGATCCGATGCGGACGACCCTGGTCCTGGCCGTCCGCAACGAGCCCGGCGCACTGCTCCGGGTGCTCCGCGTGTTCGCCGATCACGGCCTCAACATGAGCACGCTCGAATCGCGACCCAGCCGCGAGCGGGCCTGGGAATACGTCTTCTGGGTCGACCTCGACGCCGACCTGGCCATGCCGGCCACCCGCGCGGCCCTGGCCGACCTGGGCGCGGTCACCACGATGCTCAAGGTCCTGGGCTCGTACCCGCACGCCGCCGAGAGCTGACCGCCCAGAGCCGGGTACTCGCCGACCCGGCTCCTCGAGTGGAGGCGGTCCCCATCGGCTGTACGATGACACGCAGGCCACGCTCAAGGAGTCCTGTCATGACCACCACCACCGGCGCCAAGCCGCATCCGATCTTCCTCGCCGGGCGGTGGGTCGATTCGCCCGAGCCTCTCGTGGTGGACAACCCCGCCAATCCCGACGCGCCCGCCGGGTCGACCTATCACGCCACGGAAGCGCAGTACGACGAGGCGGTTGATGCGGCCGTCCAGGCCTTCGAGGTGACCCGCCACCTGCCGGCCTACGAGCGGGGGGCCATCCTGCGCAATATCAGCAACGGCATCAAGGGCCGTCGCGAGGAGCTCGGCAGGCTCATGGCGACCGAGTCCGGCAAGCCGATTCGCGACGCGCTGGTCGAAGTCGACCGGGCGACCCTGACGTTCCGCCTGGGCGCCGAGGAAGCCGAGCGGATGGTCGGCGAGGTGATCCCGCTCGACCTCATGCCGGCGTCCAAGGATCGGGTGGGCATCACCCGGCGCTTCCCGATCGGCCCGGTGGCCGGGATCAGCCCATTCAACTTCCCCCTCAACCTGGCCGCCCACAAGGTCTCGCCGGCAATCGCGGCCGGCTGCAGCATCGTGCTCAAGCCGCCGTCCAAGGACCCGCTGACGATGCTGACGGTCGCCGAGATCATCGAGGAGGCCGGGCCTCCGGCCGGCTCGGTCAGCATCCTGCCGATGACGCGCGAGCTCGGGGACCGCATGGTCGCCGACGATCGGTTCAAGCTCCTGACGTTCACGGGCAGCCCGTCCGTCGGCTGGCGGATGAAGGAGCGGGCGGGCAAGAAGAAGGTCGTGCTCGAGCTCGGCGGCAACGCCGGCGTGATTGTCGACAAGTCCGCCGACCTGGACTGGGCCGTCCGGCGCGTGCTCGTCGGCGCCTTCACCTACGCCGGCCAGGTCTGCATCAGCGTGCAACGGATGTTCGTCCACGAAGAGATCTGGGACGCTTTCATGGGCAAGCTCGTCGAGGGGGCCAGGGCGCTCAAGGTCGGCGATCCGCTCGACGCCTCGACCGATCTCGGCCCGATGGTCGATGCCGCGGCCGCCGAGCGCACCCAGCGCTGGGTGGACGAGGCGGTCTCGCTGGGCGGCAAGGTGCTCCTCGGCGGCAAGGCCGACGGCTCCTACTTCCCGCCCACGATCCTGATCGACACGCCCGCCACCGCTCAGGTCTGCTCGAACGAGGCCTTCGCCCCGCTCGTGGTGGCATTCCCGTTCAGCGACTTCGACGAGGCCGTGCGCGGGGTCAACGACAGCTTCTACGGACTCCAGACCGGCGTCTTCACCAACGACCTTGCCCACGCGTGGCAGGCCTTCAACGAGCTCGAGGTCGGCGGCGTCATGATGAATGACGTCCCCACGTACCGGATCGACCACATGCCCTATGGCGGGGTCAAGGACTCGGGCCTCGGCCGCGAGGGCCTGCGCTGGGCGATCGAGGACATGACCGAGATCCGCATCATGGTGCTCGCCTGGCCGCAATAGGCGCCTGAGCTCCCTGCCACCGGCTGACGCCCGCCTGAGGTCCGCGACCCCTC
>DASPWU010000121.1:0-23269 GCA_035637675.1 Candidatus Limnocylindria bacterium | reverse complement strand
GGACCTGCGGCCGGCGCTCATGGGCGGCCGCTTCGGGGCCAGCACCGCGCTCCACCTGGCCAACCGGGGCAACCGGCCCGAGGCGGTCACGATCAGCGGGTCCGACCGGGCCGAGCGGCTCGACTTTCGGATCGACAAGCCGTTGCTCACCCTCCAGCCGGGCGAGACCGTCAACGTCAAGCTCCGCCTCTCGGGCGGCGACGTCAAGCTCGTCGGCGGCCACGACACACGACCCTTCAGCCTCGACGTCCGGGCCGCCAGCTACGACACGCCGCCGGTCAACCTGTCGGGCACCTACGAGCGCCGGGCCCTCATCCCGACCGGCCTGCCGGTGGCCGGCGCCACCCTGGCCGCTCTGGCGATGGGCGGCCTGGCGCTCGTGAACATCATGCGTCCACCTGCCGGGCCTGGCCAATCGCCGGATATCAATCGCGCCGCGTCGCCCACGATCGTGGGACAGACCCCGCCGCCTTCCATCGGCGGTCAGCCCCCCAGTGGCGGGCCTTCCGCCGGTGGCGGCCCGTCAGTCGAGATCCACTCGCCGACGCCGCCTCGGCCGCCCCCGGCCGACGCGCACTGGAAGGCCTGGTCGGCGATCCACAGCGAGACGAAGATGGCGCCCGGCGCGACGGTCACGACGCTCGTCCCACGCTCCAACCACGTCGACCTGTTCACGTCGCGCGCGGATGGGGCGATCCTGTCCAGCTACCGGGATGCCGGAGGGCCCTGGAACGCCTGGTTCCCGATCAGCGGCGGCGTAGTCAGGCCTGGCGCGACCGTGACCCCACTCGTCCCACGACCGGGCCACATCGATCTGTTCGTGACTGGCACCGACAACACGGTCTGGACGACTTGGTGGGAGCAGGCCTTCGGCTGGCAGGGCTGGTTCCAGATCCATCCGGAGACCGTCATGGCGCCCGGCTCCACGATCACGGCACTCGTGCCGCGCGATAACCACATCGACCTGTTCACGACGCGCGCCGACGGCTTCGTCATGTCCACGTACTGGGAGCCGCTCGGCGGCTGGCAGCCGTGGTTCGCGGTCACCGGCGGACAGATCCAGCCCGCGGCGACCGTCACCGCGCTGGTGCCCAGGGCGAATCACATCGACCTGTTCGCGGTCGGTCTGAACAATTCGGTCTGGACGACGTACTGGGAGCCGGCTGTTGGCTGGCAGGGCTGGTTCCAGATCCACGGCGAGAGGGCGATGGCGCCGGGATCGACGATCACCGCCATCGTCCCGCGCCCGGACCACATCGATCTGTTTGCGAGCCAGGGCGATGGCACGGTGATGACGTCGTCCTGGGAGCCATCGACGTCATGGCTGCCGTGGTCGGCGATCCACCCCGAAACGAAGATGGCGTCCGGTGCGACGGTGACCGCCATTGCCCTGCGGCCCGATCATCTGGAGCTGTTCGCCACTCGGGCGGACGGCACGGTCAGGTCCACGTTCTGGGAGCCCGGGCCGGGCTGGCGCTCCTGGTACGGGATCAAGACGGCCACCAAGATGCGGGGCGGCGCGACCGTGGCCGCGCTGCCCGAAGGCTCGTCCCGCATCGACCTGTTCGTGACGCGGTCCGATGGGACGGTCCGCACGAGCAGGTGGCAACCCTGAGCCTGACGCCCGTCGCGACCGTCAGTACGGCTGCCAGAACCAGTTGTCGCGCGCCCACCAGACGCGGTTGTCGCTTCGGAACGACGTGATCAGGCGATACCTGCCGGCTGGGCGCTGGATCGCCCTGCCCGCCGGGAGGCTGACCGAGAATCGGACGGCCTGGCCGACGCCGAGAGCCACGACGCGACTGCCGCGGGCAACGGTGCCGCCACCTGGCTTCACGATGCGCCAGTGCAGGAGGCCTCGCTCGGCTCGGTTGCCCCGATTGGCGATCCCGACCGAGGTCGACAACCGGATCGTTCCGCGGAAGAGGCCGACGCGGCCGACCGCAACGTGGACGGCCACTCGGCGCGTCGGACGCACGTAGGTGGTCAGGAGCGCCGTGCGGAAACCCGAAGCTCCGCGGTCCGAGCCGAGCGCCCACAGCCCAATGCCTGCGAGGCCGCGAACGATCGCGTAGTTGAACTTGGTCCGAGCGAGGCCGGCATCCTCGAAATGGACCTCGCGGAGGGTGTGGTTGGCGACGTCCCGGTAGCGGAACCAGGCACCCTGGCCAGGCACGGTTTGGAGGCGGACCTTCGGGTGCGCAGCCAGGAAGCGCAGCG
Source organism: Candidatus Limnocylindria bacterium (assembly GCA_035637675.1). GTDB lineage: Bacteria > Chloroflexota > Limnocylindria > Limnocylindrales > CSP1-4 > C-114. The sequence continues at coordinate 21,049 of DASPWU010000121.1, read as the reverse complement.
CGGCCGCGTAGGTCACACCGCGTACGCCTCCCCAGTGCGACGGCTGGGCACGGACCCGGGTGCCCGTCCGCGTGCGCCTGACCGGCCACGAGTAGCCGTATACGGGCACGCCCAGGATCAGCTTGCCGGCCGGAGCGTGCCGCTGGTAGCGGCGGACCGTGGCGGCGACGTTGAGCGACCTTCCCGACAGGGGCGCGACGGCGCCCGGAATTCGGGAGCCGCTCCAGCGATAGTCGTAGGCCATGATGAAGAACCGATCGACGGCCGGGGCCAGTCGCTCGATCAGGCGGATGGACGCCAGGGCCGGCGTGGCGACCACGAGCTGCGACCGCGGGAAGCGGGCGTGCACGGCGCGCCCGAACCGCCCGATGAACGCGGCGAAGGGAGCCGCCAGGGAACGTGGCACGGGCTCGAAGTCGACGTTCGCCCCGTCCGCCCGGCGGCGGACCATGAGCGCGAGCGCCTCCCGGATGAAGCGGGCCTGGGCGGCCCGGCTGCTGAGGAGATGACGCATCTTGCGGAGCTGGCCGCCGTCGAACAGCTGGAACGTGGGAACGACCCTGACCCCGTTCGCGTGTGCGGCGTTGGTGATCGCACGGGCCGCGCGGCTGACATACGCCCGGTAGCCGGCGCTCGTGCGGTTCAGCGTCCCGTCGCCACGCACCGGAACGGCAAAGAACGCGATCGTCGTGACGAGTCGATAGTCGATCCGCCGGGCCGTTCGGTCGTTCACCTGCCAGTACGGCAGGTACCCGTAGATCTCGTCAGAGGCGGCCGGCGGCCGATTGGCCCGCGCCCGCAGCCCGGCATCCGGACGTGGCGCGACAGCACGGACCGTGGGTGCCGAGGGTCCCGCTGCGGCCGGTTCGGCGAGCGTCCCACCCAAGGCCAGGATCGCCGCCAGGAGGGCAGACCCCATGGCCGAGCGGAGCCGGCTGGCGCGGATGTCCATGGCGTGCCTCACATATCGGTCGACCGCCGCGGAACGGGATGCGATCCGAGGCAGGGCCGACGTGGCCGGTCAAGCCGGCCTGGGCACATGCCCTAGGGTTCCCACCTCGCGCAACCCCACCCAGCTTCGGCGGGCCGGAGGCGGCTCAGTGACGGAGATTCCGCCCGATCCCGCCCTCATCCGGCTATCGTTGCGCCATGAAGGGCGATCGCGTCGAGGCCGTCGTCGACACGGGCCAGGGAACCCAGACCTTCGAGATCGTGGCCACCCGCGCCGGCCGGCGCATCGAGGTCGTCACGTCGCGGGGTGTCGTGGAGGTCCGCGAGGTGACCCGGACCGGTGTGCCCGTCCGGACGGGCCGGTTCATGACGACCCGTCTCATCGCCCTCGTGGAGCACCCTGCGGCGGACGAACGCGGCCGGGTGGAGGTCACCACGCGCCACCGGCTGCAGCCACGCGAACGGACGTAGCTCCGCCGGCGCACCGCTAGACTCGGTCGATGGACCGCGCACCCGATCCCTGGGCGACCGGCGACACGGATATGGATCCTGAGGCCTTTCGCTCGGCCGCACATGCCGTCGTGGACGTGATGGCCGACTACCTGGCCGGCGTCGAGCGATACCCGGTCTTCCCGCCGATCGAGCCAGGCACCCTCCGGCCGCTGTTCCCGAGCGCCGCGCCCGAGGCGCCCGAGCCGATCGACGCCATCCTCGAGGACTACCGCCGGCTCGTCGAGCCGAACGCCACGCAGTGGCAGCACCCGGGGTTCATGGCCTACTTCGCGACGACCGCATCCGGCCCGGGCGTGCTCGGTGAGATGCTGACCGCGATGCTGGGCCAGAACCCGATGCTGTGGCGGACGTCGCCGATCGGGACCGAGCTGGAGCAGGTCGTGGTCGATTGGCTGCGACAGGCGTTCGGCCTGCCCGACGGGTTCGACGGGCTCATCACGGACACGGCCTCCACGTCCTCGCTCATCGCCCTGGCGGCGGCCCGCCAGGCCGCCGGGTCCGATGTGGCCGCGCTCGGCCTGAGTGGCAGGCCGGCAGCGGGGCCGATGCGCGTGTACGCCTCGGCCGAGGCGCACTCGTCCATCGAGAAGGCGCTCATGACCCTGGGACTCGGGCGGGCCAACCTCGTCCGCGTGGCCACGAACGATCGATACGAGATGCGTCCGGACGCCCTGGAGGCTGCCATCGCAGCCGACCGGCGGGCTGCCGCCCAACCGATCGCGATCGTGGCGACGGTCGGCACCACGTCGTCGACCTCGGTCGATCCGGTCGGGGCCATCGCCGCCATCGCCGAGCGGGAGGGCCTCTGGCTGCACGTCGACGCCGCGTATGCGGGATCGCTCGCGATCGTGCCCAGCCGCCGCGGGGCGTTCGCCGGCTGGGAGCGGGCCGATTCGATCGTGGTCAATCCACACAAGTGGCTGTTCACGCCCGTCGACGCCTCGCTCCTGCTGACGCGACGCATGGCCGTGCTGCGCGACGCGTTCAGCCTCGTCCCGGAGTACCTGCGGACCCTGGACCGCGAGGCGCCGGTGCGCGACTACAACGAATTCACGCCGCAGCTGGGCCGGCGGTTCCGCGCGCTCAAGCTCTGGATGATCCTGCGCGCCTTCGGGTTGGAGGGCCTGCGCCGGCGCCTGGAACGGCACTGCACGCTGGCCGCCACGTTCGCCGGCTGGGTGGACGAGGCGCCGGATTGGGAGCGCCTGGCGCCGGTACCATTCTCCACGGTCTGTTTCCGCCACCTGCCGGACGCGCTGAACGGCGACGATGCCGGCGCGGCCGGCCGGCTCGACGCCCACAACGCGGCGCTCATCGACGCGGTCAATCGGACCGGCGACGTGTTCCTGTCCCATACACGTTTGAACGGGCCGTTCACGATCCGGCTGTCGGTGGGCAACCTGCGAACCCAGGATCGACACGTCGCCCGCGCCTGGGAGCTCCTCCGCCGCGAGGCCGCCCGCCTGGAGACGGACCTGCCGACGGCCGGAACCGCAGACACTCGACGTCCGGCGATCGCCCCGGACTGAAGAGGTGACCGGTCGGGCTCGGCTCGTCGATAATGCAGCCAGACCGCCGACATGGAGGATCAAGGCCGCGTGCCGCCGATCACCGAGCTGACTCGAATCGAGCCCGTCTATCTGGAACGCCTGGAGAAGCAGGGCGCGTTCACCACGGGCATCCTGCTGGAGGTGTCCGAGACGCCCACACGGCGCCAGTACCTGGCCGACCACGTGGGTGCGTCGCTGGCCCAGGTCCTGGCCTGGCGCGACGAGGCGCTCATGCTCAACCTGGCCGCCTTCGGGCCGACCGAGCACGTCCTGCTCATGCAGGCGGGCTTTCCCGGGTTGGAGTCCATCCTGCGCACCGATCTCGAGACGTTCAAGGCCCGCATCCACCGCGCCGCCCGGGAGCTCAAGATCGAGCCGCCGTCGGACCTGACGATCACCGGCTGGTGGGATCAGGCCCGCACCCTGGAGACGCTGACTGATCCGGAGCCAACTGCGCCCCCGGCCGACGCCGCGGGGGCGATCCTCCGGCTCCTGCTGGGCGCGATCGTGGGCAGCGTGGGCGGCGTCATCGCAGCCGCAGTGACGCCGGCCGACCCTCCGCTCGCGGCAACCGCCGTCGTCATCGTCGTCATGGTCGCCACCGGGGCGGTGGGACGCCTGGCCGCCAGCGGCCTGGCGGGCTTCGTGGGCCTGACCGGGGCCTCGTTCACACTCCTGGCCCTGCTCCTCGGCAGGGGCCTGATCATCGGCCTGCCCGACACGCCGCTCTGGCAGGACCAGGGCATCGCCGTCAACCTGCCCGCGACTGGCCTGCTCGCGGTCATCATCGGGTGGGGAGCCGCCTGGGTTACCGGCCAGTTGGGCCGCAGGCCCGCACTCCGCCGCGCGTCGCAGCGAGCCGCCTGACGCCCGGCGAGCCGCCTGACGCCCGGCGAGCAGCCGAGCGGGCGTCCCGTGCTCGACCGGCTAGGATGGTCGCGTGAACGCCACCTGGGCCCGCACCCTGGCTGCGCTGGCGATCGCCCTCGCGACCTGCCTCGTGCTCCTGGGGCTCGCCGTTGCGGTGTTCTTCAATCCCTGGTTCGTGGCCTTCGAGCAGGGCCGCTCCGGAGCAGCCGCCATCAGCGGCTACACACCGGACGAGCTCCGGCAGGCCACCGACGGCATCCTCGGCGACCTATACCTGGGCTCCGGCGACTTCGCCGTCTCGGTGCGTGGCGAACCCGCCCTGGACGGGCGCGAACGAGCCCACATGCGTGACGTGAAGGCGGTCTTCACCGGCTTCTGGGCCGTGGTCGCGTTGGCCGCGGTCACCCTCCTGGTCACGTTCCGGGCAAGCCGCGGTTCCGCCTGGTTCTGGCGGGCCACGGCCGCAGGCGCGACCGGCCTCGGCATCGCGGTCGTTGGGCTCGGACTCGTCGCCACCGTGGCGTTCGACGCGCTCTTCGAGCTGTTTCACAGGCTGTTCTTTGCCGGCGGGACGTACCTGTTCGATCCTCGCACCGAGCGCCTGGTGCAGCTGTTCCCCGACGCCTTCTGGTTCGAGACATCCATCCTGCTGGCCGGCGTCATCGTGACTCTGGCCGTCGCTGTTCGGCTGATCGCACGGCGGCGCACCGGCGGATCGTCGGGCGGTTTCACCGGGCCCACGCCGCTGCCGGTCGAGCAGGCCCGATGAACCCGCGGGCATTCCCGATCGCCCGGATCGCCGGGATCGAGGTGCGTCTCCACATCAGCTGGATCCCGATCCTGGCGCTGGTCACAGTGGGCACGGCGCTCCAGCTCGAGTCGCGCGCTCCCGGCTGGCCGCCGGCCGCGAACTGGCTGGCCGGAGGCATCATGGCCGCGCTGTTCCTTGCCTCGATCGTCGTCCACGAGCTGGCCCACGGCATCGCGGCCCGACGGCGGGGCCTGCCCGTGGGGCCGATCACGATCGTCTTCGTGGGCGGCGTGACGTCGATCGATGCGGAGGCATCGCGTCCCGTGGACGAGGCGACCATCGCGCTGGCGGGCCCGATCGTGAGCCTGCTGGTCGGGGGAGTGCTCGTGGGCATCGCTCTCGCCGTCGACGATATCTCGTCGCCGCTGGTGCTGGGCACGGCCCTGATCGGCTCGGTCAATCTCCTGCTGGGCGTCTTCAATCTCGTTCCCGGCCTTCCCCTCGACGGCGGACGGCTGTTGCGCGCGATCGTCTGGCAGGCAACCGGCGACGCGACCCGGGCAAGCCGCATCACGGCGGGGATCGGTCGGGCGATCGGCTGGCTGGGTGTCGGCGCCGGCCTGATCCTCAGCGTGATCTCCGACGCCCTGAACGGCATCCTTCTCGTCGTCAGCGGCTGGGTCCTCATCCAGGGCTCGCGCGCCGTGGAGGGGCGCGCCGCGTTGGAGGCGCTGGTAGCCGGGCTGCGGGTCTCCGAGGTCATGGAGCGCGACGTTCCGTCGATCGGTCCGAACCTCACCGTCGACGCGTTCGCGGGGCAGATCCTGGACGATCACGTCACGACCAGCGTCCCCGTGGTGAGCGACAGCGCGCTCGTCGGCCTCATCGGCGTCTCCCAGCTCCGCCGCGTGGCCCGCCGCAAGTGGGCGGACCTGCGGGCGGTGGACGTGATGGTCGCCCGGCTGTCGCTGCCCGCCCTCGCCGAGGGCGACGACCTGTGGGCCGGCCTCGAGCTTCTGCGGCGGACCGGCCTGGACGGCATCCCGGTCATGGCCGGGCCGGCATTTCTGGGCATCCTGACCCGGCGCGCCGCCATCGCCGCGATCCAGGCCCGTGCGACGGACAGGCCCGGCACGGCCGCGTGACCGCGCCAACCGAGGCGCCCGCGCTGCGCTCGGTGGAGGAGACGATCGCGGCGATCCTGGCGGCCATCCCCGGACCGCTGCCCGCCGAAGCTGTCTCCCCCGAACGCGCGCTCGGCCGCTATCTCGCCGCGGCCGCGGTGTCCCGGACGGACCTGCCGCCATGGGACAACAGCGCGATGGACGGCTATGCGGTCAGGGCGCACGACACGACCGAGGCCTCCGCAGCGTCGCCGGTCACGCTGCGCGTCATCGGCGAGGTCCGCGCCGGCGAATCGTCCGCTCTCGCGGTGGGGCAGGGGACGGCGCTGCGCATCGCCACCGGCGCGCCGCTTCCGCCCGGCGCCGACGCGGTCGTGCCGGTCGAGCTGACGATCCCCCTGGATTCGAGCGGTCGGGACGTCGGGCCTGCCGGTCGCGACGCGACCGGTCCGCTGCCGGCCGGCGTCCGCGTCCAGGAGCCTGTGCCCGCCGGTGGCGCGGTTCGCGCGCAGGGCAGCGACCTCCGCGCAGGAGACACCGTGCTGGCGCCGGGTAGCGCGATGACGCCGGCGGCGGTAGCCCTCGCGGCCGGCGCCGGGCTCGGCGAGGTTGCCGTCCATCGCCGACCTCTCGTCGCGGTCCTGGCCACCGGCGACGAGATCCGGGCCGCGGGGCTGCCGCTGGGGCCGGCCGGCATCCCGGACGCCAACGGACCGGGCCTGCGCGCACTGGTCGCCGCCGCCGGCGCCCATCCACTGGACCTTGGAATCGCCCGCGATCGTCTCGACGACGTCGAGTCGCGTCTGGCCGGGGCGATCCCGGAGGCGGACGTCGTGATCGTCAGCGGCGGCGTGTCGGTGGGCCCCTATGACGTCGTGCGGTCGGCCTTCCAGGCGGTCGGCCGCGTCGATCTCTGGCGAGTGGCGGTCCAGCCGGGCAAGCCGTTCGCCTTCGGCGTCGCCGAGCGCGCGGGCGGCATGGATGCTGGTGGGCGAGGAGACGATGCGCTCCCACCCGTCCTGCTGTTCGGCCTGCCGGGCAACCCGGTCTCCACCGCCGTCACGTTCGAGCTGTTCGTCAAGCCGGCCCTGCGGAAGCTGTCCGGCGGTCCAGCCATGGAGCATGCCGACGACCGCGGCGTACTCACCGAGCCGGTCACCAAGAGCCGGGGCCGGCGGGCCTACATCAGGGTGGTTGCCGATCGGGACTCCGACGGCCGTGTGCGGCGGGACGGGAGCGGTCGGGTCTCGCTGCGCCTCGCCGGCGGTCAGAGCAGCCACGTCCTGAGCGCCCTCGCGGCGGCCGATGCACTCGCCGTCGTCCCGGAGGGGGTGGATGGACTTGACGTGGGAGCCGAGGTGGCGATCCACTGGCTCGGCCGGGGATGATGGCGCAGGAGGATCGATGGACCAGCAACCGAAGACCCGACCCGAGCGGCGCCGCCTGACCCACGTCGACCGGGCCGGACGGCCGCGGATGGTCGACGTGAGCGATAAGCCGGCCACGGCGCGACGAGCCGTCGCAGAGGCGCTCGTCACGATGGGGCAGGAGACGCTCAGCCTCATCATCGACGGCGGCGGGCCGAAGGGCGACGTGCTAAGCGTGGCCGAGCTTGCCGGCGTCATGGGAGGCAAGCGGACCAGCGATCTCATCCCACTCTGCCACCCGCTGGCCCTGACCGACCTCGTGGTCCGGGTCACCCCCGATCGAGTCGCGGGCGGCCTGCGGATCCGCGCGGAGGCCGCCACGATCGGGCCGACCGGCGTCGAGATGGAGGCCCTCACGGCCGCCGCGATCGCCGCCCTGACGGCCTACGATATGGTCAAGGGGGTGGAGCGCGGCGTGGAGATCCGCTCGATCGCTCTTCTGAGCAAGAGCGGCGGCCGGAGCGGCGAATGGAATCGGGATGGCGGGGCGCCGAGGACTCGCTCCGAGGGGCCCAGGCGTCCGGTCGGCGCGCGAGCGGCCGGACGGATCACGCGGAGGAAGATTCCGGGTTGAGGGAGCCGGCAAGGATCGCGCGGCCCACCGCCCTGGTCCTGACCATCAGCGACCGGGCCGCGGCGGGCGAGCGCGAAGATCGCTCCGGCCGCCTCGTGGCCGAACGGTTGACCGCCCTGGGCTTCGCCGCGGAACAGGCGATCGTGCCCGACGAGCGCGATCGGATCGAAGGGGCGTTGAGCCACGGCGCCGAACGGCACCCCCTGGTTGTGACGACCGGGGGGACGGGCCTGACCCCACGAGATGTCACGCCGCAGGCGACGCTCGCCGTGATCGACTACGAGGTCCCCGGCCTGGCCGAGGCGATGCGCGCCGAGGGCCGCCGGCAGACGCCGATGGCCGCCCTGAGCCGGGCCGTGGTCGGCGTCCGCGGCCGGAGCCTGATCGTCAACCTGCCCGGATCGCCGAGCGGCGCGATCGAGTCCCTGGACGCGATCGCGGACGTTCTGCCCCATGCCCTCGAGACGCTGGCGGGCCCGTACGATCACGCAACCCGCGCCCATCGGGCGGTGGCTTCGGTCGAGCCGGCCGGCGAGGAGGGTCCAGGGTGACGCTGCGGATGCGTGCCGGCTGATGTTCCCGGCATTCGACCACGTGCCCGGCTATCCGATCGTGTTCGCCCTGTTCTACGGAGCCGCAGCGATCTTCGCCCTCGCCATCGCCAGACACCTGCGCGTCTTTGCCGTCGTCCGCCCGTCGCGTCCCTTCGCCGGCGTGCCCCGCCGTGTCGCCGGCCTCCTCGAGTACGCGTTCGTCCAGACGAAGATGTTCAAGGACCCGCGGGCGGGGCTCATGCACGCTGGGATCTTCTGGGGTTTCGTGTTCCTGACGATCGGCACAGCCAATATCGTCACGGGAGGACTCATCCAGGCGATCCTGTCCGTGCCGCTGGACGGTGCGCTGTGGATGCTCGTGAGCGCCCTCCAGAACGTCATCGCGGTGATCGTGCTGGGCGCCATCGCCTGGGCGTATGAGCGGCGCTTCATCAGCCGGCCGCCACGGCTCACCTACAACCGCGACGCGCTGATCATCCTGGCCATGATCGGTGGAGTCGTGGCCACCGAGCTGGGGGCCCAGGCGGTGGAGGCGGCCCGCTTCGGGGACGTGCCCGGGGCGTTCGTCGCGAACGCCGCCACGATGCCCCTCCGCGGTCTGGCCGAAGGCGCCCTGGACGCGGCGTTCGCGGTGCTGTGGTGGGCGCACATGGGACTGGTGGCGGCATTCCTCGTCTACCTGCCGTTCAGCAAGCACCTCCACATCGTGACGAGCTTCCCCAACATCTACTTTCGCAAGCTCGCTCCCCGCGGCGAGCTGCCGGCGATGGACCTGGAGGCCGAGAATGCGACGTTCGGGCTGAAGACGCTCCAGGACCTGGGCTGGAAGGACCTGCTCGACGGCTTCACGTGCACCGAGTGCGGGCGCTGCCAGGAGGCCTGCCCTGCCCATTTCACGGGCAAGCCGCTCAACCCCAAGACGTTCATCATGGGGATACGGGACATGTCCGTGGAGGCCGAGCACGGGCTGAACCTCATTCCCAATTCGCCGCTCGTCCGCGAGACCTACGGCCTGGACGATGGCCTGGCGCCCGATCGCCTGGCGAAGCCGATCGTGGACGACGCCATCCCCTACGACGCGGTCTGGGACTGCGTGACCTGCGGTGCCTGCGTGGAGGCCTGCCCGGTACTGATCGAGCACGTCGACAAGATCGTCGGGCTTCGCCGGAACCTCGTGCTCGAGGAGAGCCGTTTCCCCTCCGAGTTGACCGGGGCGTTCCGCAACATGGAGCAGGTCGGGAACCCCTGGGGCCAGCCGCCGGCAACGCGCCTGGCCTGGGCCCGGGACCTGCCGTTCGCGGTGCCCACGCTGGCGGAGGTCGCCGCGGACGGCAGGCTGGACGAGCTGGAGGTCATCTACTGGGTCGGCTGCGCGGCCGCCTTCGATGAACGCAACAAGCGGGTGGCTCGGGCATTCGCGACGTGCCTCGACGCGGCCGGCGTCTCGTTCGCGGTGCTCGGCCAGGAAGAGTCATGCACGGGCGACCCGGCTCGCCGGATGGGCAACGAGTACGTCTTCCAGATCCTCGCCCAGGGCAACATCCAGACCCTGGAGCGGTATCGGGCCGGCGAGCGAACGATCGTGACGGCCTGCCCGCACTGCTTCAACACGCTGGCAAACGAGTATGGCCAGCTCGGCGGCCGGTATCGCGTCATCCACCACAGCCAGTACCTGGCCGACCTCCTGGCGAGCGCCCGGCTGCGTACGTGGGCGGCCGATGGCGAGTCGCGCACGGTCACGTACCACGACGCCTGCTACCTGGTGCGCTACAACGACGTCGCCGCGTCACCTCGCGACGTCCTGGGAGCGGTGCCCGGTGTCGAGCTCCGCGAGATGGAGCGCAGCGGTCGAAACACGTTCTGCTGCGGTGCCGGCGGTGGCCGCATGTGGATGGAGGAGACCCGCGGCACCAGGATCAACGCCGAACGCACCCGCCAGGCCCTGGAGACCGGCGCCGACACCGTGGCCACCGGCTGCCCGTTCTGCATGACGATGCTCAAGGACGGCCTGGCGGACGCCGGGCATGGTGCGGGCACCGATGCCCCGGTCAGCTCGGCGGACATCGCCGAGATCCTCGCCGGAAGCCTGGTCCCCGGCTCGCGCGGTGCGCGTGAGCTGCCCGTCGTGCACTGACTCCGGGCCGCTCCGCCATTCACCCGGGCAGACGGTGCCCGCAGTAGAGGCAGGTCGCGTCCGTCCAGAGATTGGGCCGCCTGCACGTCGGGCAGACCTTCATCCCTTCCGTCGACGCGGCGAACGGGCTCTCGTCGGGCTCCGTCACGGGTCGCTCGATGCGGCCGACGAACGTGAGGATGATGACGAGCACGACCCCGCCGGCAAGGAGGAGAGCGAAGACGGTCGTCTGGTCCATGGCGGGACCTCGCATCGCGGATGGGCGGGCGCGCCCCCGGAGCACGTCCGGCCATCGACAGCCTGACTGTATGCCCCACATTGGCCGTCTGCCAAGATGCCCAATGGTCCTCGACGCGGTCCTGTCCGTACGGCGCGATGGAGGGCGCGACCGGTGCTCGCGGGATGCCAGGCGCCCGATCGGCGGGTGCTAGGATGCCGGCCGTGACCGTGCCGACCGCCGCTCCCGGCTATCGCCTCACGGAAGAGCAGCTGATGCTCCGCGACGCCGTTCGCCTGCTGGCCGACGAGCGGATCGCCCCGCGGGCGGCGGAGATCGATCGGACCGCCGAGTTCCCGATCGACGTCAAGGAGCTGCTGGCCAGCCACGACATCCTGGGCCTTCCGTTTCCGGCCGAATATGGCGGCGTCGGCGGCGATCTCCTGTCCGTCTGCCTGGCCGTCGAGGCCATCGCCCGGGTCTGTGCGACGTCGTCGCTCATCCTCGCCGTGCAGGAGCTGGGCGCGCTGCCGATCATGCTGGCCGGCTCCGGCGAACAAAAGGAGCGCTGGTTCCCGGACCTTGCCAGTGGCCGCCGGCTCATCGCCTTCGCCCTGACCGAGGCCGAGGCCGGGTCGGATGCGGCGGCCACCCGGACGCGCGCGGTCCGCGAGGGCGCCGAGTACGTGATCAGTGGCAGCAAGCGGTTCATCAGCCAGGGCAACGTCGCTGACCTCATCACCGTGTTCGCGGTCACCGATCCGGAGGCCGGCCGTCATCGCAACCTGAGCTGCTTCGTCGTCGAGAAGGGCATGCCGGGCTTCTCCGCGCCGCGCCTCGAGCACAAGATGGGAATCCGCGGCTCCCCGACAGCGGAGCTGGTCTTCGACGACGTCCGGGTGCCGGCCGCCAACCGGATCGGGGAGGAGGGCGACGGCTTTTCCATCGCGATGCGGACGCTCGATCGTTCGCGGCCGGGGGTTGCCGCCCAGGCGGTCGGCATCGCCCAGGGCGCCCTCGAAGTCGCGGCCCGCTACGCGACCGAACGGCGCCAGTTCGGCCGCCCGATCGGCGACTTCCAGCTCATCCAGGGCATGCTGGCCGACATGGACGCCGCGACCGAGGCGGCGCGCCAGCTCCTGTACAAGGCCTGCACGGAGATCGAGGCCGGCTCGCCGGAGACGAGCCGCTGGTCCGCGCTGTGTAAACTCGTGGCCGGGGACGCGGCGATGCGGGTGACGACGGATGCGGTCCAGGTGCTCGGCGGCTATGGCTACATCGACGAGTTCCCCGTCGAGCGGATGATGCGCGACGCGAAGATCACGCAGCTCTACGAAGGGACCCAGCAGATCCAGCGGCTTGTCATCGCGCGGGCGATGCTGGGCCGTGACTGAGCCGATCGGCGCCGATCCGACGAACGGACGGCGAGCCTGACTGGACCGACCGGCGCCGCGCCCGGGATCGCGGGCCGTCGGTCAGGCCGCCGGAAGATGGCGCGGTCGCCCGGCGACACCAGGAGATGCCTGAAGGAGGTCCAGCCCACGTGCGGATCGTCGTTCTGACCAAACCGGTGCCGGATCCGGCGGCCGGCCAGGAGCGGCTCACGGCGAAGCAACGGGTGGACCGGGCGGGCTCGCCGGCCGTCGTCAACGGCAACGACGAGTACGCCCTGGAGGCCGCCCTGAAGCTCGTCGAGGCGAGCCCGGATGGCGGCGAGGTGACCCTGCTCTCGATGGCGCCCGCGTCCGCACCGGAGACACTGCGCAAAGCGCTGGCCATGGGCGCGACGCGGGGCGTCCTCGTCACCGACCCCAGCCTGGAGGGCTCGGACACCCTGTCCACGGCGCGCGTGCTGGCGGCCGCCCTGCGGACCCTCGAGTACGACCTCGTGCTGGCCGGCGCCGATACGTCCGACGGCGGTGGCGGGGTCGTGGCGGCCGGCATCGCCACGATCCTCGGGCTGCCGTATCTCTCGTACGCGGCGAAGATCGAGCCCGGCGAGGGCCAGGTCCGGGTCCGCCGGCTGAGCGCCACCGGCTACGACGTCATCGAGGCGCCGCTGCCGGCGCTCGTCGTCGCCACCCAGGTGCTCGGCGAGCCCCGCTATCCGTCGCTCAAGGGAATCATGGGCGCCCGCGGCAAGGAGGTCGCCACGTTGTCGCTGGCCGACCTGGACCTCGGCGGTGCCGCGGTGGGCGGCGAGGCGGCGACGACCAGGGTGACGGGGTCCACGAAGCCGCCGGAGCGTGGCGCGGCTCGCGTCGTGCGCGGCACGGCGGCCGAGGCTGCCAAAGAAGTCGTCGACTTCCTCGCGCAACGGAGGCTCATCTGATGGCCGGCCCGCTGTGGGTCGTCGGCGAGCCGTCCGGCGACGGCCTGGCCCGCGTCAGCGCGGAGGCCGCCACACTCGCCCGCACCCTCGGCGAGGCCGCCGGCGTCGAGGCGGTGGGCGTGGTCGCGGGGGCGGACCCGGCCGGCCCCGCTCGCGAGCTGGCGCGCTTCCTGCCCCGCGTCCTGACCGTCACGGAGCCGTCCGCCGCCAGTCGGGCCATGGCCGCGGCCGTGGCGGGCCGGCTGGCGGCGCTGGCGGAGCGGGAGCAGCCCACGTTCATCCTGGTGGGCGCCACGCCCGACGGGCGCGACCTGGCGGGCATGCTGTCCACGCTGCTGGGCTGGGGCGTGCTCGTGAACGCGGTGGGGGTCAGCTGGGTGGATGGCGGCCCCGCCGTCGAGATGAGCGTGTTCGGCGGCAAGCTCATGACGTCGAGCGCCCTCACGACCGACCACGGGATCATCACGGTCCGCCCGAACAGCGTGACGGCCGAGCCGGCCAGGACGCCGGGGGCGGTGGAGGAGACCGACGTCGCCCCCTCGGTCGAGCTGCCGGTCGTCACCCTCGTCGAACGCGTCGAGGAATCGTCGGCGGCGATTCCCATCGAGGAGGCTCGCGTGATCGTGGCCGGCGGTCGCGGCGTGGGTGGGCCGGAGGGCTTCAAGGCGGTGGAGGATCTGGCGGAGGCGCTCGGTGGGGCGGTCGGCGCGACGCGGGCCGCGGTGGACGCGGGCTGGATCCCGTTCGCCCAGCAGATCGGCCAGACCGGCAAGATCGTCAAGCCCCAGCTGTACCTCGCGCTCGGCGTCTCGGGCGCGATCCAGCACAAGGTCGGGATGCAAACGGCCGAGACGATCGTAGCGGTCAATCGCGATCCGGACGCTCCGATCGCGGAGTTCGCCGACCTGTTCGTGGTGGGCGACCTCTTCGAGATCGCGCCCGCGATCGCGGCCGAGATCCGGTCGCGGTCAGGCTAGGTCGCGGTGGCGGGGAACCTGCTCCAGCCGGGGGTTCTCATTCCGCTCGTCGCGTTCGCCGCGCTGGCGGTGGTCTTCGCGCTCATCCTGCGGCGCGCCGGCCGGCTGCTGTCCGCCATGCGCGAGGCCGATGCGTTCCGGAGCACGGTCGCCGACCTCGGCGCCAGGATCGACATCTCGCTCGGTGAGGTCGTGGAGCGGATCGACGCCGTCCGCCGGCACCAGCTGTCATCGGATCTGATCGACGAGAACCTCTCCGCGGCAACCGAAGCCGTGCAGCGCTACGCCGACGAGGCTCAGGCGCTCCGCCCGCCTCCGGCGCTGAGTGCTCAGCGCGACGGGCTCGTCGCCGAGCTCGAGCGAGCCGGGCGGGCGCTGGAGATGGTCGTCCATGGCTCGGGCCTCCTGGCGAGCCGACCGGGCGGGGCCCGGGAGCTGGAAGCCCAGACCTCGATCAAGCGCGGCTACCTGAACCTCATCCACGCCCGCGAGGCAATCCGCCGTCTTGCGGTCGAGGTGGCGACGCTGCCGGCCCCGGGAGCCTCTCGGGTCTTCGGCCGGCGGGCCTGAGACCGGAGGACGTGACCCTTCACCACACGATATAGTGGTATCGTGGTGATACACCACAAGGACTAGTGGTGGATGCCGGGAGGATGGATGCGCTGTCCACAATGCGCCGAACGAGAGACGCGGGTCGTTGACTCGCGCGACCTGGACGATTCGGCGACGATCCGCCGCCGCCGCGAGTGCTCGTCGTGCAGCTTCCGGTTCACGACGTACGAGCGCTTGGAGGCTGCCCGGCTGGTGGTCGTCAAGACTGACGGGACCCGCCAGGAGTTCGATCGCAACAAGCTGGCGGCCGGGCTGCGCAAGGCGCTGACGCGCCGGCCGGTTCCGGACAACATGGCCGAGCAGGCCGCCGACGAGATCGAGTCGGAGCTGCGGGCGGGCGGCGCGAGCGAGATCCCCAGCTCGCGGATCGGCACCCTGGCGATGGAGAAGCTGCGCGCCATCGACCAGATCGCCTACATCCGCTTCGCCAGCGTCTACCAGAGCTTCGAGGACCTGGAAGACCTCAAGCGCGAGGTGGACACGCTCTACGAGACGAAGGGTGCGCCCGGAGCCACCGCGTGAGCGTCCTTGCCGACCGAGACATCCGGGCCGAGCTGGAGTCCGGCAGGGTCCGGATCGATCCCTACGATCCGTCCGATCTCCAGCCGTCGTCGGTCGACCTCCACCTGGACCGCAGCTTCCGCGTCTTCCGCAACAATCGCTACCCGTTCATCGACGTCCGGGCGCCCCAGCCCGACCTGACGGAGATGCTGCGCGTGGAGGACGACGAGCCGTTCATCCTCCATCCGGGTGAGTTCGTGCTGGGCCAGACCATCGAGTGGGTCGAGCTGCCGGACGACCTCGTGGCGCGGCTCGAGGGCAAGAGCTCGCTGGGCCGCCTAGGCCTGCTCATCCACTCGACCGCCGGCTACGTGGACCCGGGCTGGCGGGGCAATCTGACGCTCGAGCTGTCGAACGTGGCCAAGCTGCCCATCGCCCTGTACTACGGCATGCGGATCGGGCAGATCAGCTTCTTCCGGATGTCGAACCCGGTCGAGCGGCCGTACGGGTCGCTCGGCCTGGGCTCCAAGTACCAGGGCCAGTCGGAGCCCACCGCATCGGCCTTCCACGAGGACTTCGAGGCGGGCCGCCGGCGGGTGGAGCCCACCCGCCCGCGGTAATCGCTGATGGCGATCAACGATGCGGTCGACTGGCGTGCCGACCTCGGCGGCGGTACCCGTGTCGCGCTCGTCCAGGCCGGGACCTTCCGATCGGACGCCGGGGCCCTGTTCGGCCCGGTGCCCCGGCTCCTGTGGAACCGCCTGGTTCCGGACGAGCTGGACGCCGACAACCGGCTCCTCCAGGCGCTCAACTGCCTGCTCGTGGAGACGCCGGCCGGCCGGGTGCTCGTGGAGACGGGCATCGGAGAGCGGGTGGACGACAAGACCCGCACGATGCGCGCGTACGAGGGACCGGCCATCCTGCCGGCCCTCCGGGGAGCGGGTTTCGACCCGGCGACGATCGACGTGGTGGCGCTCAGCCATCTCCACTTCGATCACGCAGGTGGCCTGCTGGACTCGGCCGGCGCGCGGGCGTTCCCGAGGGCGCGGCTCGTCGCCCAGCGAGCCGAGTGGGAGATCGCGTTCGACGACAACCCGCGCATCGTGGCCAGCTACGTCCAGCCCGAGCTCGAGCTCGTGCGCGACTGGGGCGCCGAGGGATCGGCCGACGGCGAGCGCGAAATCCTGCCCGGCGTGTCGGTCGTGCCGACCGGCGGCCACTCGGCCGGCCACCAGGCGGTCGTGGTCCGCGGCACGGGTGTTGGGGGCCGGACGCTTGCCTTCTTCGGCGACCTGTGCATGCGGCCGTGGAGCGCCAATCCTCGCTGGGTGACCGCATTCGACGACTTTCCCCTCGACTCGGTCGACGCGAAGGCATCGCTCTTCGCCCGGGCCGCCGACGAGGGCTGGCTCGTGGCGCTCTCGCACGAGCGTTGGACCCCGGTGGGCCGCCTCGTCCGCGACCGCGATCGGTTCCGCTTCGAGGCCGTCTAGAGAGGTGGCGGCGACGCGCGACCCGGATTCCTGCCTTGTTTTCATCAGGCGAACGTTAGGCAACGTTTTCGACCCCTGGATCACGCCGATTGAGCTCGAGCCGTGCACGAGATCACCGCTCCATGCTGCGCCCGACCCCCGATTCAACGCCGAACGTTCACCAGCCGAACGTTAGGCAGGATTGCGAAAGGCCAGTGGTCGATCAGGACCGGCTCGGGGGCGGCGACGGCAGGATCGCCTCCACCTGGAGGGCGGCCGACGTCATGTCCATCGGCCCCTGCACGACGGCCCGGATGATGCCGTCCGGCCCGATGAAGTACTGCGTGGGCAGGGCGTAGACACCGTAGCGGTGGAAGATGTCCGCCGAGAGGTCGGCCGCGACCGTGTACTCGAGCCCATACCTCGTGGCGTAGGCGGCGACGTCGGCGGCATTCGTTTCCTGGACGCTGATGCCCACGACCTCCAGGCCCCGATCTCGGTAGGCGGCGTACGTGTCGCGCAGGACGGGCGTCTCGGCCTGGCACGGCGGACACCACGACGCCCAGAAGTTCACCCAGACCGCCTTTCCGCGCAGGTCGGCGAGGCGGACGGGCCGGCCGGCGAGGTCGGTGAGCGTGAAGGTCGAACCGTCGCCGCGCACGGCTGTGAAGTCCGGCGCCCGGTCGCCCGGACGCAGGCCGTTCGCCGGCGCAGAGCCCAGGACGTACGGCGTCGCCCTTGGATCGCGCGGGCCGATGCCGCCGGTCGTGCCGAGCGGCGCGGTCGCCGCCAGCAGGAGGACGACCGTGGCGGCCACGACGACCAGGCCGGCGGCGATCTGGCGCGCGCCGAACGGGCCGATGAGCCCGTGGCGACCGGGGCGGTGCTCGAACGCGGGACGTCCGGACGCCACGTCAGACGGCCGTGTTGAAGTTGAAGTAGCGGGGCAGCAGCCCCAGCCAGCCGGTGATCATCGCCACGCCGATGGCCACGACGAGCAGCCCGCCGACCACCGAGACCGCGCGGCCGTGCCGCATGAGCGGCCGAAGGATCGCCGGGGCCTGGTCGTACACCGCGCCCAGGGCAAGGAACGGGATGCCCAGCCCCAGGCTGTAGCCCAGCAGCAGGAGCGCGCCCTGGAGCGTGCTGCCGCTCGTTGCGGCGAGAGTGAGGATCCCGCCGAGGATGATCCCGATGCACGGCGTCCAGCCCACCGCGAAGATCGCACCGAGACCGAACGATGCCGCAAGCCCGGGTCGCTCGCCGACGATGCGGCGACCGAGCCGGTCGGCGCGCGAGTCGCCTGGCGTCCCCATGCCGCCGGGACGCGCCAGGGCGACCGTCCCCGTGGTGCCCGCCAGGGCCGAGGCCGCGCCGGTCTCGAGCGGTCGCCAGACCCGGTCCAGAACCGGGATTCGGACGAACCCGGCGAGGCTCAGGCCCATGACCACGAGGATGACGCCGCCGACCTGGCGCAGGAGCTCCAGGGAGCCGAACAGCGGCCCGCCCGCGAACGTTGCGGTGATGCCCAGGAGTGTGAAGACTGAACCGAAGCCGATCACGTAGGCCGCCGCGTGACGGACGGCCAGCCAGCGCGACGGACGGGCAGACGGATCGCCCCCGGCGACCGCGACGGCGGTGAGCTGGCCGAGATATGCGGGCACGAGCGGGAGCACGCACGGGGACAGGAAGCTGATGAGACCGGCCGCAACGGCCAGCGCAAACGTCAGGTTCGTGCCGGCTTCCCCTGCCGCGGCGATCAGCGCGATCACGTGGCGGTCCGGACGCCGTCGAGCGTCTCGGCGAGGAGCAGGCGCAGCTTGGCCGGCGACGTCACGAGTGTGAGCCGGCGCTGCCCCACCTCCACGACCGGGATCTCCAGGAAGAACGCGCGCTCCCATGCCTCGTCGGTCAGGATGTTGCGCTCCTCTACGGGCGCGATCGGTCGTCCAGCAGCTGCTCGCTGGGCAAGGAGGCCCTCGAGGAGCGCTCGCGCCTCGTCGCACAGGCCGCAGCCCGGCTTCGTGTACAGGATGATCGCGGGGGAGGGGCCGTTCATCGCCGATCCATTCTAGTTGGCGGCCCCGATCGCCCGATTCGCGTGCTGGACTGCCGCCTCGGCCGTCCCGCGCTTCCGACACGGTAGGATGGCCGTGCGCGCCCCCGTAGCTCAGTGGACAGAGCGAGGCCGTCCTAAGGCCTGCGTCGGCGGTTCGAGTCCGTCCGGGGGCGCCACAACGGCGCAGCCTGACCCTCCGCGCCGGCCGCGAATGCGAAGAACGGTTGCGCCGGGGGAGTGGGAACGATCCGCTCTACCGTCTGCTCCCTCCTCTCCACCCTTTGCACGATCAATGCGGCGAGTTACTGAAGCTTGTCTTTGCTCGCGGTGGCGATCGCGTCCGGGAGGGACCGGACGACTGCCCGGTGGCGGTCGAACCGGACCACCTTGTCGTCCTCTGAAAGCGCCGTCAGCCGGGTTTCGATCTCGATCTTCTGCTTCCGGTACTCGGCCTCGGTGAGATCGCCCAACCGTACAACTCGGCGAGCTTTCCTAGTCGCGTCTTCAACCGTGCGCGCTCTTTGTCCGGCGGCTTGGGCCGTCAGCGACGGCCGCCTCGGCCCCCACTCAGGGCCTGTAGACGATTTCGGCCGGCTTCGCATCGAGCTGACGTAAGACCGCCCCTGCCTGTTCGCGGAAGGTGATCAGGGCGAAACCCAGAATCCGTACGTGGCGTCGATGCGGGCGGGCCGACCGTCGAACGTGTCGTCGAACACGACCCTGATCTCGACCCAGACCGCGTCGGCTGGCAGGGTGCGATCCACAATGAGCGTCCCGCCCCAGGGCACGATCATGATCTCGATGGCCGGCGACGACACCGTCGCACCGGACGCCGGGACGTCGAGCATTCGGTCTCCCAAGGCGAACGCGAACTTGGTGCGCGGGCCAGGCGGGCTGTAGCCGACGGCGTCGAACTTCAGGTCCTCGACCGCCCCGGGATCCGGGGACCACGAGCGCACGTTCTGCCCCGAGGGGTCGCTCACCGTCGCGCGCACGAGGACCGGCACGATCCCGCCCGGATATGGGAACGTGTCCGATTGGCCCTCGAACCCGATCGCGACGACCGGGACATGCGCGGGGTCGAGCGTGGCCGGAAACACGGGCGAGCCGCACGCGGCGAGAGCGATCAAGGCGATCGCGACGGCAACGGGACGTGCGTAACGCATCGCTTCATCGTGCTCGCATGGCGGGGCGCGTCAAGATGAAATGTGAGTCCAGGGCCGCCGCGGCTACCGAACCAAGGTCAGCACGATCGCGATCGCCAGGATCGCCGCCGCTGGAATGGCCACGAACGATGCGGCAAGCATCAGGAGTCGGAGTGCGTCGCTGAACTCGGGGCGTCGAAGCAACTGCGAATTCACCCAGGCCACTCCTTGGATCCAGGCGATGACCGCCGTCTGCCACGTGACCAGGATTGCGCCGACGATGACGGCGCCTCCGAGGGCGCGATCGAGCGGACGCCCCTGCGCCCACGCAGCGCGGTCAGGATCACCCCGCCGACGACGAGGACGATGATCTCCCCGGCCAGATCGCCGCGGCTCGGCCTTCGCTTCCACGCGCCGAAATCTCCGAACCAGCGGGCGTAGCCTCGGACGGGAGTGGGAGCGGCCGCCCGAGCATCGTCGAGAGATCGGCCATCGATCAGTGACACGCCCCGAACGAAGAGATCCGATTGGATTGCTTCGCCGCTCGTCACGGCCAGTACGGCGGTCTCGCCGGCGACGTCGAGCGTTTGTTCGATCCAGGGACGCTCTGGCGTGGGCTTGTCAACCTTCGTAAGCACTCGCCCGTCTACGACGACGGTCACCGTGCTCGGTGCCAGGTCGACGAGAAGATCGAGCTCGTGGCTGGCTCCGCCGAGCTCGAACGACCAGCGAAGCCGCTCGCGTTGTGTCCCACTCACGGCCACAGTATCGGCGCTCGCACCGTCGGCGATGAGCCGTGCGAGGTCAGGTCGGCTCGACTCGCAGCCGGCCGAAGAGGTAGGCGACCCAGCGACTTCGAGCCGGGC
This sequence comes from Candidatus Limnocylindria bacterium, assembly GCA_035637675.1. GTDB lineage: Bacteria > Chloroflexota > Limnocylindria > Limnocylindrales > CSP1-4 > C-114. The sequence continues at coordinate 420 of DASPWU010000121.1, read as the reverse complement.
GCGTGCGCTCGCCTCGGTGCCTTCGTAGCAGCGCGACAACCGCCGCCAACGCCCGAGCCGAGCGAACGCGTGCTCGACGCGATAGAGCGGCACGAGCGGGGTGAAGCCGCTGGCGCCCTTCGGCCGGGCCTTGATTTTCGAGCTTGACATGTTTCCGCGAGGCGAGCTTGGCGAGGCCCCGATAGCCGCGGTCGGCCACGATCGCCTGGATAAGAGGAGCCCCGGCAGGTGATCGGCCAGGAGATCGCGGCCAACGCTCACGTCGTGCGGCCTGGCCGAGTCGACGCGGACCGCGAGCGGCAGTCCGAGGATCTCGATGAGGATGCTGCGCTTCGCACCCATCGTCCGGCCGCCGCGCCGCCCTGGTCATGGAACGTGGTTACATCGCAGTCCACGCCGAGCTCGTCGCCGGCTGGTGTC
>DASPWU010000120.1:0-12240 GCA_035637675.1 Candidatus Limnocylindria bacterium | reverse complement strand
GAGCGCATGGGCCATCGGGTGGACGCATGGCGCTACCGGGAAACCCTCGCCGTAGTCCGGGCAATGCTATGGATGGGCTCGGGAGGCCCGGGGACCTCCGCGGTAGTCCGAGCATCGTTATGGATGAGCATTGCGGGGCCCGAATGGGCTCTCACAGCCGCTGGCGGGCTTGGAACGGCGAGACCGCCGGCTGGAAGGCCCACCATTCGGCTCCGTAAGCATGCTCGGACTATTCTGGCCGCGGCCCTACAGACAGGGAGTGCCGGGCGGTGGTCCGCCCGCGGATCGGCGGTGCTAGACTCGCCGCCGTTCGATCGACACGGAGCACGAGCCGACGATGAACGCAGGTGAACTCGCCCGAGACGCCCTGCTCGTGATCGTGGCCTACCTGTGTGGGTCGATTCCGGTGGGTGTCCTCGTCGCCCGTGCATCCGGTGGCCCCGATCCACGCACCGTCGGCTCTGGCCGGACGGGCGGCACGAACGCGCTGCGCGCCCTCGGCCGCGCCTGGGCGGCCCTCGTGGTCCTGGGCGACCTGGCGAAGGGCGCCGGCCCGGTTCTCCTCGCCCGGCTCGTCACGGGCGATCCGGTCGTGGAGGTGCTCACCGGCCTGGCCGCGGTGATCGGGGCCTCGCGCTCGATCTTCCTCGGCTTCGGCGGCGGCCGCGGTGTCGGGACGGGTGTGGGGACGATGCTGGTGATCCAGCCGCTGGCGGTGCTCCTCGCCACGCCCGTCTTCGTGGGGGTCATCCTCGTGACCCGGTACGTGTCGCTCGGCTCACTGCTGGGCTCGGCCGCGCTGCTGCCGGCGATGGGCCTCATCTGGCTCGTCGCAAGCGGCTCCGTCCCGCCGGCCTACTTGATCTATGCCGCCGTCGGCCCGGCCCTCATCTGGCTGACCCACGCGGACAACATCGAGCGGCTGATCAAGGGCACCGAGCGCAAGTTCGACCTCAGCCTGCTCCGCCGGCGGCGCCCGTCCAACGGCTGAGCCGCCGCGTCGGCCCGGGCGGATCGGAGCCGCATCGGGCCAGGCCGATCGGGGCGGAGTCGGCGTCGGGCGGATCGGCCCCTCTCGTCGGCGGGCGTTGCACCAGATTCACCGATTCAGGCGACGCGCCGCGCACGCGCCACGCCGCCCGTGGCGGCCGGGCGGAGGGCGCTGTATCGCCCGGAGAATCGATCGACCCGGGTGACTGACGGCCCGGGTCGACGGCTGAGCGGGGGCGGGCCGCTGGACTACGGACCCGCAGAGAGGAGTTGTGCTTAGGCGCCGCGCATGCTCCGGAAGCAGTCGCTGCAGTAAACGGGCTTGCCACTGGTGGGACGGAACGGCACCTGGGCCTCGCGACCACAGTTGCTGCACGTCGCACTGAACATCTCGCGCGGTGCGCGCTCGTAGCCACCGGCGCTGTACCCGCCGCCACCACCGTAGCCGCCACCGTAGCTCGAGCCACCGCCCGTGCTGTTGCGAGCGGCCTTTCGGCTCGCCCGGCAGCTCGGACAGCGACGGGGCTCGGTGAACCCGCGCTGTGCGTAGAAGTCCTGCTCACTCGCGGTGAACACGAACTGCTGACCGCAGTCTGCGCAAGTCAGGTTCTTGTCGTTGTACACGGAAACGAAACTCCTCTCGGTAGCCGGCGCGATCCGTCGAGATCCCGCGTCAGCCGAGAGGAGTCCGAGTCGGTTCGGTCAAGCTACGTTATGTCTGTCACGGGCGCCCCGTGACGTTTACGTGCGGGACTATAGGGCCCCTGTCAAGTTCTGTACAGGGGCCCGGACGTCCCGGTTCGAGACATGCGCCGTCAGCCGGGTTTGAGCGTGGCGACGGCGAATTGCACCGAGAACTGGTTGCACCAGATGACCACGCTGCGGTACGCGGATGGATCGGTGCCGGCTGGCAATCGGTAGTTCTGGTTGCCCTCGCTCGCCTTGAGGCGGCCGAGCTCGAGATTGCCCTTCCTCGCGTAGCCATCCACGTCCGGGCTGAGGAAGACGTACAGGTCCGGGCCATTGCGGACCGCGAAGCTCTCGAAGCGCACGACGACGCCGTCTGAGGTGCCGATGAGGCGGGCCGTGCCCCGCCCGAAATGGAAGTCGTCCGCGCCGTGGAACGTGCCACGCCGCTCGGCGAGGCTCGGGCTCGGCGTCGCGGTGGGCAGCAGACCGGAGGCGGAGGGGATCGCCGTCGACCCGGACGGCAACGCAACCGGCGACGGCGATGCGGACCCCGGATCCGGGCTGGCCAATGCGACCGCAACCGGTGGGGCTTCGTCAATCCGGGTGGTGATGAACAGCGGAGATGCGAGATACCAGCCGAGCGGAAGGGTCACGGCCAGACTCGGGACGAGAACCAGCAAGGTGCGACCGGGATGGGCCCGCGCCGCCGCCAGCCAGCCCCGGCGCCGTGCGGCTCGGATCACCAGGACGGCGATCACCAGACCGGCGATGAACAGCGGGATTCGGACCGGATAGAGGCTGCTGGCGAAGAGACGCTCGAGGTCTCCGACGAAGGACACGGGCTGACTCCGTAAACGGCAGTTGCGCGCCACCCTACCGTGAGTCTGTGACGTCCCGACGACGTCAGCGTACGATCCGGCCGTGGAGGAAAGCCCCGACCGAGGACTCGACCTGGTCCGAGTAGGCGACGGCCGATCAGCGGGTCGATCGGTGGTCGCCGACGTCGCCACGAGCTACGACCTGCTGCCCTACTCCAGCAAGCCGTACGCGCTGACCCATCCGGACAACCTGGCGATGGTCGCCGGCCTGGCGGGCCTGGGACCACCCTCGCTCGAGCGTTGCCGAGTCCTGGAGCTGGGATGCGGCGCCGGCGGCAACCTCATCCCGATGGCCATGAGCCTCCCCGGCGCGACCTTCGTCGGTGTCGACCTGTCGCCGCGCCAGATCGCAGACGCACGATCTCTGGCCGACGCGCTCCAGCTGACCAACGTCGAGTTCTGGACGCTCGACATCGTCGATGTCGACGAGTCGTTCGGCCTCTTCGATTTCATCATCTGCCACGGCGTCTTCTCGTGGGTGCCGCCGAACGTACAGGAGGCCATCCTCAGGCTCTGCCGGCGGAACCTCAGGGACAACGGCGTGGCCCTGGTCAGCTACAACGTCTATCCCGGATGGCATCTCAAGGGCCTGGTTCGCGAGATTCTCCGGCAGCGGGTTCGAGCCTCCGACGAGCCCCAGGACCAGGTGCGCCAGGCCCGATCGATTCTCGAGCGCACTGGCCGACGCCTGACGAACCGACGGGACCCCTACGGCCGGCTGTTGAGCGACCGCGTCGCCTTGGCCGCCGCGGGCTCGGACACGTACCTGTTCCACGAGTATCTGGAGGACGTGAACCAGCCGATGTATCTCCGCGAGTTCGTGGAGCGCGCCACCGCTCACAAGCTCCAGTACCTGGGCGATGCAAAGCTGAGAGGCGCGACCCAGGACACCTCAGACCGTGTGGAGCACGAGCAGCATGTCGACCTCCTGGTCGACCGCTCGTTCCGTCGATCGCTGCTGTGTCACGCGGATATCCGGCTCGAGCCAGCCGTCGGCGTGGCATCCCTGCTCGCCTGCCATGCCACCGCCCGGGCTCGGCCGGTCTCGAATGCTCCGGATGTCGCCTCCGAGCATAGCGAGGGGTTCCGCACGCCGGCCGGAGAGGTCTGGTCAACGAGCAACCGGCTCGACAAGGCCTTGCTTGCGGTGCTGGCCGATGCACACCCGGCGGCGCTGTCGTTCACCCGACTCGTGGGGCGGGTCGGGTTACTGGTGGGCGTCGATCCCAGCCCCGACGAACTGGGGATGAGCCTCCGGCGCTGCTGGGCTGCCGAGCTGGTCGATCTTCACCTTCATCCGCCGAAGCTGCCCGAGCAGATCGCCGAGCGGCCGACGGCCAGCCGGCTGGCCCGGATCCAGGCGCAGACAAGCTCCGAGGTCACCAACCTCCGTCACCACAGTGTCCAGCTGGACCCGGCGGCACGGGCGATGCTGTCCTTCCTCGACGGCGCCCACGATCGAGCGGCCGTCGCTGCGGAGCTGAGCGTCCTGGCTCGAACAGACCCGCTCGCCAACGACGACGACGGCCGGCGCGCCGGGTCGGACCGCTGGCGAGACGACATCGACGGATCGCTCGAGCGAATGGTGCGCTTCTTGCAGCGCAGCGCCCTGCTCGTATCCTGACCGGTCACGCAGGTTCGACCCAGCCGCGAGAGCGCTCGACCGCCCGCCGCCAGCCCCTGACCAGGCGGTCGCGCTCGGCGGCGGCCATCGCCGGCTCGAAGCGGCGGTCCACCCGCCGGATGGCGGCCACCTCGTCGAGGTCCCGCCAGAAGCCCACGGCGAGGCCGGCCAGGGCGGCTGCCCCCCAGGCCGTGGTCTCGACGACCGCCGGTCGCTCGACCGGAACGCCGAGCAGGTCGGCCTGGAACTGGAGCAGCCCGTCGTTCGTGGCGGCTCCTCCGTCCACCCGCAGCACCTCCAGCCGGACGCCGGCGTCCGCCTCCATCGCGTCGAGGACGTCGCGGACCTGGTAGGCCATCGAGTCGATCGTGGCCCGGGCGATCTCGCCCAGCCCCGTCCCGCGGGTCAGGCCGACCAGCGCGCCCCGGGCGTACGGATCCCAGTACGGGGCACCGAGCCCGACGAAGGCAGGCACGAGATAGACGCCGCCGGTGTCGCCGATGCCGGCCGCCAGGCGCTCGACGTCCGTCGATCGCTGGATGACCCGCAGCCCGTCGCGCAGCCACTGGACCGCGGCGCCCGCGACGAAGACCGAGCCCTCGAGGGCGTAGGTGACGGGCAGGTCGGGACCGAGCCGCCAGCCGACGGTGGTAAGCAGGCCGTGGGTGGAGGCCACCGGCCGCTCGCCGGTCACGAGCAACATGAACGCCCCGGTCCCGTACGTGTTCTTGGCCGCTCCGGGCGCGAAGCACGCCTGGCCGAACGTGGCCGCCTGTTGGTCCCCGGCGATCCCCGCGATCGGGATGGCGGCCCCGAACAGGTCCGGCTCGGTCTCGGCCACGAACTCCGAGCTGCTGCGCACCTCCGGCAGGAGGGCTCGCGGAACCTCCATGGCGGCGAGCAGCTCGTCGTCCCAGGCCATCCGATGGATGTCGAACAGGATGGTTCGGCTTGCGTTGCTGACGTCGGTCACGTGGGCCCGGCCGCCGGTCAACCGCCAGGCGAGGAACGAGTCCACCGTCCCGAACGCCAGCTCGCCCGCCTCCGCGCGGCCCTGCAGGCCGTGCTCCGATCGGAGGATGTGGCGAATCTTGGGACCGCTGAAGTAGGCGTCGATGGGCAGCCCCGTCCGTTCGCGGATCATCGGCTCCAGGCCGCGGGCCCGCAGCTCGTCGCAGAACGGGGCGGTGATCCTGCTCTGCCAGACGATCGCGTCGGCCACCGGACGGCCGGTCGCTCGGTCCCAGACGATCGTCGTCTCGCGCTGGTTGGTCACCCCGATCGCCGCGACGTCGCCGGGCATCGCCCCGGCCGCGTGAAGAACGTCCCGGGCGGCGGCCAGCTGGCTCGACCAGATCGCCTCGGGATCGTGGGTGACGTGGCCTGGGCCGGGGTATCCCTGGGGGAACTCGTGCCCAGCGGCCGCCACCGGAACGCCCACCTGGTCGAACAGGATCGCCCGCGAGGACGTGGTGCCCTGGTCCAGGGCCAGGACGTATCGCGCGGTCATCGCCGCGACGACCGCGGCGCCGGGGATGACGACGGGGACGACCGCCCCGGCGACGAGGGAACGTCGAACTCGCGATGGGCGCCCTCCAGGAACCGGGCGATCTCGCTCGCCTGGCGGGCCGGGTCCCAGCCCAGCTCCTGGCCCAGGAGCGAGGCGACGCGGGGCGCGACCTCCGCGGCTCGATCGGGCAGCTCCTGGGCAAGGCGCGTCCGGCGGACGAGTACGTCGTCCAGCCCGACGGCCAGCTCCTCGCGAGCCGCCCAGATCACCTCCGCCTCGAGGTGCTCCGAGTCGGCCGCGATCGGTCGCAGGAGCTCGAGGCGCTCGCCCAGGGCCACGACGTCGGCGGCCTGGGTTCCATGGCGGGCCACGAGCCGGTCGGCATGCCGGCGCTCCAGCCCGCGCGCCGCCAGGGCCCGGGCGAGACTGGCTGCCAGGTTGTCGAGCTCCACCAGCGGGGCCGCGCCGACGAGCGGCAGATCCCCGGTCCGCGACGGCCGCGCCCGGGCGGTGCCGGTCCCGAACCCCGCGTCCACGGCCGCATCCACCACGTCGGCCGCCATGACCCGATAGGTCGTGTACTTGCCGCCGCCGACGCGGGCCAGCCCGTCGGACTCGATTCGGACCCGATGCTCGCGCGAGATCTTGAGCGTCGACTCGTTGCCGCCCAGGCCGTCCGAAACGGCGCCATCCGCGACCAGCGGGCGCAGACCGGCATAGGCGCTCACCGCGTCGTCCCGCGTCAAGTCCACGTCCAGCGCACGATTGACGGCCACCAGGATCTCGTCCACGTCATCGCCGGTGGGGACGACGCTATCCGGCGCGCCGTCATACGGCACATCGGTGGTCCCGATGAGCCAGTGGCCCGGCCACGGCACGAGGAACACGACCTTTCCGGGAGCCCGGATCGTCAGGCCCGTCGCCGACGGGATCCGTCCGCGGCGCACGACCAGGTGGGTCCCCCGGCTGGGCCGGATGACGTGAGCCGTGACGCCGGCGTTGTCGCCCCCATCAGGATCGGCCGAAGGCTGCGTTGGAAAGGCGCCGTCCGGTTGGCCCGACCAGACCCCGGTCGCGTCAACGACCGCCCTGGCCCGAAGCTCCAGGTCCTGGCCGTCCAGCTCGTCGCGGGCACGCACCCCGGCGATGCGCCCTCCGTCATGGATGGCGCCGGCAACTCGAACGCGGGTGAGGACGAGGGCGCCGCGCGCCTGGGCCGTTCGAGCGACCGCCAGGGCGAACCGGGCGTCGTCCTCGACCCCATCGTGAAAGACGAAGGCCCCGCGGAGGCCAGTCCGGCGGAGGGCCGGCGTGCTTGCCACCGCCTCCGCCCGGTCGAGATGACGGTGCCGGCCCCCGTCGCGCGCCGCCCCGAGCAGGTCGTACAGCGTCAGGCCGCTGCCGTAGAACGGACGGGCCAGAGCAGATCCGTAGAGCGGGAACAGCAGGGGCTCGAGGCGAACGAGATGGGGAGCCAGCCGGAGGAGCCGGCCGCGCTCGGTCAGGGCCTCACGGACGAGGCCGAACCGAAATTGCTCCAGGTAACGCAACCCGCCATGGATGAGGCGCGAGGAGCGGCTCGACGTGCCGGCCGCGATGTCCGACCGCTCGACGAGCGCCACGCTGAGACCGCGGCTCGCCGCGTCCAGGGCGGCGCCGGCCCCGGTGACGCCGCCACCGACGACCAGGACGTCCCATGTTTCGGCTGCAAGGCGCTCGAGATCCGCCCGCCGGCGCTCGATCGGCGTCGTCTTTCCGGACGGCGTCATGCGGACGTGCGCCTAGGTGACCGGCGGCCGTCGCGCCAGCCAGACCAGAAGCCCGATCGTCCCGCCGGCGAGCACGGCGATCGCCAGCGGAGTGCGCAGGATGAGATCCTGGCCGGCCGGCGGCAGCAGGCTCGTCGCGACGGCAGTGCCAAGGACGATGGCGACTACCACCACGGCGACGAGGAGCACCTCGCGCAAGCCGGTCGCTCGGCGTCGCCGCTCACCCTCTCGATCGTCCGGCGGAGCGCCCGAGGGAGACTCAACCACGATCGGCCTCGGGCGGGATGCCGATCGGCGCGACCAGGACGCGGCCGGCGAGCGCCGCCCCGCGACGGGTGAGCAAGCCGACCTTCGGTCGATGGAACGTGACCGTCACGTCCGCCCGGACGACCGGATCGGTCGCCTCGCCGCTCGTCAGGTCGACCGCGGTCGGCGTGTCCACGGCCAGCACAGGCACCCCAGCGTCGTGTGCGTGCCGCACCAGCTCCACTGCTGAGCGGATCGGGTCGCGCAGGGCGCCGCGAACGCCGGTGCCAAGCAACGCATCCACGACCACGGCCGCCCGATCGATTCCCTGGCCCAGGATCGCCAGGTCGCGAGCCAGCGCGGTGTGGATCCTGGTCACGTTCGCCTCGGCCGCGAGCCGGTCCCAGTTCCGGCCACTCGTTTCCCCCTCGGGCCGAGCCTCGGATGCCACGAAGCCAACGACGACCTGCGCCCCCAGACGCGCCAGCCGTCGTGCGGCCACGAAGCCGTCTCCCCCGTTGTTGCCCGGCCCGCACAGGACGAGGATCGGGCCGGTTCCCCAGCGGCCGGTTCGAACGGCCAGTGCGCGCACCGCCGCGGCCACGGCCGTCCCGGCGTGTTCCATGAGCACAGCGCCCGGTACCCCCAGGGCCTGCGCCCGCCGATCGGCACCGGTCATCGCCTCGCCCGACATCGGCGACCGTTCCATTGCGGAGCCCCAGCGAGCGGCTAGGCCGTCGAGGTCCATGTCGAAGATTGCCGGGTCGTCGGCCGGCAGCCTGGCCCGTGCGGACGCGCGGTCATCGGAGTCGGGCGGCGCGGCTGTAGGGCGGTTGGCGGCTGGACTCATCGTCGCCACAGCCTACCGGTACCTGCCCGGCCACGCGACCGCCGCGGGGAAACCATTACAAACTTGTAACGGCAGACCACGCGTGCCCGGCGCAGCGGCGAGAGGCCTCGCGGAAGGCTTGACTCTCACCTCGGCGCCTACCCGGCGAGATGACCTTGACCCCCTGGGACCCAAGGAGGGAATCGATGACCACAGACACGGGTACCCGCCAGGCGGAGCCTGCCTCGTCCACCGAGGCCAACAAGGAGCTCGTCCGGCGCTTCGTCCAGGAGATCTTCACGGACGGCAACGCGGATGCGGTCGACGAGCTCGTGGCCGAGGACTTCACACCGCACACCTGGCCGTCCACTGGCGACGGCCGGGGCGATCTCAAGCGAGCGATCGAACGGGTGTCGAAGGGCCTGTCCGACGCCGCCTTCAAGATCGAAGACATGATCGCCGAGCACGACCGGGTGGCCGTTCGCCTCACCGCCAGCGCCCGACAGTCGGGCGAGTTCATGGGCATTCCGCCAAAGGGCAAGTCCTATACGATCGGAGAGATCCACATCTTCCGGATCAGGGACGGCCAGGTCTCGGAGCACTGGCACCAGTTCGATTCGATGGGCATGATGGCCCAGCTGGGTGCGCTCCCCGGCAGGGGCTAGCAAGGGCCGGCGCCGCGGGCAGCCTCCTGACGGTCATCCGGTCGATTTGTCCGCCCACAATGTCCCGATGGGCGAGAGGACGATCAGTCTCGGGACGCTGACCCTCAACGTGGCGGAATGGAGCCGTGCCGGGCCGCCCCTGGTCCTGTTGTTGCACGGCGGCAGCGCCAGCTGGCGGTCATGGGCAGCCGTTGGTCCGCTCCTCGCTCGAGACTGGCACGTGCTCGCACCGGATCTCCGGGGCCACGGTTCGTCCGGATGGGGACCCGGATACAGCCTCCTGGACTATGCCGACGACATCGTTCAGTTGGTCGATCGCGAACTGGGCCAGCCGGCCGTGTTGGTCGGGCACTCAATGGGCGGTCAGGTCGCGGTCGCCGTTGCGGCCGGACGCCCGGACTTCGCACGCGCCGTGATCGTTGGCGACGCGCCCCTGGAGCTCGAGTCCCTGCGGCGCCACATCGCGGCGAACCGGCCGATGAACCAGGCCTGGCGCGAGCTCGCGGCCAGCGGCGAATCGCAGGAGGTCATCGCCACTCGGCTCGCGGACGTGCCCGTCGCGGCTGCCGACGCAACCCGCGTGAGCCGAACCGCGGATATCGTCCCGGAGGGTGCGCCGTGGTACTCGGAGATGGCGGCCAACATCGCGAGGCTCGACCCGGCGACGCTGGACGCCGTCATCGAGTTCGAGGCGATGCACGCCGGTCTCGAGGAGTGGCTGCCCCTCGTGCGGTGCCCGGTGCTACTGGTCCAGGCCGATCCGGCGGCCGGTGGCCTCGTGAGCGACCGCGAGGTGGCGCACTGGAAGTCAGCCGTTTCGGGCCTTCGCCATGTGCAGCTCCACGGCGTCGGTCACGGACTCTTCCTCGAGGCACCGTCCGCGTTCCTCGAGGCGATCCAGCCCTTCCTTCGAGAACTCCGCCGAGCGGCCGGCACCTCCGACCCTCGTCCCGCGCGCACGGGCGGCCCGTAACCCGCCGAGCTCGGAGTCAGTGCGCTTGGTGCGGGTGGGGCACCATTCGAACGACGGGCGATGGATCCCCGTCGTTTGGTGACCGTGGCGCCCCCGAAGTCGCCCGGCAGGAGGTGAGATGCGCGAGCTGATCGAAACGGTAGGCGCGCCGGCGCCCATCGGCCCCTATAGCGTCGGGGTCGCGACGGACTCCCTCGTCTTCTGTGCTGCCCAGGCCGGCATCGATCCGCGGACCGGCGCCCTGGTCCCCGGCGGCACAGGTCCCGAGACGGAGCGGGCGATGAGGAACCTCGCGGCCGTGCTCGACGCGGGCGGCCTGTCATTTGCAGACGTCGTCAAGACCACCGTCTTCCTGGTCGACATCGCCGACTTCGGAGTGGCCAACGAGGTCTATGGGCGGCTCATCGGTGATCGCCCACCGGCTCGAACCACGGTCGCCGTTGCGGCACTGCCGATTCAGGCGCGGATCGAGATCGAGATGATCGCCGCTCGTCGATAGCGCCGCCGCGCCAGGGCGACCGGTGGCGTTACGGCGCCGGGCATCAGGCCGTCGCGAGGCGAGCCGACGGTCCTTCGCCGTGCCGTAACTCGATCAGTCCCTCCTGGGCAAGTGCGACGAGAGCGGCCTCGACCGCGGGCCGGCCGTGTGAACCGATCCCATCCCTGAACCACGTCCAGCCGTCATCCTCGACGGTCCGCAGCCGGTCGAGGATGCGGCCGCGCAGCCAGCGAGTCGTCGACGAGAAGGGGACGGGTCGAGAGGCCGCTCGTCGTCGTCCGCCGCGCCTCATGCCCCGAGGGGCATCAAGGACCTCGGCCGACGCCGCGTACAGGCACCACGGCTTCGCGGGACACGCCTCGCAGCGTGGCTGTCGCGGCCGACAGAACGTGGCACCGACATCCATCAGCGCGTGCGTCCACTCCCTCGGCCGATCTGCCGGCACGACCGCGTCTGCCACGGCCTGGACGGCCGCACGGGTCATCGATCCGGCCTCCGTCCCACTCACAACCCGCGATAGCACCCGGTGCACGTTGACGTCCACCGCGCCCACCGGCCGGCCGAACGCGAGCGCGGCGATAGCCCGGGCCGTGTACGGCCCGATCCCGGGCAGCCGCTCGAGCTCGTCCACCTCTGACGGCAGGTGCCCGCCGACTTCGGTGACGACGATCCGCGCGCACCGCAGGAGGTTGAGTGCCCGGCGGTCGTAGCCCAGGCCCTGCCACGCTCGCAGGACGTCCGCCGGCGTCGCGGCGGCGAGCGCCTCGAACGTGGGAAATCGCGTGAGGAACGCGGACCAGTAGTCGACCACGCGGGCGATCTGGGTCTGCTGCGCCATCGTCTCCGACACGAGGATGGCATACGGATCGCGGCTGGACCGGAAGTCGAGGACCCGGCCCTCCGCCCGATACCAGTCCAGGACGGCCGCCTGCAGCTCCCCGGCGGGCGACGGCTGCGTATCGGTCGCCGGCGACTGCACCCTCAGATGCGGAGCATCACGTGCTTGACGACCGTGTAGTCCTCGACCGCGTACATACCCTGGTCCTTGCCGTAGCCCGACTCCTTGAAGCCGCCGTGCGGCATCTCCGAGACGAGCGTGAAGTGGTCGTTGACCCAGACGGTGCCGAACTGGATCGCCTTGGCGACGCGCATCGCCCGGCCGATGTCCGTGGTCCAGACCGAGGCCGCCAGGCCGAACCGGACGTCGTTGGCCCAGGCGATCGCCTGCTCTTCGTCCGTGAACGCCTGGACCGTGACTACCGGGCCGAACACCTCGTCCTGGATGATCTCGCTCTGCTGGTCGGGGCCGGCGATGATCGTCGGCTCGTAATAGGCACCTGGCTGGTCGGGCGCCTTTCCTCCGACGACGACCTCGGAGCCTGACCGCGCCCGATCGACCATCCCACTGACCCGCGCCACCTGGCTGTTGGAGATGAGCGATCCCATCTCCAGCTCGTCGCCGCCGGTGGGATCGCCCCACTTGATGTCGTTGACCTGTTCGGACAGCTTCGACACGAAGTTGTCGTAGATCCGGGGACCGGCGAGGACGCGGGTCGCCGCGGTGCAG
>DASPWU010000119.1:0-1938 GCA_035637675.1 Candidatus Limnocylindria bacterium | reverse complement strand
CTTGAGCGCCTGATCGAGCGGGCCCAGGCGATCGACGGGCTGTGGATCGCGACGGCGGCTGAGATCGCCGCCCACGTCGCCACGCTCGATCTCGAGCCGGTCGTCCATCGCCGGCCCGTCCTGCCCGGCTGATCTGCCGGGCAGAACGAGCATCTGTCGCGGAGATCACGCGGCGGCGACCTCCTCTTCCAGTGGACCGCCGGCCATGGACCGGGCCCCGACCCAGAAGATCGCGAACGCCACGACGAAACCCACGAGGTACGCCAGATCCGCGTAATGGAGAGTGCCGGCAGCGATCGTGTTGATCGGGATGCCCGTGTTCGTCGCGATCTCGCCGCCCAGCGTCGAGGTCTGGAACGGCAGCGAGACGATGAACCCGATCGCCATCGAGGCGAGCGCGAGCAGCCCCGACGGCAGGCTCCCGAAGTCGACGAGTCGAGCGACGTTGGCCCGACCTCGACGCAGCCACCAGTCGGCCAGGACGACGGCCGCCCACGGCGCGATCCAGTAGCTGAGGAACAGGAGGATGTTCTCGATCTTGCCGACCAGGTTTTCCGAGTTCAGCCAGAGCGTGACGAAGAAACCGAGGATCGCGACCACGATGGCCGAGTAAACCCGCGGCACCCGGATCCCGGCCGCCTGGAGGGAGAGCGACCCGGTGTAGTCATTCATCGCGTTGACCGCGACCGTCCCGATTCCGATCGCGATCATCGCCAGGGCCGCCAGAGGCGTCCCCGACAGAATCGTGTTGATCGTGTCGACCGCGCCGGCTTGCGTCGCCTTGTCGGCGACGAGCAGGCCGAGCGCCTCCACCCAGCCCGCCGACAGGGTCAGGCCGAGTACGGTCCACAGGAAGATCCGGGAGCTCGAGGTATTCTCGGGCAGGTAGCGCGTGTAGTCCGACGCATACAGCGCCCAGGCGAGGACAAAGCTCGCGATGATCGTGCTGTACAGGATGAAGGCACCGATCTGGTCGAGGCCTGAGACCGCGTCAGTCCGGGCAAGACCGGTCGACGCCTGGCCGCCGATTGCAATCGTCAGGACCACGAACATCGCTCCGAGCACGATCGCCATGTACTTCTCGAAGGTGTGGATCGCCTCGTAGCCAAGGATTCCCAGGAGGCCCTGGCAGATGACGATGACGATCAGCGATACGACGAACGGCAGCCCGGTCAGGATGGAGATCGCCGCAGCCCCGAAGACCGAGTTGATGCCGTCCCAGCCGATGCAGCTGATCCAGTTGAGGAGCCCGGGGACCACGATGCTCTTGCCGTAGGCGAGCCTTGCCAGCGGCATCTGGGCCATGCCGGTTCGGGGGCCCATCGTGGCCAGCAGGCCGACCAGCACCGAGCCGACAAGATTCCCGACGATGATCGCCGCGATCGACGTCCAGAACCCCAGGCCGATGAACTTCGCCGCGGCCAGCGTCCCCAGGAAGAACGCGGCGGGGACCAGGTTGGGCGTGAACCAGACCGTGAAGACCCGCGCGACCGACCCGTAGCGCGCCGATGCGGGGATAGGCTCCATGCCGTGTCCCTCGATCGACAGGTCGCCCTCACGGGAGGGCATGCCCTGCCCGGTGAGAAGCCCGACTGTCATGGATTTGCTCCTTCCTCGCTCCGGGCGCGGATTGGGCCCGCGCCTACCACCTCCGGCAGCGCCCCAGCGCTGCCGCCAACCCCCGCGGGATCGCGCCGGAACGTCACGGGTTGGCCATTCCCGTCGACGTGCACGACGCTCCGGGCCGGCTCGGTCTCGGCGACGATCCGGCCATTGCGGACGACCCAGCGCGCCGCCGGGCGGAGGCGGATCGCCTCGGCTTCGTCGGCGCAATCGAAGACCACGAAGTTGGCGGCCAGTCCCTCGCGGACGCCCCACGGAATCTCGGCGGCGCGGGCCGGGTTGGTGGTCACCATCTCCCACGCCCGGAACAGCTCC
>DASPWU010000118.1:0-3386 GCA_035637675.1 Candidatus Limnocylindria bacterium | reverse complement strand
AGCAGCGGGCCGATCGTCTCGGCGTCGGCGCCACGAGCGAGCGACTCGACGGACCCGAACTCGATCCGCTGGGTCGTCAGGGTGCCGGTCTTGTCGCTGCAGAACGTGTCTATCCGGCTCATGGCCTCGATCGCGCTCTGGCGCTGCGCGAGCGCCCCCAGCCGCGAGATCCGGACGGCAGCCGCGGTATACGTCACGGTCAGCATCAGGGCGAGGCCCTGCGGCACGAGCGTGACGAGCACGGCAGCAGCGAAGACCGATTCGTGGCCTGCGTCAACCGGCGCCAACAGGAACGACAGCACCACCGCGATGCCGGTCAGGACGATGAGGATCCCGACGGCCACGAACGCCCGCGCGATGTCGGTCTGCAGTGGCGTGCGGACATCGCGATGGCCCTTTGCCTGGGCGAGGATCCGGTTGGCGAACGTGTCCGCGCCCACCGCCTCAACCTCATAGCGGGCCGTCCCGCTGAGGACCGCACTGCCGGACAGGATAGAATCGCCCTCACCCTTGTCGATCGCCCGCGCCTCGCCGGTCAGTGCCGATTCGTCGATCGACGCGGTACCAGCCCCCACGATCCGGCCATCGAGCTGGATCTCGTCACCGCGGTTTGCAACAACGACATCCCCGAGCACGACCTCGGCGGGCGCGATGGATTGCTCATCGCCGTCACGGACAACGACCGCCGGCGCTTCGCTCAGGAGCGCGACGCGGTCGAGCTGACGCTTCGCCCGCGAGCCCTGGACCACGCCGATGGCGATATTGCCGAACACCGGCACGCCGGTCATCAGGGCCTCGGTGACGGCACCGAAGCTCACGAGCGCCGCCGACACCAGCAGGAGCGGACCGTTGATGAACGGATAGCTGTTGTCGCGGACGATCTCGAGGTAGCTTCGGCTGGTCGGGCTCCGGTAGTCGTTCCCCTGGCCGGCAAGGCGGCGGGCAGTGGCTTCCGCGCCGGTGAGACCCAGGCGCGCGTCCGATGCAGGATGCCTGACCACCGCGGTCATCCTGAGAGCCCCTCGATCGCCGGCACGGTCGTCATGTGTCGATCATCACGCCCAGCGCACCGTCCTCCTACAGGGTTAGCCCCGAACGCCTAACGCGACCCGGGCATCTCTCACGTTGCGGCGACCGCGTCGGACCTCGCGGGCTCCGTGGCGGATGGCTTGCGAACGAGATCGGGACCCCAGATCGCAACCACGATGACAGCGAGCGTCACCTGAACGGCAGCAAGGATCCACCACATCATGGCGGCGTTGGTCGTTGCGACCATCCCGAGACCGGAGATGAGCACGACGTCGAACCACGCGTGGAACAGGATCGCGATGAACACGCTCGACCGGGTATGGAGAAAGATCCAGGTCGTCAGGATCGAGAGCGGAACGACTGCCAGCATGAACGGGACTGGGACTCGGAGCTCGGGGGTTGAGAGCACGACCGGCAGGTGCCACACCGCCCAGATTACGCCGAGGATCAGGCTCGCCGTCAGGGCCGAACGGCCGACCAGGAGCCGCGGTAGCGCCAGGCCGCGCCAGCCGATCTCTTCGGCCACCGGGGCGCCGACCGGCAGGAGCATGAAGATCGCGAAGTAGATGACCACGCTGGCGACCGACGGCTGCTTCGTCCAGTCGAGCGGGGCGCCGCCAAAGAGCGAGAGGAGGGCGAGCGTTGCCCCCACGATCAGGACCGGCAGGACGAAGACGACCGCATACCAGATCGGCGGAACGCGCCAACGCAACATGCGGTGCCCGAGGTCCTTGAGGCCAGCCCGTCCATCGGTCAGGGCGATGACGGTGAGGGCGGCGATCAGGACGCCGCTGATGAAGCTCGCGTCCGGGGCGAGGATCGGGGTGCCCTTGAGAGCTGCACCCAGGCCCCAACACAGTGCAAAGGTGAGGACGAAGAAGCTGACCAGCTGACTGCGCCTGACCAGCGAACGAACCGTACTCATCGGACTCCCCTTCGTGTGGTGGGCCGCCGGACGGTCGCCCGACGCTGTCTGCAAGCATCCGCCGGGTCTTCCCAGCTGCCATCCGGGCAGACTGCCGATTTCGGATCAGGGCTATCCCTGTCGCGTCGACGGACTTTCGGTGCTGAAACTCCTTACTCCAGCCGCATACTCAGGGTCTGCCCGGATGCGGCCAGACGGCGGGGTGGCAATGTGGCCCAGGTGAGTCAGGGATCGATCCGAGTCGCGATCGGCGTCGTCGGCCTCGTATGGGGCCTGGCCGTCGAAGCCCTGTACTACCGAGCGGGCACCCCGGCCGACGAAGTCCTTCTCGACCTGGCAATTGGCTGGACGTACCTGTATGGCGGGCTGGCGCTGTGGGCGAGTCGGCCCGCCAATCGGATCGGCCGGTTGATGACCCTTGTGGGACTCGCCTGGTTCATCGGCAACCTGACCGTTTCGGATGTTCGCGGTCTGCATGAATTGGGAATCCTGTTTTCGGGGCTTGCGGGCGCCGTCCTCATCGCGCTCATCCTTGCCTACCCGACCGGCCGGCTGGAGACGCGGCTCGACCGAGTGACTGTCGGCATCGTCACGACCGGCTGGTTCGCAACCGGCGCCGCCCAGCTTGTCGCGGCATGGCAGGGCGCCGATCTGGGGCTCGGCCCGCTGGCCGTCAACGGCACGGTGGCCGTCTTCGCCGGGGTCGTCATCATCCGGCGCTGGGTGAGCGCGCCGCCCCGCAGGCGTCCCGAGCTGCTTCCCATTCTCATCGCCGGTTCCATCCAGATCGCCGTCCTCGTCATCTTCGTCGCCGTCCAGGTCGTCGCTCCACCGGAAGATGTGGCGGCGTTGCTTCTCGCGACGAAGAACCTTGCCCCGGCTGCGATTCCTCTCGCGCTCCTGGTCGGGATCTATCGGCAGAGTGAACTGCGACATCGAGCGCTTCTGGGTGCAATGCCGGACCTGATGATCCGGCTGACGACTGACGGGCATTATCTCGACATGGAGGCAAAGGATTCGGCACTCCTGCACGGGTCGCCGGATCGGACGGTCGACGGTCGCATCTCCGACATCCTGCCGGCGGATGCCGCCCAGGCAGTTCTCTCGGCGGCGTCCCACGCGATCGACAGTGGACAGCTCCAGACCGTGGATGTCACCCTCGACTCGCCGATCGGGCGGCGCGACTTCGAGACCAGGATCACCCCGAGCGGGGCGGATGAGGTGACCGCCATCGTCCGCGACTTCACCGACCAGAGAGCCGCCGAGGCCGAGCTCCGCCGATCCCGGACCCGGATTGTCGAAGCCACCGACGCCGAGCGGCGCCGTCTCGAGCGGGATCTCCATGACGGCGCCCAGCAGCGCCTCGTCTCCCTGTCATTGGCGCTCCGGCTGGCCCGGTCCAAACTGAGCGGGGAGATCAGCCCCGCGGCCG
>DASPWU010000117.1:0-61654 GCA_035637675.1 Candidatus Limnocylindria bacterium | reverse complement strand
GTGGCCGGAAGCGTGGCCCGAGCAGCGCACGAAGCAGGCGCTCGTAATTCGCCAGGCTATCGAACGGGATCAGTGCCCACGCGATGTCATTCGTGCCCTCATGCGAAAGGAAATACCCAACGAGATCACCCCCACAGCGTGGAATGATCTGGGTCCACGCTTCCGCGTAGCTGCGAAACTCCTCGCCCTTGGCCGGGTCGATCTGATACCTGATGAGACACGTGACCACCATAGCCTGTGCTCCCTCTGACTGCCCAGCGCAGCGCGGGACAACGTACAGGGAAAGGCGCGACGTCGCTTCGACCATCATCGAACGATGAGCGTCACAGTTACCGACTAACTGCCTGCCTCTGTTGTGATCGGACGCAGTCGTCGTGGCGCCGCCGATTGCGGGCAGGACGTGGTCGACGCGCGCGCTTGCGTAGTCTCCGTGGAATGTTTCGTGGGCGATGAACCGTCGGTAGAACGCGGGAGGCGCGAGCACCGACCGCAGGTGCGGGCGGCGCTCCTCGAAGCGCTTGGCGTGCCAATGGCTGGCAGCCCTCGGTCACATTCTCCGTTGACGGTCCGTCACCCGATTGACGACTGCGACCGCCCGCAAACGTGAACGAGGATCGAAGATGCCCGAGGCTCCCGCATTCATCCGCCACTCGAATCCCCTCACCCGGCGGCTCCTCCGGCTTGGGCTGCCGATGGGCCCGAACGTGCTCCTGACCGTCCGCGGCCGGACGAGTGGTCTGCCGAGATCCGCACCGGTCGCCGTCGCCGAGATCGATGGCCGGCGCTGGGTCATCGGCGTATACGGCGACGTCCAGTGGGTGCGCAACCTGCGGGCCGCGGGGGAGGGCCAGATCTTGCTCCATGGCCGCTACGTCCCCGTCCGCGCCCATGCGCTGACCCGGGAGGAGGCGCTCGTCTTCTACCGGGACACCCTGCCGGGATACGTGGCGACCCTGCCGTGGTTTGGCCGCGCCTTCGTCCGGCTCCTGTTCCGGCTTGCGGCTCCCGCGGTCACGGGTGACCCGGCCCGAGCTGCCGCGACGCGTCCGGTGTTCGAGCTCCGGCTCGCCGAGGGCTCCCAGACGCCCTAGCTTGAACTACCGTTGCGGCGACCGGAGGATCCAGCGCGGGACGGAGCGCCGGTAGCTTTCGTACTCCTCGCCGAACCGACCGCGCAGAGTCGGCTCTTCGTACGCCACGACCAGAAGGTGGAAGCCGAGCGCGAGGGCGATTGCATAGAGGAGCAGCGGCAGCGAAAGGAAGAGCCAGGCCTCGCCGACGACGATCAAGAGGGCGCCGATGTAGATTGGGTTGCGGACCCACCGGTAGGGGCCCATGGCCACGACTCGCCGTGGGGCATCCGAGACCGCGGGCGTGCCGCGGCCCGCGGCCACGAAGACCCAGAAGCACCAGATGTCGAGAACGAGCCCGGCTCCGATGAGGACGGCCGCCGGCCACGTGGTGGGCTCGGGCGGCACGCCGCCACGAGTCAGGATCAACCACGGCACGTACACGCCGCCCGTGCCTGGCACGAGGAGGACGAACAGGAGGTACCCAAGGGCGCGGCGCGTGGCTGAGCCTGTCAGCTTCCGACTGCTCTCGCCGGCTCCGCACAGACCATGCCCTCGCTGAAGCGCGCGTCACCGATGCCCAATGTGCGGCTGAAGCGCCCCCGCAGGTTCTCCAGCGCGATGATGTGGGTGAGCTCGACGATCTGGACCTCGTCGAGATGCGTCCGCAGCGCGGCGAAGAGCTCGTCCGGCATCTCGGCCGGCGTCTTGCTCATGGCGACCCCGTAGCGGAGCACGAGCTTTTCGAGATCGGTGAACAGCGGACTCGCCCGATAGGCCGGTAGCGCCAGGAGCTGCTCGTCGGTTAGGCCAAGGCGGCGTGCGATGCTCGAACTGAGATCGATGCCGTACTCGCAGCTCGTCATCATGGCCGCCTTAAGCTTGGCCAGCAGCCGCAGCCGCTGGTGGAGGTGATGCAGCTTGGCGGTCGCCTGCTCGAGCCCCGCGCCGGGTGAACGCGAGTACAAAGAGCGCGACAACGACGGCACCCCAGCCGCTGACCGAGGGACATGCCTGCTCCTGTTCGAAACGGCGATGCGCCTCCAGAGTCTCCGAGCTGTGGGGACGGCGGCTGACTCACAAGCCGCCATGGGACTGACGGCTCGTCGATCGGAAACGTGACCGGCTGGGATCGCCACAATCGACGTCGGCGTCGCAGCGTGGATTGGCTCGAGCCGCGCGGCTAGACGATCCCCCGGTCACGTCGACGACCTCCGTTCCGTCATCCCGGTAGATCCCGACCTCGGACTAGGCGGAGGCACGACGGCGTGAAGGTCATCGTCTACATGACGCTTACCGCAAATGGTTACTTCCCCGTCGCCGGCGCGGGTCAGACGCTGCCGAAGGAGGTACTGGCGGACTTTGTCGGACTTGTGGCGACGACACGCTACCTCATCGTCGGGCGGCGGACGTACGAAGGGATCGGGTCTATGGGGCCCGCGCGCGCGTTGCTGGAGCGAGTGCCGGTGGTGGTGGTCACGCGGGCGGCGGCCCCCGTGCCCGGAGCACTTACCGTTCCATCGCCGCAGGCGGCGCTCGATCTGTTTTATGAGCAGGGTCACACGACCGCCCTCGTCGCCGGGGGCGCCGAGGTTGACGGCCCGTTCCTGTCGGCCGGGCTGTTCGACGAGCTGCGCCTCAACATTCACCCGGCGATCGGCGGAGTGGGTCGCCCCGTGCCGATAGCAGACGGCGTGTTCACCTCACTCGAGCTGCGCAGCACCCCAAGGTTGATCGGAGAACACACGGTGCAGCTCGAGTATGCAGCGATGAGGTCGTGAAGCCGTGCTGGGCGCAGCGCTCGGTACGGCTCGATCACCGGGCTGGCCGGTGGCAGAGCCACTGAGCGAGGTCCGTCCATGAACCCGACCAATCAGCCACCGGTCACGCTGATCAACGTGTTCGAGCTCCCCGCGGAACGGGTGGACGAGTTCATCGAGCAGTGGCGCGAACGCGCTGGGCTTCTGGCGACGAAGCCGGGCTTCGTCGATGCGCGCCTCCATCGGGCACTTTCTACAGAGAGTCGCTTCCAGCTCATCACGGTGGCCCACTGGGTGAGTCGCGGGGCCTGGCAGGCGGCCACCGCCGATCCAGGCTTTCAGCAGCGCACCGAGGCCGTGAGCGCCGACGCGCGAATGCTGCGGTCCGCGGATCCGGCCCTCTACGAGGTGGCTGTAGAGCTCATCGCGCCATCGAGATGAGCGTCGGATATCGACGCTGCGTCGCGCTGAGGAGCATCTCCCCTACTCCTGCTCCGCCCTGGAGCGAAGCTACCGGCGGGAGCCGGTCGTGATCGGCGCACGGTACGACGGGACGCCGCTGACGCGCGTGCGCTGGGTGCCGGACCCGGAGACGGCCCCCAAGGTGGTCCAGGCGTTTCAGATGGCGGCCGAAGGCGTGACCTACGACGAGATCGTCGCCGCAACCGGCATCTGCGAGAACAAGTCCAGCCTGGCCACGATCCTCGCCAGCCCGATCTATCGCGGCGTTCGCGTCTTCAACCGTGAGACGCGAGTCGAGGGTGAGCACGGCCGCAAGCGGCGGCGGAACCCGGCCGAGGACATCGTGACCAGCGAGGTCGAAGCCATCGTTCCCGAGCAGCTCTGGACGAGGGTGCAGGAGATGCTGGTTCGCCGCCGGAAGGATCGGTTGGCGCCGCAGCGATACGCGGGCGGCTACGTGTTGACGGAGCTGCTCCGGTGCGCGTGCGGGTCGTCGATGGTGGGCACGAGCAATCGGTCATACCGCTACTACCGCTGCAAGGCGCGCTGCGGTCGACCAAGCGTGCGGGCGAACGATCTGGATGCCGGCGTCATGGACCTGATCCGCCGGACTCTGGTGACCCCGAAGGCTGTCCGGGACATGGTCCATTTGCTCAACGAGGACATCCAGATGCGCGCCGAGCGGCGTGCGCCCGATCTCGATGAGGCGAAGGCGCGGATTCGCAAGCTCCAGCAGGAAGACGCCAACTTGCGTCGTGCTCTTCGCAGCGCCGGCCCGAGAGCTTCCGAGCGGATCAACGTCGAGATCGAGGCGGTTGCGGCCGAGCTTGCAGCGGCCCAAGCGCGAATCGCCGAGCTTGACCAGGCGGAGCGGCCACTCCGGATCACAACCAACCTCGTTCGGCAGACGATCGACGACATGAACGGGATTCTCGACCACGCGCCGTTGGCGACGCGGGTGGCGTGGGTCCGAGACCTGTTCGAGCGGATCAACGTCGACAGTCGCGACGAGAAGGCTGTCGCCGTCTGGAGGGCCGCGACCGACGAGGGCGTTACCCGGCCGGATTCCGTATACGAGTGGCTCCGGCGGGACGGAGCGAACCTGTGTTCAAGCGGTTAACCGGCTCCCGAAGGCCAGGGCGGCGATGCTCGACTGGCGTCGACACGCGCGGCCAAGACTCGCCCCGATTCGTACGTGCGAGGCGCGCATAACTCGGCGGCGCTGGCATCGCCCACGGATCGGGAACGCACAGACCAGGGCCGGAATCGCTCCTAAGGCCGGCGCGTCTGCCATTCCGCCACTCGCCCGATCGTCAGTTTCCCACAGGATCGAGGCTTCGATCACCGCCGAAAATCGCGGCCGCACACCTGCCAGAGCCGGGAAAGCCAGCGGGTTCCGCCGGTCCGGAGGGGGCGCTGGTACGTGAGCGACCGTCTCGACCGCCAATTGGGCCCGCCGAGCGCGGCTGACCATCACCGAGTCGCTACTTGGGTGGAAGCGCAGCCGCCCGCCCGGGGGAACGCCGGGGCCAGACGAGGCGGGTGACCAGTGCCACGTTCGCCCGAGCCAGGCGGGCGAGCGAGCCAAACGGCCGCCGCGACGTCGCGGGCTGTTCGTGATCGACCGCGGCGAGCCGCTCGAATGCCACGCGAGCGGCGAGAACGGAGCTCATCTGAGGATCCATCTCATCCATTCCTTTCGAGCTGATGTCCATTGCGATGGAAGACAGCCTCGGTCTAAGGAGGCTCCTTGCCATCAGGGAGTTCCTCAGACGCCTCCTCGTTTTCGGGCGGCCGGTCGAGGGCCCTCTAGAATTGGTGCGCGATGGAGAGCGAGGGTGGACGGCCCACGGTGGGCCTTCCCAGGCAGCTGGGCCCGATCGTGGGGAGGCGCCGCGAGCTGGCCGAGCTCGAAGCCCTGCTCGTGACGGACCGTCTTGTCACGCTTACCGGGACCGGCGGGAGCGGCAAGACGCGGGTTGCTCTGGAGGTCGCCGTCCCGCTCGGGGATCGATTTCCGGACGGCGAATTCTTCGTCGACCTCGCGCCGATCCGCGATCCGGATCTCATGCCGGCGACGATCGCCGCCGCGCTCGGAGTGCGGAGGCACCCACGGCGGACGGTTATCGACACGCTCATCGGGAACATCGGCGAGCGCCGCCTGCTGCTGATCCTCGACAACCTCGAGCAGCTGCGAGGGGCCGAACCGGCGATCGCGGAGCTGCTGGGTAGCTGTCCGAACCTGCACGTCCTGGCCACGAGCAGGGCACCGCTCCACCTCCGCGGCGAGCGCGAATACGCGATCAGCCCGCTGGCCGTGCCTGACCAACAGGACCGCGCGTCGCTCGGCGAGCTGGCGCGGATCGAGTCCGTCGCGCTGTTCGTCCAACGAGCCCAGGCGATCGACGCTTCCTTCGAGCTCAGCGCTCTCAACGCCTCCGCGATCGGCGAGATCTGCCGCCGTCTCGACGGGTTGCCGCTCGCAATCGAGCTCGCAGCGGCTCGATCGCGCCTGCTCGCCCCGGACGCCCTCCTGCGTCGGCTCGACCAGCGCCTGACGCTCCTGACGAGCGGCGCCGCCGATGCGCCCGCCCGCCAACGGACGTTGCGCGACACGATTGCCTGGAGCTACGACCTCCTCGAGCCGGCCGATCGTGTCCTGTTCGCTCGGGTCGGCGTCTTCGTCGGTGGCTTCGACCTGCCGGCCGTCGCCGAGGTCGTCGTCGATGCGACCGATGGCGCGGGGGCCGACCTGCTCGAGCGGCTCGGCCGCCTCGTGGACCAGAGCCTCCTGCGCGTCGGTTCGGATCGCGAGAGCGAGCCGCGGTTCGGCCTGCTCGAAACCATCCGCGAGTTTGCCGTCGAGCTGGTCGATCCGCGCGAGGCCGAGGAGCTCAGGCGCCGGCACGCCGGCTATTTCACCGCCTTCGCCGAGACGGCGGCATCGACGCTCGGTGGGTTCGGCCATCGACCGCTCCCGCCCGGCGAGCGAACCGTGGTCGAGAGCCAGGGCCAGGCCCGCTGGCTCGACCGCCTCTGGCTCGACATCGACAACCTCCGCGCGGCTTTCGAGTGGGCGCGTGAGCGCAGCGAGGCGACGCTGCTCGCGCGGCTGGCGGTCGCGCTGGCACAGTTCTTCGGGAGCTTCGGCGATCACCGGGAGGGTGGCAGCTGGTTGCATGCCGCCGAGGAGCGGTCGGGCTCGCTCGAACCGGCCTTGCGCGCCGACTTTCTCCTGCAACTCGCCAGCTACGAGATCTGGCACGGCGGCGACCGGGTGCGGGTCCGCCGGATGTTCGCCGAATGCCTGGCGATCCGCGAGTCGCTCGGGGACGAGGTCGGTGCCGCCTTTGCCCTGATCCAGCTCTCGTCCGTGGCGGCCGATCTCGGGGATCGCGAGGAGGCGATGCAGCTCCAGCGCCGCGCGATCGCGGTCGTGAGCCGGGTCGACGACCCGCTCGAGGCGGCTCGCCTGTTCGTCTGGTTCGGGCTGTCGTTGATGCTGCTCGACCCGGCCGAATCGAAGGCCGTCGCGGAAGAGGCGATCAGGCGCGGGCGCGCGGTCGGTGACCGCTTGACGATGGGCCGCGGGTACGTCGGTCTCGGCTGGACCGCGCTCACCACGGGCGACTTCTCTGCCGCCGTGTCGGCCCTGTCCGAGGCGCACGAGCTGTTCGCCGAGGCGAGCGCGCGAGGCGAGATGACTCACGTGATCTCGACCCTCGGCGTCGCGCTGCTGCGATCGGGCGACTCGGAGGGTGCCCGGCGGCTCATCCGCGAGGCGTGCGATCGGGCCCGGGCCGTCGAGGTCTGGGTCCTGCTGGCTTCGCTCGAGGCGGCCGCCGACTGGCTCGGCGCGAACGACCTGTCGGTCGATGCGACGGTCTGCTGGGCGGTCGTCGATACGGAGCGAGCGCTCGTGCCCGACCGGACGTACGGCAACGAGGCCGGCTTCTACGAGCTGTCGAGGGCGCGGGACCGGCGTGCCCTGAGGCCCGGTGCGTACGAGGCGGCGCGCGACCGGGGCGCGCGGCTGACGCTCGACGAGGGGCTGGACTATGCGATCGCGGGGCTCGATCGAGCGGGCGCGTCGACCGAGGAGGACCGAGTGGCCGCCTCGGCCCGGCGAAGCCGCCACGACCTGACGCCTCGCGAGCGAGAGGTGCTCGCCCTGATCGCAGACGGCAGGTCGGACGGGGAGATCGCCGAGGCGCTGTTCATCAGCAAGAAGACGGCTTCGGTCCATGTGGCGAGCATCAAGGGCAAGCTCGGCGCGTCCAGCCGGGTGGAGATGGCGATGCTGGCAAGAGGCATGGCGCCGAACGACGATCCCCTCGCGGCGGGCGACGGCGAGAGGCCAGACCTGGTCGTGCGCGGCCGATAGGTCAACGAGCTGCTCGACACCGGCATCCGCCGCGGAGCCCGGCTATGACGCGACCCCGTTCGTCAGGTACTTCGTCGACTCACTTGTGCAAGCGGCCGACCATGTCCTCGAGCGCATCCGCGGCCGCGGTCTGGTCATGATCGCGATCCGCCGAGCGATCGCCTCGGGCAGCCTGCCGGCGCCGATGATCGACGGTCTGGCCTACGCCTGGATCAACCGCCACCTCCGCGCCCGAGACTACATCCGCGCCACCGGCCGGAGCCCCCAGAACACGACCCGCGACCTGCGGCGTGCTGTGGATGATGGCTGGCTGACGTCAGCCGGGGAGCGGCGGGCGAGAATCTATGTGCTCGGCCCCAAGCTTCTTGAGATCCCGGCGCTCGGTGAGATTGTGTCGGTGCCGACCCGTCCGTGACGCGAGTGTCGCGACTCGCATCGCTGTCCGCGCCGTGCTTTCCAAATGCTCTCCTGACCCTCCGCCCATTCTCCTGTACCGTGTCGGGTCGGCGGGGAGGCTCGCCGCCGGGAGGCTGGATCCGCAGGACGGCGTGTGGCCAGACGCTTGACGCGGACGGTCACAGCGAGGCGGAACATGGAGGACGCGATGGCTCGGCAGGGCGACGCCGATCTCCAGCGCGTGATCGAATCGGCGATCGCGGAGCATGGCGTCGAATCGGCCGTGGTGTTCGCGCTACGGCCCGGTTCGTCCGCTCTCGAACTGGCGGCGGCGGCAGGCATCGAAGGTCCTGCTCTTGAGCGACTGGCCGCGGCCGTCAGGAACCCGGCGCATCCGATCACTCGGACGATCGAGGACGATGCGGCGACGTTCGACGTCCAGCCAACCGCTCCGGGTGGCCCGGCACTGCGCAGCCACCTGCCGCTCGTCGCGCGCGATGACGGCCGACGCAGCGTGGCCGGCGTTCTGGCCGTCGCGCACCAGCACCGCCTCGATCCAGACTCGCGCCGGGTGCTCGAGCGGCTGGCCGACACCGCCGCGGCATTGCTCGGTCGGCCCGCCCAGCGGGAGTCCGACGAATCAGGATGACGGTGGCGGCTGCGGCTCTTCAGGTCGCGCTTCGTCGGGCTGCGTCGCGTCGTCCGCAGTGCCCCTGGACCAGCGCCCGCGCGCCCGCTGGACGGCGACGTCGAACGCCTGGCTGCCGGCAGCCTTCGGCGTGAGCAGCTCCTCGGCGAGGCGAGTCCCGAGGCGCTTCGACAGCGGACCCAGGACCGAGGCGGCCAATAATGCCGCCGTGGCCGACAGGTCGCGCTTGCGACGGACTTCGGCCTTCTCGTCGAGATAGCTGGCGAACTCGCGCTCCAGGGTGCCCCGGACCTTTTCGCCGTCGGTGCCAAGCTTGCGGAGCGTCTTGTCCACCTCGCGCGGGAGCATCGACCTGGGCAGCTCGGCCTCCGGCCCTCGAACCGCCCGCCGGAGACCGCGCAGGACGCGCTTCGGGCCCCCCGCCACCATGAACACGGCTCCGGCGGCCAGACCCGCCGTGCGGGCCGGTGCTCGCCTGATCTTGGCGGGGATGTCCACTGCGGCCCGGCCCGCGGCTTCCAGTCGGGCGACCTCCTCGGCCAGCTCCGCCCGGCTGGCTACGGCCGCGGCCCGAGCGGCGTCCGTTCTCGCACCCACTCGATCGTCTCCTTCGTCGTCTCGATCGTCTGGTCTGGCCAGAATCGAGCCTTCATCGCTTCCGTGTCGAAGCCCTGGCGAGCCATCGCAGCGCCTACCAGGCCGGCCCACGCGCCGAGTCCGACGGCCACACCGAGCGCCGCGCCGGGCCCGGTACCGAACCGGATCGCGGTCAGGGCTCCCACGACCGCGCCCAGGATGGCGCCACCGATGATGCCCCCGATCGCGCCCCGGATCCCACCCGCTCGCAGGCCCGACAGGAGCCCGAGCACCGCACCGAGGACGGCGATCGCGGCAACCGCAACGACGAGCGGCTGCACGCCGGGCTCGACATTGAGGCCCGATACATCGCCGAGCCGCGTCCAGCCCTCGTTGCTCAGTGCCAGCGCGAGGGGGACTGCCACGACCGCGCCCACGAGGATGGCCACCGCGATGGCGCCGGCGATCGCGCGGCCCGACACACCGAGCGCGATCGCGATGCAGCTGAGCGCGATCGCCAGGCAGAGCTCGGCGCCCAGGAGCACTCCCCAGCCGATCGATCCGAACAGCCACTCCCCCAGGAACAGGAGGAGGCCGACCGGCAGGAAGACGCCCAGAAAGAGAAGCAGGCCGGCGGCCACGCCGCCCAGGAGGGCGACTCGCTTGACCTCGTCGGCGATCTCCGAGAACTCGGCGCGGGCAAGCTCGACGTGGGACCGGACCACGCCCATTGCCGCGTCGCGAGTGGCACCGAGCTGTTCCCGAAGGCCGGGGGACTCGGTGGAACCGAACGGCCTCTCGGCGGCACCGGCTGGCTCCGCCGAGCCGCCGGCATCCGGCGGAGGAGGAGCATCAGTCTCCGGCGATGGGTCGCGCGGCGAAAGGTCGTCCAGGGGTCAGGCTCCGGGCTGGGCAGGCGCGTGGGGCTGCGCAATTGACGACACGCCCCGCGCATGGGGTCCGGTCGATCATACCAGCGGGCACGGCCGCCATGGTTCAGCCGGCGAGGCCGAAACGCGGCCCGGAACCCGAACCTGGCCGGCCGCCTCCAAGTAGCTCGGCCGCGTCGAAGAAGCCGTAGGTCCGCCGGAAGGCCGGATCTGACGGCGGCTGGGGTCGGCCGGTCGCTGTCCGCCACAGCTCGCGTTCCAGCTCATCGATCCGTCCCGCGAGCTCGGCCGGGCCGCGCGGCGCCGAGATGTCCGCATACGTCCGGCGTCCGGCCGGAAATCGCACGGCATCGTCGGGCAGCCGCGGCAGCACGGCGAGGACGAGGCGGGCGTGGGCAAGAGCGGCGAGGTGCCACGCCTCGGGCTCGCGGATGCGCGACGCTGGCCGCTCGAGCCGCGATTCCGCGGCGGCCTCGGCCGCCGCTTCGGCCAGCGCCGCTTCGCGCTCAGCCGGCGAGGCCGGCACCGCCGACGTCGTGGCTCGGACCTGGCCGACCTGGGCGAGCAGGTAACGCAGCTCGGCCCGATCGGCAGAATCCGCGCGCAGCCACGCACGGAACCCATCCCGGACGCCCTCCAGGTGGGGCAGCGTCGCGTCGGCGAGGTAGTCCGCACCACCGTCCGGGAGCTGCCCGTCGCCGGCCACGGCGTCCAGCAGCTCGCGCGTCCGCTGGACGATCGCCATGAGGCGATCGAAGTGCGAGAAGCCTGTCGATCCCAGATCTGCCATCGGGCATCTACTCGGTACTGCCTCGGCGGCCGGTCGTCGCCTGCACTGAGGGTACGTGCTTTCGGAGCGTCCATCGTCTCGCAATCGGCGACTCGTCCGCAATGGTCCTCTCGCAAAACGGCCAAAGGTCATGGCCAGGGCTCCCCTGCCCTGGCGCCTCGGGGTCCGCCCGCGGAATGGCGCGCGACTACACTGCGAACACCATGGCCGACCGCCCGCCACGCGTCCTCCGCACGGCCGAGGTGCTGTCGATCGGCTCCGAGCTGACCGTCGGCGAGACCCGCGACACGAACGCCGGAGAGCTGGCCCGATCCCTGTCCGAGGCAGGCGTTGACGTCCGCCGTATGACGGCGCTGACGGACGACCTCGCCTCCGTCCGCGACGCCTTCACGCACGGCCTCGAGCAGGCGGACCTGGTCGTTTCGACCGGCGGCCTGGGCCCGACGCCCGACGACCTCACCCGCGAGGCACTCGCCGCGGCCTGCGGTGAGATCCCGGCGGTGGAACCCCAGCTGGAGGACTGGCTGCGCGGCCTCTGGTCGCGTCGAGGCATGGCCTTCCCCGAACTGAACCTCAAGCAGGCCTGGCTGATCCCGTCCGCCACGGCCATTCCCAATGCCGCCGGCACGGCTCCGGGCTGGTGGGTGGACCGACCCGACGGACGCGTGGTGGTCGCCCTGCCGGGACCGCCTCGCGAGATGCGGCCGATGTGGGCGGACTGGGTCATGCCCCGGCTGCGAGAACGAGGGGTGGGTCGCGAGGTCGCCAGCCTGACGTACCGCTTGACCGGAATCGGCGAATCGGCCGTGGCCGAATTGCTCGGCGACGCGCTGCTCCGCGCCCGCAACCCGCTCGTCGCTACCTATGCTCGCGCGGATGCCGTCGACGTCCGGATCAGCGCAGTCGCCGCGGACGGCCGGGCGGCCCAGGACCTGGTGAGCGCTGCCGCCGGCCCGGTGCTCGAAGCCCTCGGCGCCCATGTCTGGGCAACGGGACATGCGACCTGGGCGGATGCAATCGGCAGCCGGCTCGACGAGCTCGACTGGACCCTCGCCACCGTTGAGGCCGGCACCGGCGGCGCGCTCGTTGCCCTCCTGGGCGAGCTCCCGATGCTCGTCGAGGCCACGGCCCTGGCCAGCGATCCGCGGCGGATCGAAGCAATCGCTCGGGCCGCCCGCGAGCGAGCCGGTTCAGACGTCGGCCTCGCGGTCCGGGCTCGCCACCGCGGCGCGGATACCGCGGTCGCCGTCGCCGTCGCCACACCGAACGAGGTCCACAGGGAGCAGCGGCTGGCGCTGTTCGGCGGCGCCCCCGGCCGCGGTCGGGCTGCGCTGGTCGCGGCGTCGGTGCTGCTGGATCGCCTGTCGGCCGCTAGCGCCGCGACATCCGGTCGAGGCCGTCGCGGTCCAGGATGACGATCGCGTCCCGTTCGAGACGGAGCAGGCCGTCGTCCACGAACAGGCCCAGGAGCTTGTTCACGCTCTGACGGGTCGCGCCGATCATCGCGGCTAGATCGCTCTGGGTCAGCGGCGCGTCGAGCCGGACCGTGCCACCCTCGCCGGCCAGGCCGTGCGTCTGGGCCAGGCGCGACAATCGGGCGGCGAGCCGTCCGGTGATGTCGAGGAAGTGCAGCTCCTGGACGTGAGTCGTGAGGCGACGGAGCTCCGCGGTGAGGGCGGACAGCAGCGCATCGCGCAGGGCCGGCTCGCTCGCGATGAGCTCGCGGAAGCGCGGCCGCGGCAGGACCAGCGTCTCGGTCGCCTCAAGCGCGGTCGCGGTGGCCGACCGGGGTGCGCCGTCCAGCAGGGCCAGCTCGCCGAAGAACTCGCCCGACCGAACGGTGGCGATGATCGCCTCGTCACCTTCTTCGGATGGAAGGCTGATCTTGACCGCCCCCGACGTGACGACGAACAGCGCGTCGCCGGGATCGCCCTGATGGAACAGCACCTCGCCCCGGCGGAAGCGCCGAGCGCGCATCTCCCGGGCCAGGCCAGTGAGGCCGCGCTCGTCGAGCCCGGCGAACAGCAGGCACCGGCTGAGGGCAGCGACGATGGGCTCCGTCTCCACCATCGGGCAATCGTAACCGGGCGGCGTGGCCCACGGAACGTCTTCTGACCGGGTCCGCGAGGCTCCGATCCTCACGGTGAGGACGATGTCGGCTGGCCGACAGGCGGACCGTCGGCCGCTTGGCTCGATACGGAACTTCCCGGCCCCACGATGGTCGGATGAGCGAGCGCGCGCCGCTTGGGAGCGGACGACCGTGCGCCTGACCGTCATTGGATCAGGTCCGGCCGCCCCCCAACCGGACTCCCCGGCTTCGGGCCATCTCATCCGGTCGGATGGAACCGCCGTCCTGATGGACTGCGGCTACGGGGTGGTCGGGCGATTGCGTTCCACGATGGATCCTCGCCAGCTGACCGGCGTGGTCGTCGGCCACCTGCACGCGGATCACTTTCTCGACCTGGCGGCCCTGCGCTACCTCCACCCGTGGGACGGCGCGAACGACGGAAGGCCCGCGGTCTGGCTGCCGCCCGGCGGCCGGCAGCGGCTGGCGGGTCTGGCCCGGATGATGAGCGAGCGACCGACGTTCTTCGAGGAGGCGTTCGACCTCTGCGAGTATCGGTCCGACGAGAGCTTCGCGATCGGAGCGCTGTCGATCCGCCCGACGCCCATGCAGCATTACGTTCCAGCCTGGGCCCTGACGGTCAGCGACGGCAGCGGTGCCCGGGTCGTCTACGGCGGCGACACCGGGCCCACGGCGACGCTGGTCGAGACCGCACGCTCTGCGGACCTGTTCATCGCCGAGGCAACGCTGGCCTCTGTCGCTGACGACGAGCCGAGCCGCGGCCATTGCACGGTGGATGAGGCGATCGCCATTGCGCGGGGTTCGGGCGCCAGACACGTCCTCCTCACCCACTATGCGTCGGCGCGGCGGGCCGAGCTGCTGGCAGCCGCGTCCGCGGCCATGACGGGCTCAGCGCCCACGACGGAGGCGGCGGCCGACGCGGCCTCCGTTCAGGTCTCGATAGCCGTTCCGGGCATGGACATCGCGATCTCACCTGAAATGGAGGTCGGACGCGAGGCCCTCACCTCGGGCGAGGCCCCAAACCAATTCCCGGCGATGGGTCTGCCCGACCTCTCCCTCATCGCGGGCTGACTGCCGACGCCTTCTGATCGGACGTCCAATGGCGGGCGCGCCGGATGGCGACCCCTCAGCCGGCCCGGTCCTCATCGGCCACTGCGACGATCGCACCCGACGGCTCCAGCTCGCGGATCCGGGCCCGGAACTCCTCGCCCGCCGGATCGTCGCCGAGGAGAGCGGCGGCAGTACGCCAGTGGTCGGCCGCCTCGCTGGTGGCTCCCACCAGGAGTGCGGCCTCGGCAGCCTGCGCCAGGAGAGGCACGGCCCGTTCGCGGTCGCCCGATGCCGCCCGATGGTGAGCGAGCAGGCCGATGAGCGGGGGAACCGGCCGCTCCTCGAGGGAGTCGGCCAGGCGTGCGTGAAGCTCCCGGCGGCGCGACGAGAGCATGCCGGCGTAACCGACGTCGCGGATCAGCGGATGGCGGAATCGCCAATCCGAACCGGGCTCGGCAGGATCGACGATCCCGGCCTCCACGAGCGTTGCCAGTCGCTCGTCAGCTGCCGGAACGCCCAACAGCTGGGCCACCAGGCCCGGCGAGAACGTCATGCCGATCACGGAGGCGACCTGAAGGGCCGCCCGGGCCGGGACCGGCAGCGCATCGATCCGCGCACCGAGAAGCGCTCGGAGGTTGACTGGGACCCGCCTCAGGCTCGCCGCGTCGACGAGCTCAAGGCGCCCACCGCGCTGGACGAGGGCGTCGTCTTCGAGCAACGCCCGAACGGTCTCCACGATGAACAGCGGGTTGCCACCGGTCCGGACGTGGAGCCGCTGAACGGTCTCCTCGGCGAGGGCGGCACCCGCCACAGATGCAGCCAGGCGGGCGGTTCCCTGCTCGTCGAGACCGCCCAGCTCGATCACCTCGACGTGCGGCAGTGGCGCCCAGTTCGGTACCGGGCCGCCCGGTCGCGTGGTGACCACGACCACGAACGGTATCTCTCCCACGATGCGAACCAGTCGATCGAGAAGCGGCCGGCTCGAGCGGTCGGCCCAATGGACGTCGTCGATGACGATCGCGCGCGGTCCTCCCAGCTTGGCCAGCCGCCGAACGTAGCGGTCCGTGACCTCGGCGAGCGAGCGGCGGACCCGGGCAGGGTCCACCGGCGCGAGAGCCGCCTCCGCCTCCCAGCCGCTGAAGTCCGCATCGCGGGCAATCGCGGCCACCGCGCCGGCCAGCCGCCGCCAGGTCGCCTCGTCGACCTCGGGCGTGAACAGCAGGCGCCGGGCGAAGGTGCCCGAATCGGTGCCCTGCTCGTCGGCGATTCGCTGTGCGAACGTCCGAGCGAACGCGTAATACTCGCCAGTCGTGTACGACAGGTTCTCGGTCCAGGTCCAGGCGAAGCCGAGGCCGCGCGCCTCCTCCTCGACATCGGCGGCCAGGCGTGACTTGCCGATGCCGGCCTCGCCGACGAGCAGGACGACGCGGCCGTGGCCGGTCCGACGGGTCGTTTCCAGCGCCTCCCGCAGACGGTCCCGGTCGGCCGCCCGCCCGATGAGCAGGCCCGGCCCTGCGGCCCCGACGAGACGGTGGAGGCGCTCGCCGCGCAGCCGGTGAACGCGGACCGGCACCGCCCTGCCCCGGAGGATGTGCTCACCAACGACCTCGACCTCCAGGCGCTGGCGAGCGGCCCGGACCGTCGCATCGTCGAGGAGGATCTCGCCCGGTTCGGCCAGCTCTTGGAGGCGCATTGCGGTGGTCACCGTGTCGCCGGTGACGACGAGGTCCGTCCAGTCGCCGACCTCGCGCACCTTGGCCACGACCTCGCCGGTGGCGATGCCCACCCGCAGCCGGAGGGCCGGCTCGCGACGGGCGCGGGCGCCATCGTCCATCGCCGCGGTCATCGCCAGGCTGCAGAGGGCGGCCCGGAGGGGATCGTCGTCGTGCGCCCGGCGCGCCCCGAACACGGCAAAGACCGCATCCCCGATGAACTTCTCGACGACGCCCTCGTAGCGCTCGACCGCACCGGCCAGCAGGCGGAAGGCCTCGTCGATTCGGCCGACGACCTCTTCGGCGTCCAGCTCGGTCACGAGCCGCGAGTAGTCGACGATGTCCGCAAAGAGAGCCGTGACGATCCGGCGATCGCCCGGAATTGACGGGCTGACCGTCAGGCTACGGGCGCACTGATTGCAGAATCGTGCGGCGACCGCATTGAGTGCACCGCATGCCGGACAGCGAATCGATCGTGTCCGACGCCGCTCCGCGTCCATCCCGCCCACATGGTACGGCCCCGGCCGGATGCGGAATAGTTCCGATTCAGGAGATCGTGAGGACCGGCTGCTGGGCTCCGGCGGCACGGACGCTCATCCGTGCCGCGACCGTCTGGGCCAGGGCGGTCAGCGCCCGGGCGGCCGGTCCGGGCTCGCGCTGGGCGACGGCAGGAATGCCCACGTCGCCGCCCTGGCGAACCGTGATGTCGAGCGGGATTCCGCCCAGGAACTCCACCCCGTGGCGCTCCGCGAAGCGCTGGCCGCCGCCGCGGCCGAAGATCTCGGTCGGCTCTCCGCAGTGCGGACAGACGAACGCGCTCATGTTCTCCACCACGCCGATCACCGGAACGCTCATCCGCTTGAGCATGGCCAGGGCCTTGTCGACGTCGAGGAGCGCGACGTCCTGGGGCGTGGTGACGAGGAGCGTGCCGCTGATCGGGATCGCCTGGGCCAGGGTGAGCTGGGCATCCGACGTGCCTGGCGGCTCGTCGATGATGAGGTAGTCCAGCTCGCCCCAGTCGACGTCACGCAGGAACTGCTGAATCGCCCCGCCCACCAGCGGTCCGCGCCACACGATCGGCTGGCCCTCCGCGACGAAGAACTGGATGGAAATGACCTTGACGCCGTGCCGTTCGAGCGGCGCGATCTTGCCGCTCGGCGTCGCGGTGGGCTGACCATCCACCCCGAGCATGAGGGGGATGTTCGGACCGGTGATGTCGGCGTCGAGCAGGCCCACGGAGGCGCCGGCCTGGGCGAGCGCGACCGCCACGTTCACCGCGACCGTGGTCTTGCCGACGCCGCCCTTGCCGGACGCGACGGCGATGACGTTCTTGACTCCGGGGATGAGCTGCTCGGGTCGGGCGGGTGCGGCGCGTCGAACCGACGCGCCCCAGGCGACCGCCACCGAGTCCACGCCGAGGGGGGCGAGCGCCCGCTGGACGTCGGCCTCGATCTCGTCCTTGAGCGGGCAGGCGGGCGTGGTGAGCTCGATCGTGAGCGACACGGAGCTGCCGTCGATGACGAGGTTGCGAACCATGTCCCGGGTCACGATGTCGCCGGGCAGCTCGGGCTCTCGAACGGCACGAAGTGCATCCAGGACGGCGGTCTCGGTCGGTTGGATCATCGGAATCTCGTTCCTCGGGTGTACTGACGGCCCGAGCGGTTATGACGCTCCGGGCGTCGATATCGTAGCCGGGGTGAACTCGAAGCGCCGTCGACGATCCGTGTCTGCTCCGCGAGAGCGCCTGGCGATACCGCCCGGGCTCGACTGGTGGCGTTCCGCGCCCGGTGGCGGCGAATGGCTTGACTCCCTGCCCACTCTCGTCGCCGACTGCTCGGACAGGTGGCAACTCCAGATCGGCCAACCGTACCAGCCTGCGTCCATCTCGCTCGTGATTCCTGCGGAACGGGCGGACGGCACGCCGGCCGTCTTGAAGGTCAGCTTCCCCGAGCCGGAGAGCGAGCACGAAGCGGCGGCGCTGGCCGCCTGGGGCGGGCGCGGTGCGGTCCGGCTTCTCGCCCACGACCCCGAGCGCCGGGCCCTGCTGATCGAGCGCTGCTCGCCCGGGGATCAGCTGTGGGCGGAAGAAGACGACGATGCGGTGTCTGCCGCGGCCGCCGCGGTCATGAGCCGCCTCTGGAGACGAGCCCCAGAGAACCACCCGTTCAGGCTCCTGGCGGACCAGGCCGCGCGCTGGGCCGTGGAGCTGCCAGCGCGATGGGCCGGCCTGGGGCGGCCGTTCGAGCAACGCCTCCTCGACGAAGCCGTGGCCGCCTGCCTCGAGCTCGGCGGCACGCAAGGCGAGCCCGTCGTGCTCCACCAGGATCTCCACGCCGGCAACATCCTGCGCGCTCAACGTGAGCCGTGGCTGGCGATCGACCCCAAGCCTCTCGTCGGGGAGCGTCCGTTCGATGCCGCCGCGCTGCTGCGCGACCGTCTCTCGGGGCTCGCCAAGCCGGATGCCCGCGCGGTCGTCCGGCGCCGGCTCGACATCCTGGTCGAGCGGCTGGGCCTCGACCGCGACCGGACCCGCCGCTGGGGCCTCGCCCACGCGCTGGCCTGGGGCGTCAGCGGGTCGAAGGTCTACCCGGACATGATCGTCGCCGCGAGGTCGCTGGCCCACATCGGGCCGTGACCGGCCCGGGTCGTGTCTGCGAATCTCGCGGTCGCGATGCAAGATGGCGCCGAGATTCGCAATGGCTGTGCCCCAAGCCAAGCGTGACTCGCGTTCTTGACACGCTATCACCCGCAGCCTATCGTTCCGGCACCCCCGCCCGTGCGGACGCGTCCGGCCGCCGGAGCGCAGGGCCTGCCTCCCCGGTGCCCGTCGATCCGAGTGGGAGTCCACGAAGCCTGCAGGAGTACAGCAGCGACAGTGCCCGCCGTTGACGTCCGGCTCGTCGATGTGGTCAAGCGCTTCGGGGACATCGTGGCCGTGGACCACATCAACCTGGAAGTCCTGGACGGCGAGTTCTTCTCGCTGCTCGGGCCCTCGGGCTGCGGCAAGACGACGACCCTGCGGATGATCGGCGGCTTCGAGGAGCCGACCTCCGGGCTCATCGAGCTCCAGGGCCAGGAGGTCACCTGGCTGCCACCGTACCGGCGGAACGTCAACACGGTCTTCCAGAACTACGCGCTGTTCCCCCACCTGACGATCTTCGAGAACGTGGCCTTCGGGCTGCGCCGCAAGGGTGCCAGGGGCGACGAGATCCGCAGCCGGGTGACGGACATGCTGCGGCTGGTCGAGCTGCCGGGCTTCGAGCGCCGGAAGCCCCATCAGATCTCCGGAGGCCAGGCCCAGCGAGTGGCATTGGCGCGAGCGCTGATCAACCGGCCGGCGGTTCTGCTCCTGGACGAGCCTTTGGGCGCGCTCGATCTCAAGCTGCGCAAGCAGATGCAGGTCGAGCTCAAGCGCATCCAGCAGGAGGTGGGGATCACGTTCATCTATGTGACCCACGACCAGGAGGAGGCGATGACGATGTCCGATCGGATCGCCGTCATGAACAGGGGCCACTACGAGCAGTTGGGGGATCCCGAGAGCCTGTACGAGCGGCCCACGACCCGCTTCGTCGCCGGCTTCCTCGGCGTCAGCAATCTCCTTCCGGGAACGGTCGCCGGCGGGGCGGACGACTACGTCGTGATCCGCCTGGCGGACGATGCGAGCGTCCGCGTGCCGCGCGCCATGACGAACGGCGCATCGGCGGTGGACGTGGGCGTGCGTCCCGAGAAGATCCGGATGCTGGCCGACGGAGCCGAGGCACCCAGCGGCCACAACCAGCTCGCCGGAATCGTCCGGGACGCCAGCTACCAGGGCGTGAGCACGCAGTACATCGTGGAGACGCGGTCGGGGGCACAGGTCACCGTGTACGAGCAGAACGTGGAGCGGACGAGCCACGGCTCGCTCCACCGCGCCGGGGACGAGGTCCGCCTGGCCTGGTCGCCCGATCACTCATTCGTGGTCCACGACACGTCGGACCGGGAGGCCGACGAAACCTAACGGTCAGCCGTTCGGGCAAGGACCCGGCGGCAGGAGGAGGAGCAGATGATCGACGAGACCGAGACCGGCGTGCCGGCGCGGCCCATCACCCGCCGTGGCTTCCTGCAGGGGTCCGCCATGGCGGGCTTCGGCGCCTTCCTCGCCGCATGCACGGGCGGCCAGTCGCCCTCCCCCGCAGGGTCGGTGGTCGTACCGACTCCGCCATCGCAGGCGCCGAGCCCTTCGGCCTCGCCCACGCCGAAGGTCATCACCGGACCACTGCACTGGGCGCAATGGCCGGCCTACATCGACCTGACCGGCAAGGCCGGCGAGGAAGGCGCGTACAAGGCCGGCTCCTCGCCGACGATCGAGCAGTTCAAGAAGAAGTACAAGGTGGACGTCAACTACGAGGAGAAGATCGAGGCGAACGAGGATTTCTACGCCACGATCCAGCAACAGCTCGTGGCCGGCCTGGCGACGGGCTGGGACATCATCACGGTCACGGACTGGCTGGCGGCGAAGATCATCAGCAAGGGCTGGGCGGAGCAGATCGATCAGACCAACGTGCCCAACTGCGCGGCGAATCTGCGCGATGCCCTACGAAACCAGACATGGGACCCCAAGCAGGACTACCACTACCCCTGGCAGTCGGGCATGACGGGCATCGGCTACAACAAGAAGACGCTTGCCAAGAACGGCAAGGCCGAGCCGAAGTCCCTGAAGGACCTGTGGGCCCTGCCGCCGGACCGGGTGACCTTTCTCAACGAGAAGCGCGACACGTTCGGCCTGGGGTTGCTCAAGCTGGGGAAGAGCGCGGACCCGGCCCAGACCACCGTGGAGGACATGCAGGCCGTCCACGATGACATCAAGCCGCTCGCCGAAAAGGGACTTCGCTTCACCGGCAACGAGTACCTTCAGGACTTCGCGTCCAAGAAGGTCTGGGCGGCCATGACCTGGTCGGGTGACCTGGCCTCCTCCGGAAGCGAAGATGACGTCTGGGTCGCGCCCACTGAGGGCTCCATGGTCTGGACCGACAACATGGTCATCCCCAAGGGCGCGGTCAACAAGTACACGGCCGAGCTGATGATGGACTTTTGCTACGACCCCAAGATCGCGGCCCAGATCGCGAACTACGTCTATTACGTGTCGCCGGTCAAGGGCGCAGCCGAGGAGATCGCCAAGCTCGACAAGGAGGCGGCCAAGAACCCGTTGTTGTTCCCGCCCGACGACATCGTGGCCAAGCAGCACAACTTCCAGTTCCTGACCGACGAGCTCGAGCAGAAGATGAACGAGCTCTACTCGGACATGTCCGGCACGTAGCGGTCAGCCACTGATCATCGGCCATGACAGCCGGAGCCAGGACGACGGCTCGTCCGGGGCGCCGCCGGCTCCGGAACGCTGCGCCCTACCTCCTGCTCGCACCGGGCATCCTGTGGCTGGTCGTCTTCTTCATCGTGCCCGCGATCCAGATGTTCCTGACGTCCGTGTCGAGCGGGTCGGTGGCCGACGGCTTCAGGCTGACCTTCTCGACCCGCGCATACGAGACGGCGCTGAGCCGGTTCCCGAGGCAATTCGGGAACTCGCTCCTGTTTGGCGGCATCGCGACCGGGCTGACCTTTCTGATCGGCTTCCCGGTCGCCTACACCATCGCGTTCCGCGGCGGCCGCTTCAAGAACGTGCTCCTGTTCCTCGTCATCGCCCCCTTCTTCACGAGCTTCCTCATCCGCACGATCAGCTGGAAGATCCTGCTCAACGACTCGGGCCCGCTGATCGGACCGCTGAAGGAGCTCCACGCCCTGCCCGAGAATTTCGGGCTGCTGTACTCACCGCTCGCGGTGGTGGCCGGCATCACGTACAACTTCCTGCCGTTCATGGTCCTGCCGCTGTACGTGGCGCTCGAGAAGATCGATCCCCGCCTCATCGAGGCGGCCCACGATCTGTACGCCAGCCGGTGGGAGGCCTTCCGGCGAGTGACCTTCCCGCTCGCCCTCCCGGGCGTGTTCGCGGGCTCGATCCTGACGTTCATCCCGGCCCTGGGCGACTGGATCAACGCCGACCTGCTTGGCAACACCCAAACCAAGATGATCGGTAACGTCATCCAGGATCGGTTCATCTCGCAGGGCGACTATCCGGTCGCGGCCGCCCTCTCGTTCATCCTCATGGCCGGGATCATCGTGGCGGTCTCCGTCTACGGCCGGTTCCTGGGCACCGAGCGGCTGACCGGATAGGTCGATGACAACCGCGACGATCCCACGCACGACCGTCCGGGTCCGGGCCCCGCGCCGTCCCCTGCGCCTCCTCGGGCACTACGCCCTGCCGGCGTTCACCTGCCTCGCCATCGCGTACCTGCTCCTGCCGATCGCGGTGATGATCCTGTTCAGCTTCAACGACTACGAGGGCAAGTTCAACTTCGCCTGGCACGGCTTCACGCTCGCCGGATGGCTACATCCGCTCGACTGGCAGGGGCTTCCCGACGCACTCCGGGTCAGCCTGGCGGTCGCATTCGCGTCGACCGTCGTGGCGACGATTCTCGGGACGCTCATCGGCCTCGCGCTGACGCGCTACCGGTTCCGGGGCAGGGGTGCCGTCAACGGGCTCATCTTCCTGCCCATGGCGACGCCCGAAATCGTCATGGGTGCGAGCCTCCTGGCCCTCTTCGTGGCGTCGGCGACGCAGTCTCCGATCAAGGATGTCGTGCCCCGTGGAACCCTCTACCCGCTCGGGCTCCAGACCATCCTCATCGCCCACATCATGTTCAACATCAGCTACGTCGTGGTGACCGTGAAGGCTCGCCTGGCCGGCTTCGACCGCCGCCTGGAAGAGGCGGCGATGGACCTGGGCGCGAACGAGTGGACGACCTTCTGGCGGGTGACCTTCCCGCTCATCCTGCCCGGTGTGATGGCCGCGGCCCTGCTGGCCTTCTCGCTGTCGATCGATGACTTCATCATCACCAACATGGTCTCCGGCACCACCACGAACACCTTCCCGATCTGGGTCTACGCGATACAGAAGAATGCCCTGCCGGTCCAGATCAACGTCATCGGCTCGATCGTCTTCCTCGGGGCCGTGACCATCGTCGCGGTCTCCAATCTCGTCCAGGCTCGCCGCCGCTGAGCCGGGAGCGAACGATGATCGGATCCTCCGCCCCCGGCGACCGGCCGGCCGCCGTCGCCAAGCCCCTGCCGGACCGGAGCGTCGTGCCGGGCGTCTGGAGCCGGATCACGAACCTCACGGTCGACCATGGCGAGGGCTGCTGGCTGGTGACGCTCGACGGCGAGCGGTATCTGGACTACTCGTCCGGGATCGGGGTGGCCAGCACGGGTCACGCCCACCCGCGTGTGGTCGCTGCGATCCAGGAGCAGGCCGCCAGGCTCCTCCACGGCCAACAGAACATCGTCTACCACGAGCCCGGGCTGCGGCTCTACGAGCGGCTGCGCCATCTCCTGCCCGGCGATGGCTGGGGCGCGTTCCTGTCCAACAGCGGAGCGGAGGCCGTGGAGGCGGCGGTCAAGCTCGCCCGGGTCGCCACGGGACGGCCGGCGATCCTCGCGTTTCGCGGCGGATTCCACGGCCGGACGGCCCAGACGATGGCCCTGACCAGCGCCAAGGACGTCTATCGCGGCGATTTCGAGCCGCTGCCGGGCTCCGTCTACCACACCGCCTATCCATACTGCTACCGCGCGTCGGGCGGCGGCCACGACCCCGCGGCGTGCACCTGCGACTGGGAAGCGCAGCTGGACCTGACGTTCCACCAGCTGATCTACCCGGATCGCGTGGCCGCCGTCATCGTCGAGCCGGTCCTGGGCGAGGGTGGCTACATCGTCCCGCCGCCCGGCTTCCTGCCGCGCCTCCGCGACATCACCCGTCAGCACGGCATCCTGCTCATCGCCGACGAGGTCCAGACGGGCTTCGGGCGGACGGGCCGCCTGTTCGCGGTCGAGCATTGGGCGGTGGAGCCGGACATCCTGGTCGTGGCCAAGGGCATCGCCTCGGGCCTGCCGCTGTCCGGCATCATCGCGCGGCGCTCGCTCCTCGACGCCTGGCGGCCGGGAGCCCACGGCGGCACGTACGGCGGCAACGTGGTTGCGTGCGCGGCGGCCATCGCGACGCTGGACGTCATCCGCGACGAGGGCCTCGTCGACAACGCGGCGGCCCGCGGCAGACAGCTCCTGGCGGGGTTGCGGGCGATCGCGACGCGCCACCGGTCGGTCGGCGACGTCCGCGGCCTTGGACTCATGGTTGCGCTCGAGCTGGTCAAGCCGGACGAGGGGGACGGCCGCGGCCCGGATCCCGAGCTGACCAGGCGAATCCAGGCTGAAGCGCTCGCCCGCAAGCTCATCGTCCTGACCGCCGGCACGTACGTGAACGTCATCCGGATCATTCCGCCGCTCATCACGACGTCTGATGAGGTCGACATCGCCCTTGGCATCCTCGACGAGAGCCTGGCCGCCGCGGGTGCGTAAGGATCCCGGCGAGGATCTGGAGCTGGAGCTTCCGCGCGACGTTCTTCGTCGTCTCGATCGCTTCGCCGGCCGAATCGATCGGCTCGGAACCGACGACGTTTTCCTGTTCGCGGCCCAGCCACTCGACGCCACCGCACACGACGACGCCAGGCTCGCAGCGCAGTCGGCGGCCATCGCCCACAGTCGTACCGCGGCATTGAAGGATGCGCGGCAGAGAGCCCACGAGTGGATTTCGCGGTTTCTGAGCGCCTATCACCCGCGCGGTCACCTCATGGGCGAAGCCGGCTGGTCACCGACGGTCCGCTCGGCCGTCGATCGATCCACGCTGATGGCATCGCTCGCCGACGCGATCACCGCGATCGTCACCTGGGACCTGCTGTCCGAGGAGGACAGGGACGAGCTGCTCGGACCCTGGGCGCGGCTTGCCCTCTGAGCCTGCGGGCCAGGCACCGATCAGGGTGGTGCCGGCCGGCCCGCCACTGTGGTCGGACGTCGAGACACTGCTCGGCCGGGACCAGGATCGCGGCTGCTGGTGCCAGTACTGGCGCCTGCCCTCGTCCGCGTATGCCGCGCGCGGGCCCGGCGCCGGCCGGCGGCTCATGCGCAGCCGGCTGGACCGAGAGCCGGCTCCCGGCATGCTCGCCTGCCTCGGCGAGGAAGTCGTTGGCTGGTGCGGCATCGGTCCCCGGACCGAGATGGAGCGGCTCTCCAGGTCACGGACGCTCCCGAGCATCGACGATCGGCCGCTCTGGTCCATCGTCTGCTTCCTCGTCCGCGTCGGCTACCGGCGGCAGGGTGTCGCCAGGGCGCTCCTCGACGGGGCGATCGCATATGCTCGCGAGCTCGCTGCGGCCGGCCTGGAGGCCTACCCGATCGATCCGGAAGGCCGGCGGGTGGACGTCGCCTTCGCCTACGTCGGGACGACCTCCATGTTCGAGCGCGCCGGCTTCAGGCGAGTCGTCGAAACCGCCTCGAGAAGCGCCGGGCGGCCGCGCTGGCTCATGCGCCTGGACCTGGACGACGCAGCGAGCTGACCGCCAAGTCCAAGATGACTCGGATTGGCAACGAGCGGGCGGGGCGGGATGCCGGAGCAGCGGCTGGGACGACAGCCGTGCAATCGGCAAGCGGAGGTTCTCAGTCCCGGACCGGTCGGGCTCGGACACCCGTGGGCGAGGCTACTCCCCCGGACCCGGCGTCGGGAACCGCGGCCGGTTGACCCGCCGGAACACCCGATACGCCCGGAAGTAGTAGGCGGCCATGGACGCGAAGATCACGAGGAACGCCGCGACGCCGAGCATGACCGACGGCACCATGGATACCTGGAGTCGTCCCGCTATCACGCCGACGAGGACGGCGCCGACCACCGAGTCGATGACGCCGACGGTCACCGGTGTCGTCGAGAGCCCGTACAGGACGGAGGTGCTTCGCGGCATGGCCGCCGCGTGCTGGCCGACGGCCGCGGCGGTTACGACCAGGCCGGTCTCGTCGTCGTGCGAACCGGTGATGAAGTACGGCTCGAGCTCGGGCGCGATCTCGAGGTACGCGTGCCGCAGGCGGTTCATCCCGGACACCCAGCGGGCGTCCTCGAGGTTCGCCTGGACGAGCCGCACGTAGGTCCCGAACCCGAGGAAGAAGACCACCGGGAGCAGCACGAGCGAGAAGACGACGAATGCCTCAC
Source organism: Candidatus Limnocylindria bacterium (assembly GCA_035637675.1). Lineage (GTDB taxonomy): Bacteria > Chloroflexota > Limnocylindria > Limnocylindrales > CSP1-4 > C-114. The sequence goes on along the minus strand of DASPWU010000117.1, from coordinate 35,712 downwards.
CGAACGCCGATGCCTGGGCGACGAGGGCGAGGGCGACGACGGCGCCCGATAGGGCCGACAGGAACATGCTCGAGCGGCTGAACGATTCGTTCCAGGTGAGGGAGCGGGTTGCCAGAAGGCTCCAGTGCTCGGTGGACAGGATCTGGAGCCGCACCGCGACCGGCACGGCCGAGTCGCCCGTCGCCAGGCCGGGCGGGGCCTCGGCGGGCGGGGGCGTGCCCGACATGCGCTCGATCGACATCGTCTCCTCCCGATCTCAGTCAGCCGGCTCGCAGCCGCGTCAGCAGCTCGTCGTGGAGGATACCGTTGCTCGCGAGGACCTCGAACCCGTCGATCCGGCGCGCACCGGCGAAGTCGGTGAGCCGGCCGCCCGCTTCCTCCACCAGGACGAGCGGCGCGGCGAGATCCCACGTCTGGAGATCGACCTCGATCATCGCCTCGGCGGCGCCCTCCGCGACGAGCGCGTACCCCCAGAAATCGCCGAAGCCGCGCTCCCGCCAGACGTTTCCGAGCAGCGACCGGAAGCCCGGCGCCCGGCCGCTCGTCTCGACGTCGTGGCCGGACCCGTACAGGATCTGGGCGTCTCCCAGCTCGGCGATCCCCGAGACGCGAACCCGCCTCGGACCTTCGCTCCCAGCCGACCCGATCGCCCAGGCACCGCCGCCGCGCGATGCGTACCAGCGCTCGCGAAGCGCGGGCGCGGACAGGACGCCGACCTGCAGCTCGCCCGCCACCTCGAGCGCCAGGAGCGTGCCGAACAGGGGCACGCCCCGGATGAAGTTGTGCGTGCCATCGATGGGGTCGATGTACCAGCGCGCCGCCGACCCGACCCCTTCTTCGCCATACTCCTCGCCCACCAGGCCGTGGTCGGGGAAGCGACCCTGAACCCGTTCGCGAATGAGTCGCTCGATGGCCTGGTCGGCGTCGGTCACGAAGCTCCGGTCCGGCTTCGTCCGGATGTCCATGTCGCGCCGGAAATGCCGCAGGGCGATCGCGTCGGCCTCGTCGCAGGCAGCCAGGGCGAAGGCGAGCCACGCGGCGAGCTCGTCGGCGCTGCCCCGTGCGCGCGAAGCACTGAAGCCCGTGCCGTAGGGGACGGACGAGGCGTCAGTCATGCCCGGATGCGCTCGCCCACCGGGTCGTACAACGGTTCGGATGCCACCTCGAAACCGATCCACTCGCCGAACACGTCGACCTCCCCGCGCGTGCCGATGGCCGCCCGATCCGGCGGCAGATACGCATAGGCGATGCTCCGCTCGACGGCGAATCCGTAGCCACCCGAGGTGACCCGCCCGACGATGGCGCTATCCACCCGCACCGGCTCGTTGCCGAGGGCGATCGCTCGGGGATCGTCGAGCACGAGGCAGCGCAGGCGCCGCCGCGGCCCGGCGTCGCGGGCGCGGAGGAGCGCCTCGCGGCCGATGAAGTCGACGCCCTTGTCGAGCCGAACGGCAAAGCCGAGGCCTGCCTCGAACGGGGTCTCGTCCGGGGTGATGTCACTCGACCAGACACGGTAGCCCTTCTCCAGACGCAGGGCGTCGATGGCCCGATAGCCGCCGGCGATCAGGCCGAACGGCCGGCCGGCTCCCCACAGTGTGTCCCACAGCACGGCGCCGAACTCCGTCGGCGGGTACAGCTCCCAGCCGAGCTCGCCGACGTAGGTCACGCGGAGCGCGAGCGCCGGCACGTCTCCGACGGTGATCTCGCGCGCGGTCAAATACGGAAAGCCCTCGTTCGAGAGGTCGTCGCCGCTGACCACGCTCAGGATGTCGCGGGCGCGCGGTCCCCACAATCCGAGGCACGCGCGCCCGGAGGTGACGTCGGTCACGACGACACGACCGTCGCCCTCCCCCACGGCGCGGAGCTGCTTCCTGATCCATCCCAGGTCGTGATTGCCGAAAGCCGTGCCCGTGACGATGAGGAAGCGATCGGCCGCCAGCCGGGTGACCGTGAAGTCGCACTCGATGCCGCCGCGCCGGTTGAGCATCTGGGTATAGGTGATGGAGCCGACCGCCCGATCAACGTCGTTGGCGCACAACCGCTGGAGGAAGTCGCAGGCTCCCGGCCCGGCAACCTCGATCTTGGCGAAGCTCGATTCGTCGAAGAGACCCGCCGCCCGGCGCGTCGCCAGCGCCTCCACGCCGATCGCCGGGCTCCAGTGACGGCCCGCCCAGCCCCGCGGCCGCAGCGCCTCCCCGTCCGCCGTGGCGTTCGTCTCGAACCAGTTCGGCCGCTCCCAGCCGGCCTTCTCGCCGAAGGCCGCACCAAGGGCCTCCAGCCGCGGATATGTCGGCGAGAGGCGCAGCGGGCGGCCGGCCTCACGTTCCTCGTTGGGGTAGTGGATGTCGTAGTAGGTCCGGTAGACCTCCACCGTGCGGGCCAGGCTGTAGCGCGGCGACCGGTACTGGGCGCCGAAGCGACGGATGTCCATCCGCCACAGGTCCAGCTCCGGCTCGCCGTCTACGATCCAGCTCGCGACCTGGCGGCCCACGCCGCCCGCTCCCGCGATGCCGTGGGCACAGAACCCGGCCGCCACGAAGAGCCCGCCCACCTGCGACTCGCCGAGGATGAACTCGTTGTCCGGCGTGAACGCCTCGGGCCCGTTGATGAGCCTGGTGATGCCGGCATCGGCGATCGCCGGCACGCGCCGGATGGCGCCGGCCATGATCTCCTCGAAGCGGGGCCAGTCCGGCGCGAGCAGCCGACCGTTGAAGTCGGGCGGGATGCCGTCGAGGCCCCACGGCGCCGGGTTCCGCTCGTAGCCGCCCATGCACAACCCGCCGACCTCCTCGCGGAAATAGCACAGGTTGTCCGGATCGCGCATCGTGGGCAGGTCCGGCCGGACGCCGGCGATCGGCTCGGTGAAGACGTACTCATGGGCGAGCGGAACGATCGGCACGTCGATCCCGGCCAGGCGGCCGATCTCCGGCGCGAACATGCCGCCGGCATTGACTACGATGTCCGAGGCGATCGTGGACCGCTCGCCCTTCCGCTCGACGTCCACGCCGGTCACGCGGCCGCGGTCGACATGGATCGCCGCGACCCGGGTGTGGGTGAGGATCCTCGCACCGCGGGCTCGGGCGCCGGCCGCCAGCGCGAGAGCGAGCCCCGATGGATCCAGCCAGCCGTCGGTCGGCAGGAACACCGCGCCCAGCACGCCGTCGCCGGACATGAGCGGGAACAGGTCGCGTGCCTCGGCCGGTCCGATGAGCTCGAGTGGCAACCCGAACGTCTTCGCCCAGCCGGCCTGGCGCCGGAGCTCCTCCAGCCGCTCCGGAGTCGAGGCCAGCCGGAGCGAACCGACCTCGTGCCAGGCGGGGTCCGTGCCGGTCTCCTCGCGCAACCGGCGATAGAGCTCCACCCCGTACATCATCATCTTCGTCAGGCTGACGCTGGACCGGAGCTGGCCCACCAGGCCGGCCGAATGGAACGTCGATCCCGACGTGAGCTCGGCCCGGTCGAGGAGGACGACGTCGCGCCAGCCGCGCTCGGCGAGGTGGTAGGCGATGCTCGTGCCGCCCACGCCGCCGCCGACGATCACGACCCGCGCGTGCTCGGTCATCCGCCGGCTGCCTCGCGGAGGGCCCGCTCGAACGCCGGCTCGCCGGCCGCCGCCAGGAGCCGATCGAAATGCCTGCCGGCGTAGGCCACGAAGTCGACGTCGAGCGTGCTGATCCCCTGCTGGAGCACGCCCCACATCGCCTCGCGGAAGTCGGACACGACGCGCATGAGCGTGATCCGGGCCAGCCGATTGCGGCGCGCCGATGCGCCGTCGTAGGCCTCGAGCAGCACCGCGTCCTCGTCGGCCGTGAGGCCGTTATTGGCGCTGAAGTTGCCGAGATCGAAGAACGGATCGCCCATGCCCGCGTATTCCCAGTCCACGATCCGGATCCGCCGCCCATCGTCGATGAAATTGGCGTTGAGCAGGTCGTTGTGGCAGGGGCACAGCTCGACCGGATCGGACAGGAACGACAGCTCGATGCGGCGCCCGATGGCCTGCGCGATGCCGAACTCGGCCGGAATCGTCACGCCACGGGCCACCGCCAGGGCCCGGTACGCCTCCACGATCCGGAGTGGGACGAAGAGGCCGGGGATCGCCGGCCCGCCGTGAAACCGCCGAATCGAATCGGCCACGCGCAGGAGGGTCTCCGGTCGGTGAATCGCCTCGTCGCTGACGGGGCTGCCCTCGATGAACCGGGTGACGAGGAATCCCTCGGCGCGGAGGAACGCGGTGACCTCCGGCCCGACCCCCACCCCGGCCGCGGCGACGGTCGCAGCGTGCTCGACGTCGCGGCTGATCCCAAGCAGGTGGGTGTCGTTGCCGGCGAGCCTGACGACATAACGGTCGGCCGATCCGTCGACGTCGACCAGGAAGTTGCGATTGGTGATCCCGCCGGAGAGCGGCGTGAAGGTCAGGCCGCGGCCGGCCAGCTCGGGCACCGCCTGCATGGCTCGGGTGAGCTCATCGTCCAGGGTCATGTCGTGCACACACTACGGCGCGGCGATCGCTCGCCGCGCCGTCAATGCTCGAGGACTGGGGCTCAGCCGATGACTGCCTCACCGGTGGCGAGGTCGGCTTCGACCGCATCCTCCCGGGCCGTCTGGCGGGTGACGATGTAATAGATCAGCCCGACGATCAGGACGAGCCCGACCAGGGTCTCGAACACCGGGATCTCCGGCAGCCCGCTAAGCACATTCGGTTTGCCATCGGCCGTCTTGCCCAGGCTCAGGAACGTGTTGATGAACGGGTTGGACCACGTGTTCCGCAGGTCGTTGCCGTAGTCGCCGAAGAGCGGGTTGGTCCAGAGGCCGATATTGATGATCATCAGGCCGCCCCAGACGAGAGCCAGGATGTTGAGGACGGTACCCCAGCTGCCCAGCGAAAACCAGGCGCCCTTGTGGGGCCAGCCGCGGCGGCGAGCCTGCAGGACGCCGAGGTTGCACAGGAAGTAGCTGATGTAGATCATCCCGGTGGCGGCGATCGCCATGTAGATCGAGCCTGTAGCGCCCGTCACGATGAGCGGGATCGCGCCGAGCACGCCGACCGCCAGCGCCGCGTTGGCCGGCGTCCGGAACGTCCGGTTGACATGGCCCCAGGTCGCCCCGAACGGTAGCCTGCGGTCGCGGCCCATCGAGAACATGAGGCGGACCGTCGCGCCCTGGATCGCGAGCGTACAGACGTACACGGCGATGAGGATGACGACCAGGTAGAGATCGCCCATCCTGAACGACCCGAGCAGCCCGAACGTGAGGTTGTCCTTGATCGTGACGGCGATCGGGAAGCCGAACTCCTGGCCGGTCTTGATGGCCGCCCCGACGTCCTTGAACGACAGCGTGACCGCGAGCAGGAAGATCGCGCCGACGGCGCCCGACAGCCAGATCGCCGACAGGACTCCGCGCGGCGCCTGCCGGCCGGAGTCGAGGGTCTCCTCGCCGAAAGTCCCGGCCGTGTCGAAGCCGTACACCACGAACAGCGCCATGAACATGCCGACCAGGAAGACCGCGAAATAGTTCCCGTTGGCCAGGCCGCTCGTGTGGGACGTGTCGAACAGGATCGCCGGCGATTGGTGGTTCGCGAAGAACAGGAGGAGAAGGGCGAAGACCACCATCCCCAGGATCTCGGCGGCCACCCCAATGTTGTTGATGATCGCCAGTAGGCGGACGCCGGCGACGTTGATCAGCGTCGTCGTAACGAGGGCCAGCAAGCCCACGAACTGCCACATGTCGAGCGCGGGCACGGGTGACGCGCTGGCCAGATCGAAGCCCATGATCGTGGAGAGGACGAGCGGCACGGTCGCGGCGACGGCGGTCACGGTCACGACCCCGGCCCAGAAGTAGATCCAGCCGGTGAACCAGCCGAGCGTCTTGTTGGACAGGCGCTTCGACCACTGGTAGATGGATCCGGCGACCGGGAAATGGCTCGACAGCTCGGCGAAGTTGAGGGCGACGAAGGTCTGGCCGAGGATCACCAGCGGCCACGCCCAGAAGATGGGCGGGCCGCCGACGCCGAATGCCACGGCCTGGTTCGTGAAAGTGCCCGTCGACACGCTGATGTAGCTGAACGCGACCGCGAAGTTCGAGAGCAGCCCGAGCGACCGCTGCAGCTCCGGTTTGATGCCCAGCGAGCGCAGGTGCGCGTCGTCGCGCTCGGCCTGCTCCGCATGCGTGGAACCCGCCATCACGATCCTCCTCTACCACCGCGCCGCGAGTCGTGGGGGATCGAGCGGCGCGAGACTGCCCTCTGGGGAGACGCGAGGACGCCAGGAATGGCCGGCGCACCACCACCTTTCGTCAGGCTCTGCGGCGCCAGGCTTCGCGGGAGGATAGGCGCGCGCCATCGCCGAGTCAATGAGCATCGCGACCGACGGATCAACAGTCGAATTGCGGGGCCGGAGTACCCTCATCGTCGACGTACGAGCCACTGGGGGACCAGCGATGGATGCTGTGACGGTTGCCGGGCCGCCTCTGTTCGACAGGAAGCGCGCCCCGACACGGGCGAGCTGGCTCACATGAGGGACGCCGGCCCGGGCCTTCAAGAGGACCCCATCCAGCTCATGGCCGCGATCGTGACGTCCGCCGGCGACGCGATCGTCGGCCGGGGCCTCGACGGAACGATCCTGTCCTGGAACGAGTCGGCCGAACGGCTATTCGGCTATCGCCCTGACGAGATGGTCGGCTCCAGGACCGACCGGATGATTCCGGCCGAGGACCGGCCGGAGGCCGCACGCCTGTTCGGACGCGCAGCGACCGGTTACACGGTCGAATTGGCGCATGCCGTCCGGATCGCCCGCGATGGTCGCAGGGTCGACGTCGGCGTCACGATCTCTCCCATTCGCGACTCGAGTGAGCGCGTGATCGGGACATCGACGATCTTCCGGGACATCACCGAGCAGCTCCGAATCCAGGAGGAGCTCCGACTTCGCGAGCGGCTCGCAGCGGCCGAGCGCCTGGCGGCCGGTCTGGCCGGGGAGTTCAACAATCTCGTCACGGCCATCACCTCGTACGCCGACCTCCTGCTCCTGGACCTGGACGATCACGATCCCAGCCACGCCGACGCGCTGGCGATCCGGCATAGCGCGGAGGGCGCCCTGCGCCTGACGCGTCGTCTCGAGGCGCTCGCCCGGCAGCGTCCCATGGAGCCCGCCCTGGTGGATCTGAATGCGCTCGTCCTGGGCGCCCTCCCCAGGCTGCGCGAGATCGTGGGGCCGGCGATCGGTGTCGAGCGACAGCCCAGCCCGGTCCCGCTCCCCCGCGTCCTGACCGATCGCGGACAGCTGGAGGAAGTGCTCACGATCCTTGCCCGGTTCGTCAGATCGCGGATGCCGGACGGTGGCCTGCTGTCGCTGGCCACCGAGCGGATCGGCGCGCCGCTCGGAGACGAGCGGACCCCACCCGGAGATGCCGTTCACCGGGACGGCGGCCCGCCTGGGGCGAGATGGGTCCGCCTGACCTGTGCGGACACGGGTCCCCGACTCGACGAGGCCGCGGCCCGCTCGCTGTTCGAACCGTACGGCCCGGAGGTCGGCACGGCCGGCATCGATCTCGCCGCCGCGCACGGCATCGTCGAGCGCCTGGGCGGCTCCATGCACGCGATTCCTCCGGGACGCAGTGACACTTCCAGCCTGACTCGCGGTCTGGTGATCGCCGTGGACATGCCGGGGGTCGGGGTCGACGACGACATGGCCGTGCCGTCGTCCGAGCGCCAGCCCCGGGGCGGCACGGAGTCGATCCTGGTCGTGGACGACGACCCGGCCGTCCTGTCGGTCGTGGTCAAGTCACTCGAGCGTCTGGGCTACAGCGTGCAGCATGCATCCACCGGTGAGGAGGCCCTGGCGATCGCCGACGACTACTTCGCCGAGCCGGTCGACTTGCTGATCGTCGACGTCGTGCTGCCGGGCATGACGGGCCCGGAGCTGGCCGACCGCCTCCTGGTGGATCGGCCAAAGCTGGAGGTCCTCTACACCTCGGGCTACACGCAGGACACCGTCGCCTATCACGGCCGAGCCGGCCTGGAGGCGGCCTTCCTGCGTAAGCCGTTCACGCCGGACGGGCTCGGCCGAAAGGTCCGCGCCCTGCTCGACGCACGGGCCCGGCGGACGTCCGGCTAGGGCCAGATTGCGGGCAGCCGGCAGATTGCCGGCTGATGCGGGAGAGGCTGCCCGTGGTCAGCCCGTGGCGACGGCCTCCCGGAGCGCGTCGGGCAACGGGCCGTGGACCGGCACCGGCGCGATGTAGCGATCGACCATGGCGCGGCTCCCGTCGACCGCGAGCTCGCGGAACAGGAAGTCGATCGTGGCCCGCTGGGCAACGAGGATCTCATCGTTGGTGGGCAGGTCCCACAGCTCGCGCTTGAACGGACCGATCGTCTTCTTGCGCGTCTTGTAGACGAACTGCTGCTCGGTCTCGTCGGACTGGCGCTCGTCGGCGGCGTTGCCGAAGCACCACTGATCCATTCGGCGGCGAAGCTCCGCCGGGAACGCCGGATGGTCGAAGAGGAGGTTCTGGAAGCCGGTCGCCAGGTGAATCTCGGCCGTCTCGACGTCCACGAAGCGATGGAACACCTCGTCCGGCAGCGTGCTGGCGCCGTGCTGCACCGTGCCGGCGACGCCGTACTCGGTGCGGGCGACCTTGCCCAGCCGGTCGTGGACGGAGAAGTCGACGGCCGCCTCGCCGACGCTGCCGTCCGGGAGGACGACGCCACCATGGCGCGTGCCCGTCTGGACGCTCACCTTGCTGATCCCGATCGCGCCCGGGGCACGCCGCTCCAGCTCGCGACGGAAGCCGTCGAGGAACGCCCGGAGCTCGGCCTCGTTGGAGTTCTCCTTGCCGACCTCGCCGATCTCGCCACCCACGCTGATCGTGACGCCATCCGCCTCGAGTCCGCGGATGAACGCGGTCAGCTCGGCCGCTCGCTCGTAGTTGTCGCGCTGCTGGTCGTCGACGGTGGGCCGGCCCAGGTCGACCAGCGTGGACGAGTCGATGTCGATGTTGCGGTAGCCCGCCTCGACCGCCATCCGGCAGGCCCGCCGGATCTCCTCGGTCATCGCCTCCGGATCGGCGGCGTATTTCTTGGCATTGAACTGGTAGTGATCTCCCTGGATGAAGACCGGGCCATGCCAGTCTGCCGCGATCGCGCCGGCCAGCACGCTCGTCGCGTAGTCCGCCGGCCGCTGGAACGTGTACGTCTGCTCGCTGCGGGCGAGCTCCAGGATGACCGCCCCAACGTCGCCGGCCGTGGCCGCCTCGAACACCGTCCGCGCCATGTCGAACGTCTGGGCGCGAAGGTTGATCGCCGGCACAGTGAAGCCCGAAACCTCGCCTCGAGCCCGGGCCATGTAGAGCTCGTGGATGCTGGCCGACAGGGCCCCGAGAGCCTGGGACGCCTCCCAGACGAGCCAGCGCGCCGCCGCCACGGCCCCCTCGTCCTGGGCGAATGCCGCCGTCCAGGCCAGATCGCGGACGCCCCGATCGCGGAACGCCGCGGCGTCGTCGATGACGAGTCGTTCCCCCTCCAGGTGGGCGATCCGGGCAAGGCCGGCCAGCAATTCGGGGGCGGTGGCGGCAACGGTCGGCATCTGGCTGGTCTCCCTGGCTGGATACCGCATGATGGTAGTCCGGCCAGCGATGGCGTGATCTACGACGGCGATGGCACGGAACCTCCGGCCGGGTCACGGCGTCTTTGAGCCGGCTGGTCGGCCGGCTGCCCAGGCCCGAGCAGGGACGGAGGAGGATCGCCGCGATGAGCGTCGCCGCCACGACCGACGCGCCTGTCCGCCTGTCCCAGCGTCCGATCCCGGCTGACGCTTTTCTTCAGCCACTGGCGCTGGCCGCACTCGTCCTCCTGATGCTCAACGACCACGTCCTGAAGGATCTGGCGCCCGGGCCCCTGACCGGCAAGCTGTCCGACCTGGTGGGGCTCGTCGTCCTCCCGTTGCTCGTCCTGGGAGCCTGGGAGCTGGCGATGGCGACGCTCGGTCGCTGGCACGGACCCACGTGTACCGCGCTGATCGTCGCGATCGCCCTGGCGGGAGGCGCCTTCACGGCGATCAAGATGTCCGGCGACGGCGCCGAGACTTATCGGGTCGCCATGGGCCTGGCCCGTTGGCCGATCGACGCATTGATTGCCGTTGCGGGAGGTGCTCAACCGCCCGAGACCGGCCGGGTCCGACTCGTCCAGGACTTGTCCGACATGATCTGCCTGCCCGCACTTCTGCTCGCCTGGCGTGTCGGGCGATCACGGATCGGCGGATGACCTCGCGCGCCGACCCGCGGCGATCCGCCCGTCAGGTTGCGGCGATCGTGGCGCTCCTCGCGGCGGCCGTGGCGACGCTGGCCACCAGCCCCCTTCCGCCCCCGACGTCCCGCCTGGTCGAACGGGCGAGCGGCCGCGTCCATCTCGACTCGGAGCATCCTTCCGCGAGCGGCATCATCACGATCCGCTTCTCACCGGAAGCGCTGATCGCCTCGTCGGGCGGCATCTATCGAGACGGGAGGATCTCCATCCACGTCGGCGCCGTCGGGTCCGCCGGCGTCCCGGGAGCGGCCTCGGTCCTGTTGACCGCCACCCCACAGGGCTCGACGCCGGCCCTGACCGTGAACGGCACGGACGCAGGCGCCGGCATCGACGATCTCTGCACAGCCGCTCGCGCGTGCGAGCTCACCTACCTGGTGGCGTTCGAGCTGGAAGATATCCTGCCGGCCGCCGGGATCGATGTGCCCTGGTCCGCAGAGGCAGAGATCACCTACTCCGGGCGTGACATCGTCCCCGAAGGCGCGTCGATCACGGTGAAAGAGGTGGATCCAATCGCCGCCGCCGCGGCGCCACCGGGGCTCGAAGCCAGCCTGGGAGAGGAGGAGGTCACCCTCAGCGCCGATCATCCCATGGTGGTCCGTCACGTCGAGCTCGAGCTTTCGGACGCAGGCGTACCGGAGCCCCGTGATTCGCCGATCACGGGAGTGATGGAACTGACCAGCACGTGGCTGGATCGCCCGGCGACAGACCGGTTCGGCCCGACTCCGTTCGACGTCCTGGTGATCCCGGATGAGTCCCCCGCGAACGTCGCGGCCGGCGGCGGCACGCTCCCCCGCTCGATCGGCAACAGATACGACCCGTTCACGACGTGCACCGCAAACCGCTCCTGCCGGCGCGGGGTGGCAATCGTCTTCGAGTGGCTCGATCACGATCCGGCCGCAGTCCATCGAGTCAGCTGGTCATCGATCGTCCGAGTGCGCTACCCGGGCCTCGACGCGCTTCCGAAGGGCGCGACGCTCTCGGCCCGGGTCGACGACCGGCGATCTGCCGGACCTCCGGCCGCTTCCCTCAACGCCGATCTGCAAGAGACGCTGCGAGTAGTGACGGACCGGTCCGGTCGAGCCGACGCGAGTGGTCAGCTGGTGTTCGTCGCCAATGCCGACGCGTTGCCAGTCGACGACCTGGGGCCTCTGCCGCCGCCATCAATCGCGCTCATCACTGTGGTAGTGGCGCGGGGAGATGGGATGCCTGTCGCCGACCCGGCGGTCCACATCAGCCTCAGCGGTCAGGCAGCTCTGCCGACCAACCCGAACGGCGGATCGCAGATCTACCTCAAGTCTGCAAAACCCTTCCCGGCCTTTCCGCTGCGGATATGCGAGGTCGGCCAGCCGTGCCAGGTCGATGTCGCCCTCGGCGTCTGGGTTCAGGATCAGGCCGCGCCGATCCCACCTGGGACGCCGCTCGACATCGTGGTAACGGTGCATGCGACCCTTCCGTACGTCGGCTTGATCGCGCCGCCGAAAGACGGTGAGCTGACGGTCCATGTCGAGTGGCGGTAGCGGCGAAGCCGGCCCGCCTGATGACCGAACCGACACAGCCACGACCCAGGCTCGGGCCGCTTCCGCCGTCTGGGGACGTGTCTGCGACACCGCCCGAGGACGAGCCTCTGACGCCCCGCGATGACGAGGCTCCGCTGGCCGGCGACCAGCTTCCGACGCCCGGCGACAGGAGGAACCCACCGGACGAGCATCCACCGAAGGGGCCGATCAGCTGCCTGACGCTGATCGGCGGCGCGATCGCGCTCATGGTCGTGGCGGCCTTCATGTTCGCGTCGTCGGTGTTCCGCCCGACCCCCACCCCGCCCCCGACGGGCGTCCTGCACACCACGATGAGCCAGCTCGTCCACCTGGGCCCGATCGATCGCGTCGCGGAGATCGAGGTGACGGCATCGCTGAGCGGACAGCTTCCGAGCAGCAACCGGTTCAACGGCTGGCCGGGCAAGGTTGCGCCGGTCGTGGTGAATGCCCGCCTCAACGGACTGGAGGGTGCCGGCCCGAGCGCCGCCGACCTGACCGTCGAGGCGCTCGACCTCACGTCGTCAGCTACGGTCGATGCCGATCACGTGGCCCTCGCCGAGACTGGGGTCGTCGACGCGGTGCGGTGGGTCGAGTCGTGCGACCCATCCGCCGACTGCATCCGACGGTACCGAATCGGCGTGACCCGGCGTGGCCCCGAAGATGAGCCGCTCGAGCTCACAGTCGTCCTGACCGGTCGGCTCGAATATCCGATCAACGTCCCCGCCCCGGAAGGCGCCGCCCTGCGGCTGACGGTCGCCTCCTCGCCGGCCGCCAGGCAAGCGATGCTGATCCAGGCGACCGAGACGGAGACGATCACGATGAACCCCGGCGCCCTCGCCGTCGTTCGTGACCTCTCCGTCGTATATCCGGCCGGCGGTGACGGCCCGGCCAGGCTCCGTGGCCTGCGCCTGCGAGCCGATCTCACGCCGATCGGCCGGCCTTCGCCCCAGCCGACGAATCCGCGGGGACAGTCGGCCACGGGCCCTCCCGGACGGATTACGCTGAGCGACCCCGACGGCGGGACAGGCACCGAGCCCTTCCTCGTCCGCGACCTGACCGGCGGCCCCTTGGACGTCCGCTTCGCGCCATTCGGCTCGTGCGGCTCCCAGGAAACCTGCTCGGTCTCCATCCGCGCGGTGTTCGAGGGCCTCGATCCTCGGCCGGATGCCTCCTATCGGCTTCGCTGGTCGGCCGAAGGACGCCAGGCCGTGATGCCGGGAGCCAGCCAGGCGATCCGGATCTCGGTGCGGCCAGTCGTACCTGTCGAAGTCGCCAGGGCCGAGGGGTCGGGGGAGCTTACGCTGACCCGCAAGGGCCCATCGGCCACCGGGACGGCGCTGGTCATCATGGTCCGGCAGGCCGGCCAGCCGGCCAGCCCGCCTGTGCAGGCGTCTGGCCCGCCCGTACCGGGCGCCGGACGCGAGCTGCAGGCGGTCGCGACCGTGATCGTCACCGCGGAAGTCTCAGGAAGCACGCGTCCGGCACCGGTGATCGTCACCATCGGACCGTCCTTCGAAGAGAACGGCGCACCGGCGGTGGTCACGACGCGCGCCGGCGGGGCGCCCGGAACCGCAATCTTCCGGCCGCTGCGCTCGTGCCGGATCGAAGTGGTGCAATGCGAGGATGGCTACCGGATCGACGCGGTACTCGCCCCCTCGGTGTCGGCGATCATCACGTCCGCGGAGAGGATCACCGTCCGCTGGCGGATGACGGTCATCCTGGGACGGTTCGGATCGGCGCCGAGCCCGGGTGAGCTGCTCCCGACGCTCCTGGTCCAATAGTCACGACACTCGCTTCGTCCGGCGGCTGACGAAGTCGACGAGGACGTATTCGCCCAGATGCTCCGGCTCGGCGTAGAACGCGCGGCCCCGGTTGAGGCGGGTGACGATCGCAACGAACTCGGCCAGCGTCCTGCTCCGCTCGAGCATGAACGTGTTGATCGTGATGCCTTCCTTCGTGCAGCGGGCGACCTCGCGCAGCGTCTGCTGGATCGTCCGCCGGGTGGGCGGGTAGTTGAACTCGACCTGGCCGTTCTCCATGTGCGCGGTCGGCTCGCCGTCCGTGATGACGACGATCTCCTTGCTGCCGCCATGGCTGCGGGCAAGGATCCGCCGCGCGAGCATCAGCCCGTGCTGGAGGTTGGTGCCGTACTCATAGCCGTGCCAGGAGAGCTCGGCAAGGGTCTCCGAGCGGATCTGCCGGGCGTAGTACGCGAAGCCGATCACCGCCAGGTCGTCGCGGGGAAACTGGGTGCGGATGAGCGTGTCGAGCGCGACCGCCACCTTCTTGGCCGCGACGAAGCAGCCGCGCAGGAGCATGGACCGGCTCATGTCCACCAGCAGGACGGTCGAGGTCTTGGTCGTGAGCTCGGTCCGGAAGACCTCGAAATCCTCCGGCGCCAGGTGCAGCCCTCGCCCGGTTCGCCGGCCGGGGATGTTCTCGTCGCGGGTCAGGGCGTTGGCCAGGGTCCGTCGCAGGTCCAGATGGAACGGGTCACCGAATTCGTAGGGCTTGGTCGTCTCGTCCCGCTCGCCGCCGCGGCCGGATCGTTCCACGCGGTGGGCGCCGAACGCGTCACGGCGAAGCCGCGTGAACAGGTCGTCCAGCACCTTCTGGCCGATCCGCCGGCTGCCGCGCGGCGTCAGCTCCAGCCGCTCGCCATCCCGTGTCAGGTAACCGGCGCGCTCCAGCTGCTCGGCCAGGGCGTCGAGCGCCTCCAGGTCTCGCACCGACTCGTCGCCGAGGAGCTGGCCGAGACGGTCCCGATCGATGCCGGCTAGATCGCCCGGTTCGCCGATCTGGCCGAGCTGCGCCTCGAGGGCATCGAGCGCCTGCAGGTTGCCCATCTGCTCGAGCGCGCCCTCCAGGCCGAGCGGCTCGTCGCCGCCGAAGCGGAACCGCTCGCCGAGGCCACCCGGCACCAGCTGGTCCAGGATCGCCGCCAGCTGGGCAAGGTCCCAACGCAGGCGATCGTCGCGCAGGAGCGCGTCCATCGCGTCCTGGAGCTCGGCCCGCTGCTCCGGTGACATGGAGCGAAGGAGCGACTGGAGCGCGGCCATCCGCTCGGCGAGCTGCTCGATGATGTCGTCCAGCGTTCGGGCGCCGGGAAAGAAGCCCCCATGCCTGGCAAGGAACTCGGACGGATCGGGATCGCCCCCTGCCATGCGTTCCTCGAGCAGTCGGTTCAGGTCGCGGACCATCTCCCGATTGGCGGCAAGCTCCTCGGGCGTGGTGCTCTTGATCGAATCCGACAGGCCCGAGAAGAACTGGTCGAGCACCTGGCGCCGGAGGCGCTCGAGGAGCGCATCGAAGCGCTCGCGGGCCGCGGGCTCAATGAAGTCGTACTCCTCGAGGCCGCGGATCCGCCCCCCGACGTCGGGAGGCAGCTGGTCGAGCTGATCGAGGCGCCGGGCCGCGACGTCGCGGAGCATCCTCCGGAGGGCCCGGTCATCCTCGGCAGCGGCGGCCTCCTCGAGGTCGTTTGCCCCGTCTTCGGTTGCGGCCGCATCGCCGGCCTGGCCCCTGGCAACCTGGCCCTCTTGCGGGGGGCGGGAGGCCTGATCCAGGCGGCGCTCGACCCCGCCCCGCTCCTCCGCGACGATCCCGTCGAGCTCGGCGCGGACGTCGGCCAGGACGTCCCCCAGCTTGTACCGATCCAGGACCTCTTCCCGACGACGGGCCAGTCGCTCCATCAGGTCGCGCAGGCCTGCCATGTCCGGCCGGGCCACGTCGGTCGAGCGCCAGCCGCGTTCCATGAGCCGTCGCAGCGCCGAGGACAGGTCGCCCTCGGCCATGACGTCGTCGGCCAGGGCGTCGAGGATCTCGTCCGCCTCCAGGTCGGGCACCGACTGCGAGCCGTCCCAATGCGAGTACCGCGCCGCCCGGGCCAGCACCTCGTCGCGGGACGACATCGCCGAGCCGGCGTCGCGGACGTCGCGCCGATCGGGCGTGAAGCCGTGCCCGATCATCGCTTGCTCGGAGGTCGACGCAGGTCGCTCATCACGCGCTCAACGCCGGTAGACGACGCCGCCGGCCGCCCGATCCTTGTTCAGGCGTCGCTGCAGGTGGAGTCCCTCGAAGACGAACTCGACCGCCGCGGCCACGAGTGCGGCGGTGGCCGGCTCGCCCGCGCCCGGATCGACGTCCAGGCGGCGGACGGCCTCGGGCAGGCCGGGGATCTCGCGCATCCAGCGGACGTACTCACGAGACGGGATGCGATCGCCGGTCTCCAGGACCAGGCCGGCATCGAACGCATCGACGATCTCGTCCAGGTCGTCCGCGTCCATCCGGCGGCCGAAGGTGGTGTACAGCGCCTTCGTGATGAGCCGCTCCACGACTCGCTCCTCCGGCACGTCTTCGCCCACCGACTCGAGCTCGACCTTGCCGGCGGTCGAGGCGATGACGGCGCCCAGGTCGCTGACCCGCGGCACGCCGGCCGGCTCGCCCAGGCGGATCGCCCGCTTGAGGGCCGCCGCAAGAAGAACCTCCGCGTTGGCCACGCTCACCCGCACCGACACACCCGATCGCTGGCTGATCTCGGGCGATCGCCGGGCCAGGTGGGTCAGCTCGGCGACGAGCTCCTCCATGAACGCCGGCAGGACAACTGGAGGGACGCCCTCATCGGCTGGGAATCGATGCTGTTCCTGGCGGACGATCGCGATCTCGTGATCGAGCGTCCTGGGATAGTGGGTCCGGATCTGGGACCCGAGCCGGTCCTTGAGCGGCGTAATGATCCGGCCGCGGCTGGTGTAGTCCTCGGGGTTGGCGCTGGCGACCACGAACAGGTCGAGCGCGAGCCGGACCGTGAAGCCGCGGATCTGGACGTCGCGCTCCTCGAGGATATTGAGCAACCCGACCTGGATCCGCTCGGCGAGGTCGGGCAGCTCGTTGATCGCGAAGATTCCGCGATTGCTGCGAGGGATGAGCCCGTAATGGAGCGTCAGCTCGTCCGACAGGTAACGCCCCTCGGCCACCCGAACGGGATCCACCTCGCCGATGAGGTCGGCGATGGTGATGTCCGGCGTCGCCAGCTTCTCGCTGTAGCGCCGGTCGCGGGGCAGCCACGCGATCGGGGTGTCCATCCCCTGCTCCGCCACGACGGCCCGGGCTCCGGCGCTGACCGGCGCCGTGGGGTCGTCATTGAGCTCGCCTCCGGCGACGACGGGCAGGAGGGGGTCGAGCAGGCCCACGAGCAGCCGGGCCATCCGCGTCTTGGCCTGGCCACGCTCGCCCAGGAAGACGAGGTCCTGGCCGGCCAGGATCGCATTCTCGACCGCCGGCAGCACGGTTTCTTCATAGCCGACGACGCCCGGGAAGACGTCCTCTCCCTCGCCAAGGCGGGCCAGCAGGTTGGCTCGGAGCTCTTCCTTGACCGTGCGCGGTCGCCAGCCGGAATCGAGCAGCTCGCGGAGGGTGGTGGGCAGGAGGTCGGATTGGGTCACGGACGTGCTCCGATGGTGTGCTGACTCGATGTGGCGGCGATTCGAGCGTACGCGCGCGCCGGAATCCCGTCAACGAGCACCGGCTGGGTCGCTCGCCCGGTACCCGGCGATGGCCGCCACCACCTCTTGCCAGCCGGTCAGGCCGCCGGCGACCAGGCCTGCCAGATAGGAAGCACGGCGCGCCTGCTCAGCCTCGAAATCGCCTGCCCGGCGGGAGGTCCGCTCGGCCAGCTCCGGCAGGATGCCCCACCAGAAGTGGTCCAGGGCGTCCCTAACCGGATCCCAGGTGGCCAGGACAGCGGGACCGAGCCGCTGGATGTGCCCGCCGGCGTCTCGGACGACCGGCCGGACGTAATGGCCGGCGGCGAGTCGTCGCCCTCCTCCGGGCACGAGACGCAGGACGAGCACCAGGCCGAGACGCGACAGCTCCTCCGCCGTCAGCCCCACCTCCGGGCCACCCAGCAGGGCGAAGACCTCCCCCAGGGAGTCGGCATGGATCGTGGCGCCCAGGCCGTAGCCTCGACTGACGGCGCGGACCGCGACGCGAGCCTGCTCGCCCCAGGTGTACGTCGGCAGATGATCGCTGAGCTCCGGGGCGACGAGGTAGGTGCTGGCTGGATCGGCCCGGGTGGCGCGTTCTGCCGTGGCGGGGCGGTCGCGTAAGCGGTCGTCGGCGTCACGGCCGCCCTGCCAGCCGAGCTCGGCGGCCTCCGGTAGCCACACGAAGTCCTCCGCGAATCCGCTCAGCTCCTGACGCCGCGTGCCGGCCGGCAGGAAGGCCAGGAGCGCCTCCAGCAGCGTCGACTTGCCCGTGCGCGGGGCCGCCGCCGCCACGATCATCGGCAGGCGGGCCTCCACGAGGAGCCAGAGGAGACCAGCCAGCTCCGCGTCAAGCGTGCCCGTCGCGATGAGCTCGACGACCGAGATCGACCGCGCCGGCGAGCGTCCGCCGTCGTAGCGCATGGGGTCCGCAGCGTATGGCCCGGCCTCGTGGAGCGTCAAACGACCCGGCGAAAGGCAGATCTGCGAGAGCCGAAGCAGCGTCAGCCGGCGGCGGGCAAGCAACGCTGACCTGCTCGCGGCCTTGATCCGTCGAAGCCGCCCGGCGATGATCCCATGGCATCGACGAATCATCGCGTGTCGGCCAGTCGTTGCCGCGAGTCGTCGCCGCGAGTCGTCGCCCGCGAGCCGCACAGGAGCCAGTGCTTGAATCCACGCATCACGGCAATGATCGAGAACCGCCAGAGTCGTCGGGGCACAGTCGGCCCCGCGGCGCTCTTCGGCATTGCCTGCTTCGCGGCCTTTGCCAGCATTCTCTGGCTCGCGCGAGGCGCCACGTTCTTCAACGACGAATGGAACGTGCTGGAGACCAGGTCGCTGAGCGATCCAGCCAGCTGGCTCACGCCGCACAACGACCACTGGCACACCGGCCTCGTCGTCATCTATCGACTGATCGTGGAGAGCGTTGGCGTCGCCGCCTATCTGCCGTACCTGGCCGTCCTCCTGGGCTTTCACCTGATCGTGGCGCTCGCCGTGTTCCACAGCTTCCGGCCGTCCGCTCCGTGGTGGGGCCTGGGCGCGGCCCTGCTGATCCTGTTCCTCGGCAGCGGAGCGGACGACCTCTTCTGGGCGTATCAGATGGGCTTCGTCGCCTCCACGGCCAGTGGCCTGTGGGCTCTCCTCCTCCTTCGCCGTCGGGAGAGGCCGGCCGACGCGGCGGCGAGCCTGCTCCTCCTGGCATCGGTGGCGACCTCGGGAATCGGGCTCTGCTTCGTCGCGGCGGCAGCGGCCCAGGTAGTCCTCGAGCGCGACGAGCGGCGACGACTGGCGGTCGTGGCGGTCCCAGTCCTGGGCTACCTGCTGTGGTTCGTGGCGTATGGGCGGAGCGTCCAGGCTGGGGTGGCCGAGTGGTTCAATCCCAGTAGCTTGCTGGCGGCCCCGGGATTCGCCCTGCGCGGCGTCGCGAACACCGTCGGCGGCCTGTCCGGCCTGGGCGACCTGGTAGGCGCGATCATCGTGTGGCTGGGCGTTGGCTGGTTGATCATGATGGCCCGGCACGGCTGGCGGATTCGGCCGCTTCTTGCGGGGGCCGCGGTGGGGAC
The DNA here is from genome assembly GCA_035637675.1 of Candidatus Limnocylindria bacterium. Lineage (GTDB taxonomy): Bacteria > Chloroflexota > Limnocylindria > Limnocylindrales > CSP1-4 > C-114. The sequence goes on along the minus strand of DASPWU010000117.1, from coordinate 16,340 downwards.
CGTGACGGAGTTCATGCTCGCCGGCCTCCTGCGGGCGGGATCGACGACGCTGCCGGAGCAGTCCCGCTACATCTATCCGGCCGCCGCCTTGCTGCTCGTCGGGCTGTCGACGCTGGCGCCGGCGGCCGCGCGGATCCCGAGGCGGGCGGCCATCAATGGCGCCCTGGCCGTCGCGGCCGCGATCGCCCTGGTCGTGAACCTCGGCCAGCTCGCAGACGCTGCGGCGAAGTTCCGGGAGTTCGGGGCGCGGACCCGTGCGTGCCAGCCGACGGCACCCTTCATCGATGGGGGCGAAACGGTCGAGCTCGCGGTGCTGACCTGCTACGTCGACGGTCTTTCGAGTCCTGCGCCGCGTGCGGAAACAGATTGACGGCGGGCCGAAGGCCGGTCAGCGCCAGCGGGTGAGGATCGTCTCGCGGCCGAACAGGCGAGCCCCCAGCACGAGTCCCATGAGGCTGATGATGAGGACGATGAGGGCACCCAGGGCATAGCTTGGCCCACCGAACAGGACCGTCGCGCTGGCCTGGATGACCGCCACGCCGACAAGCGGGACGATGATGATCCCCCCGATCTGCTGGGCCGTACGAGGGTCGCTCACGCGGGCGCTGACGATGACGCCCGCCACGACCGAAGCGAGGCCCACCGCCGGACCCAGGAGGAAGACGCCGGCCAGCCACGAGTCGTCAGTGACGACGCCAACGAGGCCCGGGCTGTACAGCATCGCCGTCAACCCGATGAGGGCGACATACGTCAGCCAACCCACGGCCACCCCTGGCAGCAACGCGGAGATGGCCTTGCCGGCCAGGAGCTCGATCGTCCGGATCGGCGTGGACAGGACCGCCTCCAGGCTGCGCGACGTCTTCTCGCCGATGATCGAATACGACGCGATGGAGAGCGGGATGTAGGCCGGCATCATGAGGAAGAAGACGAGGAACTGCTGGATCACGAGAGCTGCCGTGAGCTCGCCGGGACTGAGCGAGGCCCAGTCCGGCCGCAGCGCGATGGCCTGGCGAGCGACTGCCGCCGGTAAGGGAAGTCCGGTGGTGACACCGCCCACGATGAGCGGAACGATCGTGAGCACGACCGGCGGAACGAGGATCGTCGCCAGGAGCAGCCGGTTGCGGAGCGTCTCCTCCCAGTCGCGGGTGACGACCGCGGCGACGATGTCGGGGCGCGGCATCGCGAGGCGCATCAGGCGACCTCCCGCGCCGAGTCCGGATCGCCGGCTCCCGGCCGGACGCCCATGATCTCGAAGTAGACCTGCTCCAGGGTGCCCACCTCGGGCCGGACTTCCACGACTCCCCCACCGGCACCGACGATGGCACGCACGACGATCGGTGCGTCGTGCTCCTCGTTCTCCACGCGAACGCCCAGGGTGCCCGATTCGTGCTCGACCAAACGGACTACGGACAGCGCCTCGACCGCGGCGATGAGCGCGGGGCTGGCCGGCTCTGCGAGGCGGATCGTGACGCGCCCACCGCCCAGCTCGCCGCGCAGGCGGGCCGGTGAGTCGACACGCAACAGCGATCCGCGCAGGAAGGCGATTCGATCGCACAGCCGCTCTGCCTCGTCCAGGTTGTGCGTGCACAGCACGATGGTCCGACCCTCGGCGCGGAGGATGGCGATGGCCTCCCGGACGACATAGGCAGCCTCCGGATCCAGGGCCGCCGTGGGCTCGTCGAGGAAGACGACGCGCGGTTCATGAAGCAGTGCCCGGATGATCGCCAGCTTCTGCTTCGTTCCTTTGCTGAGCGTCCCCGCCGGGTCCCGGCGCCGGTCCCACATGCCGAGCGCGACCATCCATCGCTCGATCCGCTCCGCCCGGACGGCAGCGGGCAGCCGATGGAGCTTGCCGAAATAGTCGAGGTTGCGTTCCGCCGAGAGCTTGTCGTACAGGCCGGGCGTCTCGGTGAGGATGCCCACCCGCGCGCGGATCTCGTCGGGCGCCTCGCGGATCTCGATGCCGTCGACCCAGGCATGGCCGGCCGTCGGGGCGATGAGCGCGGCCAGGAGCCGGACCGTCGTGGTCTTGCCGGCCCCGTTCGGCCCCAGCAGGCCAAGCACCTCGCCGGCTCGGACGTCCAGGCTGAGGTCACGGACCGCCCAGGTCGCACCGAACTTGCGACCCAGGCCTTCCATCCGGAGCACCGGCATGGAGCCTCGCCTTCGGTCCGCACCGTCGCGAAATACCGGCCGGGCTGACGCGGGCGGCCGGGGGCTCAGCGGCGGTGGGTCGGTCTTCCGAGCTCGAGTCATCGGCGGCAGTTTGACAGGTCGAACGGCCTTTCCTGTCAGCGTGTGTCGGGAACCTGGCGCTACCCTGTCGACGCATGCCGGCTCCGAAGAGGACGAACGCTCCGCGCGGCGGCCCGCCCAAAGGCGCGCCGGACACCGCCAGACCTGAGACGGCGCCTCTCGACATCCAGCCCCTGGAGCCCGATCGCTGGAACGACCTGGCCTCCCTCTTCGAGGAGGGCGGTGACCCGAAATCGTGCTGGTGCATGTACTGGCGGCTCAGGTCGAAGGACTTCGGGGTCAACGGGGCCGCCGCGAATCGGGCCAAACTGCGGGCGCTGACCGACGTGGCCGCCGCGGAGGCGGGGCCTGCCCCCGGCCTGGTCGGCTATCGCGACGGGCGGGCGGTCGGCTGGGTCAGCCTGGGTCCTCGGTCCGATTACGGACGCCTGGAGCGCTCGACGACACTTCGCCGGATCGACGATCGACCGGTCTGGTCGGTGGTCTGCTTCGTCGTCGGTCGACGCGCCCGCCGGAACGGCCTGGCCCGGGCCCTCCTCGACGGCGCGATCACCTATGCCCGGAAGCACGGCGCCCCGGCCCTCGAGGCGTATCCCACGCCGACCGAGGGGGCCCGTCATCCCGCGGCCTCGCTCTACCGCGGGACGCTCAGCATGTTCCAGGCCGCAGGCTTCAAGGTCGTCGGCTGGTCCACGCCTCAGGCCAACGCGGCCCCACGCCCGATCGTCCGCCTGGAGCTCGACTGACACGGCCCCCTTCTTGGGTCGCCGCAACTGTCGCCTGCCAAGGCTTGTCAATCAACCTGGTCCTCGACCGGTTCTCGCATCTACCAACGGGGGTGGTGATACGCGCATTGGCGCCGGTCGAGAAGCGGCGACCGGGAGCGGATTGAGCGTGGCGGAGGCAACTCGGCTTGCCGTCGCGCCGTGATCGGGAACGTACCACCACCGGGGTTGGTAAAGGCGGGTCGGTCGACGCGGAGCGCGGAACGCGTCAACGACGTGTCCGTAGTCACAGCTCGTGCTGTTGGCGGGTGGGATGGACAAATGACGATGGCGGAATGGACGCTTGTCCACGTTGACATGGCGACGGGAGCCCACGTAGACTCGGCCACCGGCGCCGGTCCGCGCGCCACCTAGCAGAGAAAGGAGGGAATCGAGCAATGCAGAATCGCATCTCTACCCTTCTTCCCATGACGGCCTCTGAGGCTGTCGTTGACGGGAGGTCTGTGCCCATCTCGTAGGTGACCGCGGGCGGCAATGCCGCCAGACAGGCGATCCACGAGCCGTGGGCCGGACCGGGTCCACGGCTTTTTCGATGCCCGCGCCGCGTGGCGCCGAATCAGAGCCGCGAGCCCATCACGTCGCAGGACGAGCCGGGCCCGCGGCTTTCGCGTGTTGGTAGCCGCGACGGCAGATGCGATCGCCACCGCCACTCATGACCGACTGGAGCGAACCCAAAGTGACCGCCACCCTGACACCACAACAGAACAGGACGGACGATCGGGCTCGCTCGCGGGCGCCGGTCCCAATCCCACCGGCTGAACCTGTGACCGGATCCGATCGACCCGCCGGGCAGTCCACGGCTCTCCCCGCACTACTCGTGGAGCACGTGACGAAGCGGTTCCAGGTCCAGCGGAAGAAGCCGCCGGTCATCGCCATCGCCGATGTCTCCATGCGCCTCGCGCGCGGCGAGATCCGGGGCGTCCTCGGCGCCAATGGCTCGGGCAAGTCCACCCTCATCCGGCTCGTCAGCGGACTGCTGACGCTGGACGAAGGACGAGTCGAGGTCTTCGGCCATGACATCGTCCGTGACGAGCTCGCGGTCAAGCGCCTGATCAACCGGGTCAGCGTCGACGCGGCCTTCTTCAAGAAGCTGAGCCCGCTGGAGAACCTGTCCTTCGCGGCCCGCCTGTACGGGCTCGATGCGAAGGGCGCAAGGCGGGACGCAATCGACATCCTCGGTCGCCTGGGCATCTCGCAGAAGCGGGTCAACCGGCCGATCGAGCAGATGAGCCGGGGCATGCAGCAGAAGGTCGCGATCGCGCGAGCCCTGCTGACGAGCCCCGCGCTGCTGCTCCTGGACGAGCCCACGACGGGCCTCGATCCCCGCTCCAAGCTCGACGTGCAGGGGTTCATCGCAGATCTAAGGCAGACGCATGACGCAACGATCGTGCTGACGACACACGACCTCGACGAGGCCGACCGGCTGTGCGACGTGATCACGGTCCTCGACGCCGGACGAACGGTCGTCGAGGGAACGCCGGCCGAGCTCAAGGCGCTGGTTGCACGTGATCACGGAACAGCGCCGACCCTGGAGAGCGTCTTCATGACCTACACCGGTCGCTCGCTCGACGAAGACGTCGAGGATGAGTTGGCCGACGAAGCCGACTGAAATCTCAAAGGAAAGGAGGTGATAACCATGCAGCAGTTCCCGAGCTACGAGCTGTACCGATTCCTGGCGACGGAGCGCGAGCGAGAGATCCAAAGGATTGCCCGTGAACGCGAAATCCGGCGCCAGCCACGCCAGTCAACCAGGCAGGCGATCGGTCGCTCGATCGTTCGCGTCGGCGAGGCCGTCGCGGCCGATCCCGGCTTCACGCCGGCTCGATCCCCGTGACGGGATCGAGCCGGCCTCACCCTCAACGTTCGGAGACGATCCGATGACGGTTCTCGCGCACGAGCTGAAGGCGAGCTACGCCTTCGTCGAACGTAACTTCAACCTGACCAAGCGTTATTGGGGCTGGGAGGTCGCCTGGCTCGTCTACTCGGTCGCCGGCGCCCTGTCGGTGACGCTCATCGGCGCCGACCAGGGCAGCCGGCGGCTGATCTTCTCGCTGATGATCGGCGCCATCTTCTGGAACTACCTGTCGGTTGTCTTCACGTTCATCGCGGAGACGATCGCCTGGGAGCGCTGGGAGGGCACGCTCGAGTACACGATGATGGCGCCCGTTCGGCGCGCCGCGCAGCTGCTTGGCTCCACGCTGTACGCCGTGGTCTACGGCCTCATCCACACCGCGTTCATCATGGTCGTGCTGGTCCTGTTCTTCGGTCTCGATCTCAGCCACGCCGACCTGGGAACCGCGGCGATCCTGATGCTCGTCGGCTCCGTGAGCTTCATCGGCATCGGGATGATGGCCGCCATCCTGCCGCTCCTGTACGTCGAGCGGGGCGCCCAGATGACGTTCGTCCTCCAGTCGGTGCTGCTTCTCATCAGCGGCGTGTACTACTCGATCGAGGTGCTGCCCGGCTGGATGCAGGTGGCCTCACGCTTCTCGCCGGCGACATACATCCTGGACGGCGTCCGGAAGGCGCTCACTGAGGGCGTACCGATCACGGCGCTGTGGTACGACGTCTGGCCCCTCGCGATCATGGGCGTCGTCCTCATCCCGCTCGGGATCTGGGCCTTTGGGCGGGCCGAGAAATACGCCAAGCGGACCGGCAAGCTCAAGAGGGTCGGCTGACATGCGTACGCCGACCGTCGATCGCCTCGACCGCTTTGCATCGCCGGTGCGCGGCGTCCACTTTCGCGGCTATCGCGGGCTGGACGCCGACCTGCCGGGCATGTTCGAGGCGGCCCGGCAGGCACGGCTGGCCGACGGCGAGATCGAGCCGCTCGACCTCGCGGGCATGCGGGCGACGTACGCACATCTGGAGCGATCCGACCCGGCCCGGGACATCCTGGTCGTCGAGCTGGGCGACGAGATCGTCGGGTACGCGCGTGTCCTGTGGGGAGACGCCAACGACGGAAGCCGCTACTACGACGGGTTCTGCTTCCTGCGACCCGATGCCCGGCGCCAGGGCATCGGCCGGGCGATGCTGACCTGGAGCGAGGATCGCCGGCGGGTCATCGCCGATGCCCACGCGGCCGCCGGCGAGGGCCTGGACCGGCCGCGCTGGATGACCACGTTCGTGCACGACGGCGACCGCGGCGGGCGGGTGCTCCTGGAGTCCGCGGGCTACGAGCCATTCCGGCGCTTCTTCTCGATGCTCCGGCCGGACCTCGAGTCGATCCCCGACGCACCGCTTCCCGAGGGCCTGGAGATCCGTCCGATCCCGCGGGACCGGGCCGTCCTCCGGCAGGTCTTCGACGCGGCCGGCGAGGCCTTCCGCGATCACTTCGGTTGGGTGGACGAGGGCGACGAGGCCTTCGCCAGCTTCATCGAGAACCCCGCGACCGACCCGGACCTGTGGCTGGTCGCCTTCAACGGCCACGAGGTTGCCGGGGCGGTTCTCAACGGAATCCATCGCCACGGCGACGGCAGCGCCGCGGAAGGCTGGCTCGATTCGGTGTTCACGCGCCGGCCGTGGCGGCGACGCGGCCTGGCCCGCGCCCTCATCGTACGCAGTCTCAGGCTGCTCCGTGACCGCGGACTGGCGAGTGCGGCGCTCGGCGTCGATGCCGAGAATCCCAATCAGGCGCTGGGCCTCTACGAATCCTGCGGCTTCCGCATGGCTTCATCGTCGACCGCGTTCCGAACGGCGATCCGCCCGCCGCCCGGGCACGAGGTCAGTGCCCGATGAGCGCCGACGCCGAGGGGCTTCACGGGATCGAGAGCCTCGCAGGGCCCGCGGGCATCCAGGCGCTCGGCTGGACCTCGGAGCTCGCGGATGCCTTCGCGGGTCATGGCGCACGCGGCCTCACGCCGGCCAGGGTGACCGCCGAGCATCGGGGGGCATATGCGGTTCGAGCGACGCGGGCCGGCGGTCCGGCGGAGGGCCTGGCTGTAGTATCCGGCCGCTTCCGCTACGAGGCAGCCGGTCCTGCCGACTTTCCGGCGGTCGGTGACTGGGTCGCCATCGACGGCTCGCCCGCGGACGACGCCGCGACGATCCACGCGCGCCTGCCGCGGCGGACGGCCTTCTCACGACTGGCCGCCGGGCGGCGGACCGAGGCACAGGTAGTCGCCGCCAACGTGGACGTCGTGTTCGTCGCCATGGGTCTCGACGGCGACTTCAACCTGCGACGCCTGGAGCGCTACCTGGCCGTGGCCTGGGACAGTGGCGCCAGCCCGGTCGTCCTGCTGACGAAGACCGATCGATGTCCCGATGTCGACGGCCGAGAAGTGGCGGTTCGGTCTGTCGCGCCGGGGGTGCCCGTACTACCGATCTCGGCCCTGACCGGTGACGGCCTCGACGACGTGCGTGCCTGGCTCGAGCCCGGTCGCACCGCCGCCATGATCGGCTCTTCGGGTGTGGGCAAGTCGACGCTCATCAACGTCCTGGCCGGCCACGACGTGCTGGCGACCCGCGAGGTAAGGACCGGCGACGACCGCGGCCGTCACACGACGACCCATCGACAGCTGCTCGCGCTCCCCGGCGGCGGCATGGTCATCGACACGCCAGGCATGCGCGAGCTCGGCCTGTGGGATGGCGGCGAATCGATCGGGGACACGTTCTCGGAGATCGACGAGCTGGCCGCTTCCTGCCGCTTCGCCGATTGCCGCCACGAGCGCGAGCCCGGCTGCGCGGTCCTGGCAGCGATCGGTGACGGTAGCCTGCCGGGCGAGCGGCTGCGGAATCGGCGCAAGATGGAACGCGAGGCCGCCCGAACGGAGGCACGCCGCACGCCCAGCGAACGTACCGAGGCTCGGCGCTTCGCCCGGCTGGTACGCCACAGCGCGGCCGAGTCCATGGCCCGCAAATCCATGCCAGACTGGTGATCATGGTGAAGCTCGACGCGCCCGCCGCCTCGCTCACCGCAGCTCTGCGGATCAGGACCTACGCCGGACAGGTCGACGACCAGCCGATCGTCGACGTCATGACCGCCGCTCACCTCGCCGACGACTTCGACTACATCCCGACCGTGGAACAGTTCGCCTCCGAGGTGGAGCATCCGGCGGGCTTCGATCCCCAGCGGCACATCGTCGTCGGCGAGCTGGCCGGCAGGGTCGTTGCCGTGGGCCGGGTCGCCTACGTCCGGCGCGCCGGCGAGGACACCTACGAGATCTCAGCCGACGTGCATCCGGAGGTCCCTCGCCGGGAAATCGGCCGAGCGATCCTCAACCGGCTCGAGGGCCTGGCGCGCGACATGGCGGCCGACCGGCCGGCCGGGGCGTCGTGTCGGTACGCGTCGTGGTGCGTCGATTCGGCCGAGGACACGCGAGCGCTCCTGACCGCGGAAGGGTACCGGCCGGCTCGCTATTACCTCGAGATGGTCCGCGACGGCCTGGCGGACATCCCGGAGACGCCGCTGCCAGATGGCCTCGAGATGCGGCCGGTCGAGGCGGCCGACCATCGGCGGATCTTCGATGCCCAGGCCGAGGCATTTCAGGACCACTGGGGTGCACGGGAATGGACCGACGCCAACTTCGAGGGAATGTTCGGGGCGCCTGACCTCGACACGTCGCTCTGGCGAGTCGCCTGGGAAGGCGAGGAGGTCGTCGGGGTCTGCGCCAACTGGGTCTACGCCGAGGAGAACGAGCGGCTGGGGGTCAATCGGGGCTGGTTGGAGCAGGTCAGCGTGCGCCGGCCGTGGCGCCGCCGAGGCGTCGCCCGGGCGCTCATTGGGGCCAGCCTGCGTGCCTTCGCGGATCGAGGATTGACCTCTGCCGCGCTGGCCGTCGACGCGGACAATCCGACCGGGGCGCTCGGCCTCTATGAGGGTCTCGGCTTTCGGGTAAACAAGCCGGCGACGATGTACCGCAAGGCGATGTCCTAGCGAAGAACTGCCATGCGGCCGCCGTGTCCGCGACCGTCGGCGTGTCGCGGATGTGCGTCTCTCGTTGGATACTTGAGGCACCGCGATGGCCGGCACCGTTCAGCTTGCGATCCATGGCGCCCTGATGCTCGTCCTGGCCGGTTGTGCCGCCGGGGGACCGACGGGGACGACGTCAGCCTCAGGTGCCGACCGGCGATCCAGCCCAGGAGGAACGACCGTGGCGACCAATGACGGCTTCCATCTCATGAGCCCGGATGTCGACGAGGGCGGCGCCATCCCGCGCCGCTTCACATGCGACGGCGAGGACGTGTCACCGGCGCTGGAATGGGCCGGTGTCCCCGACCGGACGGCCGCGCTTGCTCTCATCGTCGACGACCCCGACGCGCGCGGCTTCGTTCACTGGATCGTGCTCGACATGAGTGGCACCGCGAGCGGTGGGCTGTCGGAGGGCATGTCCCCCTCACCCGACGCGCCGCGCCAGGGCCGCAACGACTTCGGCCGGATCGGCTACGGGGGACCGTGCCCGCCGAGCGGAACGCACCGCTACGTCTTCACGCTCTACGCCCTCGACGCGCCGCTCAGCTTGCCCGGCACGCCCGGCGCCGCCGACGTCCGTGCCGCGATGGAGGGGCACGTCCTGGCCGAGGCCCAGCTCACCGCCCGCTACACCCGAGGCGGCTGACGGGAAGGCCAACGCGTTGGCGGTCAGGGCACGATGGAAGCCATCTCCGATCCGAGCGCGCCGGCGATCATCCGGACGCTTCCTGTCGAGGCTTCGAACACGATGAGCGAGGCCGGCGCCCCCGTTCGCTCGCCACTCGCGTTGACGTCCGGCGCCCCGGCCACGTAGACGTACTGACCGTCGGGACTCGTCGCGACCGAGACCAGGTCGGCGGGCGGCTCCCAGTGATCGATCGGGCGCATGGCCACCGCATCGAACACGTCCACGCCGGTCGAGCCCGGGTCGGTGGTCGCGGGGGTGGTCGTGCCCAGGGCGTAGATCCGGGACCCGTCGGGCGAGAGCACGATTCCCGGTTGGAGGATCGTCTTGGCCATGACGGACGGTGCCAGCCACCCCCCGACCGATCGACCGAGCGCGGCCAGCCCGTCCACCGGTCGAGCCGGTCCACTGCTTGCCTGTAGGGCCGTCGCCGTCCCCGTCACCCGGCCCGTGGCCAGGTCGATCCGGCTGAGCGTGCGAGTCTCCGAGCTCCAGTGGAAGATCTGCCCGCGCGCACGGTCCACGATGTCCGCGGTGCCAGGCTCGGCACCGCTCCCCCGCCCCAGTTCGGCCTGGGCGATCAGGCTGCCGTCGAGCGCGAAGAGGCGGTAGACCGCCGGGGACGGGCAGAGCGTGTAGTACGTCGTGTTCGTTGCAAAGCCTCCGCCCGGGTCGCACGGGTGCTCGTTGATCGCCGTGTTGTCCGGGAGCGTGACCGTCTGCGCGACACGGCCGTCTGCCACGGTCGCCAGGACGTGCGGGGTGGTGTGGGATCGGGTCGAGTAGACATCCATGGTCAGCATGAGGTGACCGCCATCCGGGGCGATCCGCAACGCGTTCAGCCACACGGATGTCACGATGAGCCCGTCGGTCGAGGAGCGGTCCGGCAGCCTGATTGTCTGGACCACCTTTCCCCGCTCGACGTCGACGACGCTGATGCCGGTGTGCCAGACGGGCGTTCTCCGGTACGCCCAGGCGACGTACAGGGTCCGGCCGTCGGGCGCGAGCTCGGCGGCCGCCGACAGACCATTCGACTCGTCATCGCTGACGACGGGATCGGTATCGGACTGGAGCTTCGCCACGCGGACCTGGCGGATCAGCGACCCGTCGCGTCGAAGGACTCGCGCGTCGATCGTGTAGGAGCCGGACAGGTAATCGCCGGCGTACGCGGCGCTGAAGCAGGCGCAGACGAAGCCGCCACCGGGTCGGGCGAAGAGCTGAGTGGGGTACTGGGTGCCCTTGACGAGGTCCCCCGCGAACGTCCCCGTCGCCAGGTCGACGATCCGGTAGACACCCGACACGTTGAGGATCAGGCGGCCATCCAGCTTCTGACCGTAGACCGCGTAGGCCGGGAGCGGTGTCGCGGGTGGCAGGGACGGGGTCTGCCGGCTCTCGGGGGTCTGCCCAAGCGTCGGTGGCGCGCTCGCGCGGTTCCCGATGGCGGGCGTGCGCGGGATGGTCAGCCAGACAGCGACGAGCGCGAGCGCGACCGTCGCCACCACGGCCACCGAGGCCGCGGTGCCCAGGCGCCGCAACCAGCCGGCCGCCGTCGCCCGTGCGCGTCGCCGGCGCGGCTGCCCGGAGACCCGTTCTCGCCAGGTTCGGTCGTCCAGCCGCTGCGGCGGCATGCTCCAGCGATCAGCGACGTCGCGCACCAGCGCGGCGAGTGTTTCGTCGTCGGGCTGTGGCCCGGAGTGCTCGGGTGGGACGGTCATCGGATGCTCCTTGGCGGTCAGCGATCGGGGCGCCGGTCGCCGGACAGCCCGGCGGCCGGGATTCGAAACTCGGTCGGGGAATCGGCAGGGTCCGCATCGGACCCCACTGCGAGCTGCAGGCGGAGGTCGGCGTGCGCGCGGCTCAACAGGGAGCCGACGTTGCCCGGGCTCGTCTGAAGGAATGAGGCGATCTCGGCGTAGTCGTAGCCGTAGTAGTGGCGAAGCACCACCGCCGCCCGGGCCTGCGGCGTCAGCGTGGCCAGGCCTTCTTCCACCACCCGATGACGGACGGCATCGCCGGCCGGATCGCCGGCCCCGGAGGCCTCGGTGAGCTCCGACACATGGCCCAGGGCGCGGGCCGTGCGCTCCCGGACACGGCGGCGCCTGATCGCGTCAAGGGCGGCATGGGCCACGATTCCATGGAGCCAGGCCCGGAGCGGTCGGTTGGCGTCGTACTGCTCCCAGCGCTCGTAGGCTCGGGCGAAGGCATCGTGAGTCGCGTCGCTCGCCGCCTCGCTGTCGTGCAGGATCGCGAAGGCGACCCGGTAGACATGGTCGGCATGGTCCCGGTACGCCCGCTCCACGGCGGATCGGCGCAGCTGTTCCTCGATCATGTCTCTGGTACGCGCCCGGCTCCCGCTTCCTTGCAGACGAGTCCTTTCACCGGAGCGATCGGCTCAGGCGAACAGCCGGCCGTCGCGCACGACGATGTCGAGCCACGCGCGCTCCCGGCCGATCGTGGTGCCGGGCCCGTGGCCGGGCAGCACCCCGACGCGATCGTCGAGGCGGGCCAGCCGGGCCAGCGACTCGGCCATCGCCTCGGCCGAGCCGCCGGGCAGGTCCACCCGTCCCCAACCACTGGCAAACAACGTGTCGCCGCTGAAGAGCATCGCTCGGTCGGCCGCCCAGAGGCAAACCGAGCCTTCGGTGTGGCCGGGCGTGTGGAGCACCTCCAGACGCAGCCGCCCGAACCGGATCATCCCGGCATCGGCCAGATCCACCGCGGGCACGGACGGCGGGATCTCGAAGGGCGCGATGCCCCCGGCCGGGCGCTCCAGCCGGTTCCGGTCCAACGGATGGACTGCGATCGGCGCCCCGGTGTGGGCGGCCAGGGCGGCATTGTCGCCGATGTGATCCCAGTGGCCGTGGGTGGAGACGATGAGCTTGAGGCTCCAGCCGCGGGCCGCGAGCTCGTCGGTCACGAAGGCCAGCGACGGGATGGCTGTGTCGATGGCGATCGCCTCGCGGCTCGATGGGTCGGCCACGACGTGGACGTTCGTGGCGAGGGGCCCGACCGAGCGCGACACGATCTCCATGTGATGCCACCTCCCGGTGGATCGTGCCACAGCCGCGGTGACTCCGATCCACGGCCCGGCGGCCGTCAGTACCGCACCAGACCGCACCGGACGACCCGGCAGGGCTCCCGTATGGGCCAGCCTGGCCCAGGACGGATGGGCCACGGACATGGGGGACCTTCGCGGCCTACCCTCGGAGCACTATGGCCGGCGCACCACGCCCGAACGTGAATCGAACGACCCCGACCGCGGCAATCGCGCTCCTGATTGCAGGAGCCTGGACCCTGGCGGGGCCCGTCCAGCCGGCCGCGGCGTTCAACTGCAGCCAGGCCAAGCACCAGCTGACCCTGTCCTCCGGAACGGTGAGCCCGGGCTCGGGGCAGGTCAGCACGGTCTTCAGGTTCTCTGTCCGCTACACCGACAACGCCGGCTGCGCGCCCACCCTCGCCCAGCTGGCGCTGCCGGGCATCGGAACGTTTCCGCTTGCGGCGGGCGGCTCCAACTGGAAATCCGGCGAGACCCTGGCCCTGACGATCTCGCTTCCCGCCGGACAGTGGGACTACGCCTTCACCGTGGCGAGCGGTAGCGACAACGGGTCTCGGATCGTCACGTTCACGGCGGTAAAGCCCGCCTTCGTCAAGGTAGCCGCCGCGCCCCCGCCGCCAACCCCACAGCCGACGCCGAGGCCCACCCCCCGGCCGACGCCCAGGCCTGTCCCGAAGGCGACGCCGCGCCCGGCGGCACCGAAGCCGAGTGCGAAGAACCCGCGCTCCAGCCCGGCTCCATCGGCCCTGGCCTCCGACTCAACGCCCACTGGATCTGGCGGATCGCCCGAACCGAGTCAGCTGCCGGTGGGCTATGCCGGCAGTCCATCCGCCACCGAGATTCCGGCAGGGGCTGGCCTCATCGGCGGGACCAGGCCCGGCCAGCCGGGCAGTCCCTTCGTTCCGATCGCCCTGGTGTCGCTCATCGCACTGGGCGGCTCATCGGGGCTCTTCGTCGCGGCGGTGCGCCGTCGCCGCCGGAACCATGTGACCGTGGTGGAGGCCCCGGCTCCGCTCGCCATCGCCCCCGGCGACGACCCATACAGCGACGAACACATCCCCCGCTGGCGCCGGCCGTCCCTGCAGGCCGCCCGCGCCCACAGCGACCGCGGCTCGGTCGGTCCGGCCTGGCAGCTGGCCTTCCGCGAGCCGACCACGAGCGGCACTGAGCGGCGCCGGGTGCGCTACCGGCTCGCCCGTCTGTCCGATGCTCCCGACGAGGTCCGCAGCACCGATATCGGACAGCTCGAGGCGAACGACGAAGTCGAAGTGCTCGAGCGGTACGCCGGCTTCATCCTGGTCCGGACCCCGCTGGGAACGGAGGGCTGGGTCCACCGCACGACGCTCGGCCCGCCTCTGGGCGCGGACGGCGAGGAGCTCAACGAGGGCGAATCGGCGAGCTGACGCACGTCGAGTTCGGATCCCCAGCCGGCGGGGCCGATCGTCGGCCGGCGGGGGTCGCCTCAACCCTGGGAGTGGCCTCAACCCTGGGAGTCGCCTCAACCCGGGGCGTCGCCTCAACCCGGGGCGGTCGCCTCGGCCGGCGCCTCGAGCCGCGACCGGATGCAATCGAAGGTCTGACCGATCATCTTGTTCGCGGTCCCCTCGATCAGGCGGGCCCCGACGCTGGCGAGGGTCCCCGAGATCGTGACGTCGGCGGTCCAGTCCATGACGGTCGCCCCGTTCTTGCCATCGCTCAGGGTCATGGTCGCCGAGGCGTCGACGGCGCTGCCGGGTGCCTGTCCGTGCGCCTTGATGACGGCCCTCGTCGGGGGGTCCTGCTCGGCCATCTGGAGGTCGACCGCGAACCGGGCGCTGATGTATCCCACGCCGACCCTGGCGCGTGCCCGGAAATGGGTCGCGTCGACGACGTCCACGCTCTCCACCCCGGGCCCGCACGATCCAACCTGGGTGGGATCCATGAGGAATGCCCACACCCGCTCGCGCGGGGCGCCGATCGGAACCTGGCCGGCGAAATGCATCGCGTCCTCCGGGCGAGCTCAGGGCCGCGCCGTACGGGCCGTTTCGGCATGCTCGGCCTTCCCGGCCGGCGGGGCGTAGGCAGCCGGGTCGCGGACGAATCGCGATCGGCAGCCCACGCTGCAAAACGCGTAGACCATGCCCCCGTGCTCGGCCAGATGGCGGGCCGAGTCTCGCTCGACGGTCATGCCGCAGACAGGGTCCAGGAGCACGATCTGGCCGGCTGCATCGGTGCCGGATGCACCAGCGGCCTGGGCCGCCTCGGCTCCCGTCGGCTCGGCGGCGGCCGGACCGTTTCCGGCCAGGGTTGCCGGGCCCGGGGCTGCCACGAACGTGGCCCGGCCCCGGCGGACCTGGACCAGCTCAGCCAGGATCGAGACGGCGATTTCCTCCGGTGTCACCGCGCCCAGGTCCAGGCCGGCCGGCGCACGCAGGGCCGCGACGCGCTCCTCGGGCACGCCCTCGTCGCGCAGCCACGCTCGGACGGCCGTCGCCCGAGTCGGGCTCGCCACGAGGCCGACGTACGTCGCATCCAGGGCCAGGGCGGCGACCAACGCCTCCTCGTCCCAGGAACCCTGGGTGGCGACGACGATCGACGGCTGGCGGTCGCCCGCCAGGCTCTCGAAGCCCGCCTCGGAGACGACGCGTTCGGCGTCGGGGAAGGCGGTCGGCTCAGCCACCGGATCGACGACTGAGACGCGATGGCCCATGGCCGCGCCAAGGCCGGTGAGTGCCTGCGCGATCGGGGTGGTGCCGACCACCCAGAGGGCCGGCGACGGAAGCTGCGGTTCCACGTAGATCTCCAGTGTCCCGCCCGAATGGCAGGTCATCACGTACTCGATGATGCCGTCGCCGCGACGGCTGTCGGACGGCGGCGTCCGGGACAGGCGGAGCAGGCGCGGCTGGCCGTCGGCCAGCGATCGGAGCGCCTCACGGATGACGATCGGCTGCGCGCAGCTGCCGCCGACCCAGCCCTCGATCGATCCGTCCGGGTGGATGACTCCGCGTGCACCCGGCCGGGCCGAAGTCGGCCGCTGCACGGCCACCACCGTAGCGACCGCAAACGGCTGGCCCAGCCGATGAAGCTCGGCGGCCCGCTGGAACAGGCCGGGATCGGCTCTGTCCATTGCCCAGGCTACGGCGTCACTCCCTTCTCGTGGAGGATCGCCCAGATCTTGGGCGGCGTGATGGGGATGTCGATGTTGCGGACCCCGAGGTGCCACAGCGCGTCGACGACGGCGTTAGCGATGGCCGGCGGCGCCCCGACCGTGGCCGACTCGCCGACGCCCTTGGCGCCGAGCGGATGATGCGGCGACGGGGTGACGGTCTTGGCCGTCTCCCAGGCGGGCGTCTCGACCGCCGTCGGCAGGAGATAGTCCATGAAGGTGCCGGCGAGGTTGTTGCCATTCTCGTCGTAGGTGATCGCCTCGTACAGCGCCGGTGCGAAGCCCATGGTCAGCCCGCCGTGGATCTGCCCGTCGACGATCATCGGATTGATGATGTTGCCGCAGTCGTCCACCGCAACGAAGCGGCGGACGTGGACCTCGCCCGTGCCCTTGTCGATGTCCACGACGCAGATGTAGCTGCCGAACGGGAAGGTCAGGTTCGGCGGGTCGTAGTAGTCAACCGCCTCCAGCCCGGCCTCCATGCCCGCCGGATGGTTGGTATA
>DASPWU010000116.1:0-6680 GCA_035637675.1 Candidatus Limnocylindria bacterium | reverse complement strand
CCAATCAGCGCTGGATCAACAGGACCGGCCTGACACCGGACGTGGTGGTGCCGCTGCCGGCGGACGGCTCGGTCGCCCAGGGCGACCCCACCCTGGATCGGGCGCTCGAGGTGCTCGGGATGGCTCCGGCGAGCTCGTCCGCCGAGGCGCTCGATCGGGCCGCCTGAGACCGCAGGCCTACCGGGCGGCCGTTTGCCCCCGGGGCCGTTGCCCCCTGGGCCGTTTGCACCAGGTGGCAACAACCGCGTCTCCGGCACGTGGCAACCCGAAGTCCGGGTCAGGACGTTGCATGGGATGGCAGATTCGGCCGTCGGAGCCGCAGGATCGGCCCAACGCGTGCGTCGGGCGCAAGCTCGGCTAGGCAATCCGGCCAGAGCACACCGTCGTTGCCAGGCCATGCGAGTGGAGCGGGAATCTTGCGTCGGGTGGCAACAATAGCCCGCGAGGTCGGGGGATCGCGCCAGGCACGCCCTTGCGCTCGTGACGGCCATCGGGTACGGTTCGCCCGAACGAAAGGAGGTGATGTGCAGTGATCGACAGTACGCCTAGCTGCACCACCTCGCAGGAGATGGCCGTCTAAGCGGACACCCTGCGCGGTGGAGCCAGCACTCGAGCGCCGGTCCGCATAGGGCCGGCGTTCGTGCGCCAGGGGCTCAACCTGCGCGCCATCCCGCCGCCGACGAGCCGCACCATCTCCGAAGGAGCCTTCGATGGGCGAGCAGACGATCGCCCTCAACCGCCGAGCCCGGTACGAATACTTCATCGACGAGACCTTCGAGGCCGGCCTGGTCCTGACCGGCACGGAGATCAAGTCCGTGCGCGCCCGTAAGGTCAACCTGGCCGACGCCTACGCGCGCGTCGAGCACGGCGAGGCCTGGCTCATCGGCGCGCACATCGCGCCCTTCGAGCAGGGCAACCGCAGCAACCACGAGCCGAAGCGGACCCGCAAGCTCCTCCTCCACCGCTCGGAGATCGACGAGATCCTGGGTCGCGCCAAACAGAAGGGCCAGACGATCATCCCGCTCCGTCTCTACATCAGCCCCCGTGGCAGGGCCAAGGTCGAGCTGGGTCTGGCGCGGGGCAAGCAGCTCCACGACAAGCGCCGGGACATCGCCGAACGCGACGCCCGCCGCGAGGTCGCCCGCGAGCTGGCCGACGCCCGGCGCCGGTAGCGGCGAACGGCAGGCGGGGCGGCAGCGGGGGTATGCGCCTCGAGCGGATGATCCAGGCGATCGACCTCCATGCGGCCGGCGAGCCTGGCCGCGTCATCGTGGGCGGCGTGCTCGACGTCCCGGGTGCCACGATGTTCGACAAGATGTCCTGGCTCCAGGCGAACGGCGACGGCCTTCGGCGGCTGATGCTGCGCGAGCCGCGCGGCTACCCGGCCGCCAACTGCAACGTGATCCTGCCCTCGACGAACCCGGCCGCCCAGGCCGGCTACGTGATCATGGAGCAGGTCGAGTACCCGGGGATGTCCGGGACGAACACGATCTGCGTCGTGACCGCGTTGCTCGAGACCGGCATGTTGCCGATGACGGAGCCGGTCACCGAGCTGACCCTGGAGGCACCGGCCGGCCTCATCCGCATCCGGGCCGACTGTGGCGGCGGCAAGGTCCGCGGCGTGACCTTTCGCAACGTGCCGGCATTCGCGACCCATCTCGATGCCCGGGTCGAGGTCCCGCAGCTGGGCACCGTCACGGTCGACGTCGCCTACGGCGGCATGTTTTACGTCATCGCCGACGCGGAGCCGTTCGGCTTCCGGCTGACCCCCGACGAAGGGAGCGACATCGTCAGGGTCAGCGAGATGATCAAGTCCGCCGCGGCCGAGCAGCTGCCGGTCGTCCACCCGGAGCAGCCCGGCTTCGCCGGCATCACCATCGCCCAGCTGTCCGGTCCTCCGCACGACCCAGCGAACCACCGACGAAACGTCGTGACGGTCTCGACCGGGAAGCTCGACTGGGACCGGCCGTCGACCTGGACCGGCGCCATCGACCGATCGCCGTGCGGCACCGGCACCTGCGCCAAGATGGCCATCCTCCATGCCCGCGGGCAGCTGGGCCTGAACGAGGATTTCCGCCACGAGGGGATCCTGGGCACGGTCTTCACCGGTCGGTTGGTCGAGGAGGCGACGGTGGGCAGCCGTCCGGCGGTCGTGCCCACCATCACGGGCACGGCGTGGATCACCGGTTTCGCATCCTACGTCGTCGACCCGGACGACCCGTTTCCCGAGGGCTTCACCGTCGGCGACATCTGGTAGGAGCCAACCACCGAGGGAAGGCGGTGTCGCGATCCGTGTCACCTGGCCGATCATGCGCTCGAGGACTATTACTTGCGCCCACAGCCGAATCCGCGGCCAGCCATTCATGGACGGACTGTTGGGCCGGTGCACCCAGGCTGGCCGACGGTCGGGGACACGTCGAGGCTGTCAAGACTGGCTCCCCCAAGCACGGCGCATCCCGCCGCGCCAGGCACGACGGGCCGAATCGGCCGCCGAATGCCCTGAGCCGATGGCCACAGCCGGCCCAAGAGTCTGGCGACGCATAACTGGCCACGGGGGGACCGTGGCGGGCTTCCATCGCGCGAACGTGAGGGCCGCCCACAACGCGCTTGTCCGACCATGCCAGGGCTGGGACGAGATCCTGCCACTGCTGGTCACGCAGGTCGACGGCTGAGACCTGCCGCGGGCGCTGGCCTCTTGGCCGATCGCGGCCCTTCGGGTAGAATTGTTGGTCTGTCGAACATCAGTTCGACACCCTGTGGGGATGCGTGGTCTCGACAGGGTCTGGCTGTCAGGGAACGCGAGCCGAGGTGCCGTCAGGCCTCGTTAAACCGGCGGCAAAACGAAGTAACTGGCAACCGCCAGCCTGCTCTCGCCCTCGCCGCTTAGGCGGTAAGGTGAGCGTGGAAGCGACCTCCTCCTCGCGGGTCGTGGAAGCGTCATTCAGCGGGGATGCGCTCCGGAGTTGCGTCGCGTAGTCCGGAGCAAAGCCCGATCTAGGGGCACGTGACTGGACCGGACGGCAGGCTGCCGATGGTCGTCCGCCCGGTCGACGACAAACCATCGGACACGCTCGTAGTTGGTCCCTGATGAAGGGCTCTGGACGGGGAGTTCGACTCTCCCCCATCTCCACCACTTTTTACCCTGGGCGCAACGCCGCGGCGCCACCTGCTCAGGCGGGCTCGCTCGCGGCCTCGACGATGCCCAGGCGGTAGGCGACAGCGGCTGCTTCGCCCCGGCCCTTCACACCCAGCTTGCCCAGGATGTTGGACACGTGCACGCCGGCCGTGTTCTCGCTGATGAACAGCTCGTCGGCGATCTGGCGGTTCGTCCGACCGAGGGCCACAAGCGCCAGCACCTCGCGCTCGCGCACGGTCAGGCCGAGTCGGGTGGCCTCATCGCCAGCGCGAGGCTGCGCAGCCTCCCGCACTTCCGGCTCGAGCGATAGCCGGGCCCGGGCCGCGAGCGCCCGGATCTCGCCCGCCAGCGGCTCGGCGCCGAGCCGTTGCGCGATGTCGAGCGCTGCGTGTAATGCGCCGGCGGCCAGGGCGCGATCGCCACGCGCCGCGAGGCGCGCCTCGGCCTCTCGCCAGCGGGCATAGGCGATGGCGTAGGGTCGCCGCAGTGCCTCCCAGGCCTGGGCGGAGGCGACCCAGGCGTCCGGATCGGCACGCCGGTGCAGCCGCGTTGCTTCGGCCTCGCAGAGCAGGAGCCAGGCCTCGGACTGCTGCTCGAGCAGCGGTCGCGTTGCGACGACGTCGGCGTGCCGGCCCCGAATCGCTGCCAGCAGCTCGTCGCCCGCCGCGACCGCCTGGCCCTCCTGCTCGGGCGACCGACGTGCGCGGGCCAGCTCGGCGGCGTCGGCATTGGCGCGCAGGCCGAGTGCGTATCCCTCGCCGAGCTTTATATCGGGCGTGAAGTCGAGCATCCGCACAGCCGCGGTCACCTGCGTGGCGGCATCCTCAGGCCGGCCCTGCCACAGTGCAAGCTCCGCGAGACTGGCCTGAACGGGCCCGATGAACTGGATGTCCGCGGCGCGCTCGGCGAGCGGAGCCAGGGGCCGGAGACGCTCGGCTGCCTCCCCGAACCGGCCCTGGGCCATGGCGAGTCGGCCCAGCAGCTCCTGGGTCAGGATCTCGTTGATGCCCAGCGGCCCGATCTCCTCCGCGCGACGTGCCGCTCGCTCGCTTTCGCCCCAGCGCCCGAGCCGGTACAGATAATCGCCCTGGTTGCAGAGCATGTGCGTGCCGAAGAAGCGCATGAGGCCGAGGCGCTCTGCCTGGGCAATACCGACCTCGGTGACTTCGACGGCCTCTTCAAGGCGCCCGCCGATGTCAAGGATGTAGGCCCAGTTGGCGTAGGCGCGGCCGACGTCGTCGACGAGATCGACCTCGACCGCGATCGCGACAGCGGCGCGCAGGTCCTCCAGCCCTGCTTCGACGTCGCCGGTCATGGCTCGGTCGGTGCCGCGCGTGTTCAGGGCGTGACCCTCGATGTCCCGGGCGCCCAGCGCGCGGGCAAGCGCCAGCGCTTCCTCGGCCAACCCTCTCGATTCCTCGAAGCGGCCTCCGAGCATAAGGATTTGCGCCAGTCCTGCCACCGCTCGCGCCCGCGCCTCCGATGGCGGCTCCGGCGGGATGAGGCGCATGGCCGCCCGGTACGCCTGGTTGGCCACCTCACCCTGCCCGGCGATCCAGGAATGCCGTCCGAGCCGCTCGTTCAGGAGGCCACGGCGAACCGGATCTGCGGCCTCGTCGACCAAAGCGATCGCAGTCTGGATGTGCGACACGCCGCGCGCTGGCTCGTGGAACCGGGCGACGCTGGCCAGGGCGGCAAGGACGTCGATCCGGTCGCGGCCGGCACGTGCCTCCGCGTCGGGCACCTGATCCCAGAGCTCGATCGCACGCTCGTATTGAGCGAACGCTTCCGGAAATGCATAGCCGGCCTCGGCGGCATCGCCCGCGGCGACGGCCGATTCGAGCGCCCGCGGCAAGTCATGCGCGGCATACCAGTGATAGGCCAGCTCCGCGACGCGCGACGCGTCACCGGGCGAGCCGGCCTCCTCCAGCGTCCGCGCGAACGCCGAGTGCAGCCGAGTGCGCTCGCCCGGCAGAAGGTCGTCGTAGACCGCCTCCTGGAGCAGCGCGTGTCGGAAGGCGTAGCGGTCCAGGCCCGCCGTGGGATCGGGGATCAGGACCTGGCGGCTGACGCATTCGCGGAGCGCTTCGTAGATGGCCGATTCGTCCATGCCAGCAGCCGCCGCCAGGAGGCCGGGGTCAACGCGCTGGCCGGCCGCGGACGCGACACGCAGGAACTCCTGCGTCGGCTCGGCGAGCTCCGCGACACGCGCCAGGAGGAGGTCGCGCAACGTGGGCGGCAGCTCGGTCCGGCCGTCCTCGCCCGCGGCGACGAGCAGCTCCTCGGCGAAGAAGGCATTGCCCCCGGATCGGGCGTGGATCGACTCAATGAGTGCCGTGTCGAGATCGCGTCCGGCGATCGCCCGAAGCTGGGCCGACGATTCGCGGGTATCGAACGGCCGGAGGTCGAGCCGTTCAATGCGGCCCGTGCGGTCCAGCTCGGCCACGAAGGGCAGCAGCGGGTGACGGCGATGAAGCTCGTCCGAGCGGTATGTGAACACGAGCATCACCGCCGCGTCGCGAAGGTTACGCACGAGGAACCCCAGGAGGTCGCGCGTCGAGCGATCCGACCAATGCAGGTCCTCGACGATGAATACGGCCGGCGCCCTCGTGGCCAGCCGCTCCAGGAAGCCAAGGAGCAGCTCGAACAGCCTGCCCTGCGCCGAGCCGATGCTGAGACCGGCGGCCGACTCCTCAGCCACGGGACCGAGATCGGGGACAAGCCGCGCGAGCTCGGAGCGGCCCGGGCCGAGGACCACCTCGAGCTCCGCCGGGTCGGCGCGCCGGACATACCCGCGGAGCGCCTCCACGACCGGCGCGAACGGGAGCGCCCCGTCGCCGAGAACGAGGCAGCCGCCCTGGAGAATCACCGCTCCCTCGCCCCGAGCCAGGTCGGCAAGCTCTGTCACCAGCCTCGTCTTGCCGACGCCGGCCTCGCCGGCGACCAGCGTCGCACTGCTCCGCCGGTCGTGCGCGAGCTGGAGCGCTGCACGAAGCCGGTCGAGCTCGTGCGAACGACCGATCAGGACCGGGCTGGACACGCGGACCGCCATGCGGTCGATTATCAGGCCAGACATCCAAACCCTCGCTGTCGGTGGCGCGCGTCTCGTCCGGTCTCCCTGGATCAGGAAGGCTTCGCGACCGCGGACCGACGGCGCGCGTAGGCCAGCGACAACCTGGTGTGCCACGGCCGGCCGCGCTGGGGCCTGGTTCCGACCGCTCGCGCCAGCCGATCCCGATCCGCCTCGCACAGGCGCTCGTTCATACGCTCCCTGGCAAGGAATTCCATCGCGTAACCCGTCATCTCGACCTGCCTTCCCGGTATGTGCCCGACCTCGCCGGCTGAGACCAAGGTTCGGGCTAACGGGCAGGTCTACACATCAGGACGGCTCGCTATTGAGCGGCGGGCGACTCTTTATTGTTCGGGCGAGAGGGCAAGAGCCGATAACGGCGGCGCCAGGCGGGTTTGGGACGAGCCTGACGATTGCTATCCCTGCTCGAGCACCGACAGGATGTTCCCCGCGGGGTCCTTGAACCAGGCGATG
>DASPWU010000115.1:0-19091 GCA_035637675.1 Candidatus Limnocylindria bacterium | reverse complement strand
GCACATCCAGCAAGCGGCGGAGCGTCCGACCTGCCACGGGTCGAGCTGCGGGTATGGATCGGCGAGTTCGACGCCGCGCGACGAGTCGCCCAGGGGTTGCCGTCCGGAACCCCATGGGAGCGGTTCGAGCGAGCGCTCGAGAGCGCCTTCGTGGACTTCGTGGCCACCGCCGACGGCGACCTGGGCCCAGTAGCCCGAGCCGCGGATGATCTTCCGGCCTCCGAACGCCGGATCGGCCAGGCCATGCTCGCGGTCGAGGAGGCCCGGCAGCTGGCGGCTGCGAATCGTCCATTCCTCGAGCCGCTCATCGCCGCCCGGGAACGGCTGGGTGCCGAGGTCGACGGCTTCCTGCTGCCGGACCTGGCGCGCTGGATCGGCAGCCGGTTGCTGGTTCTGGCCAGTCTCAGCACGCTGATCTGCTTCGTCGTGGCTGGAGCGATCCCGCCGCGCTGACCGAGGCCTGCCTCAGCGGTCCGGCGGCTGACCCGGCTCCGGTCCGGTTGCGATCGGGTATCCGGCGGTGCTCCAGTCGCTGTACGACCCGTCGTACAGGATTGCGTCCGGCAGGCCGGCGATGCGCAGCGCCAGCGCGTTGTGGCAGGCCGCCACGCCGCTGCCGCACGACGTGACGACCGTCCGGCGATCCGCCCCCAGCGACCGGAATCGCTCGGCGAGGTCGGGCGGAGGAAGAAAGCGGCCGTCTGTTCCCAGGTTGCCGGCGGTCGGTGCGCTCAGGGCGGTCGGGATGTGCCCGGGGACCGGATCGATCGGCTCCGTCTCGCCGCGGTAGCGCTCGCCGGCGCGGGCGTCGAGCAGGGCGACGCGCCCGAGGCGAGCTCGAAGTGCGTCTCGATCGATCACCCGCTGCCATCGGTCGGCCAGGTGAAGCTTGCCGGCAGACAGCCGAGGCTCGTCGGTGGAGAGCGGGAGGTGGGCGGCGATCCAGGCCCCGATGCCGCCGTCGAGCACTGCCGACGCCCGATGCCCCAGGTCGTCGAGCATCCACCACAGTCGTGCGGCGACCCAGCCACCCACGTCGTCGTACGCAACCACGAGGTCGGCGTCGCCGATGCCGGCCCGGGCCAGCCGATCGGCAAAATCCGCCGGCGATGGCAACGGATGCCGGCCGCGCCCAGTGGGCGCCACCAGGTCCGTGTCGACGTCCAGGAAGATCGCGCCCAGAATGTGACCCACGTCATAGGCGCGCCGGCCGTCGCCCGGTCGGCCTAGGTACCACCGCACGTCGACCACGCGGACGAGTGCTGCTCCGAACTCGCGGTCGCCGAACGCGATCGGGATCCCATTGAGGAGGCAGCCGCCGAGCGCCTCCGCGGAGATGAGCGCCATGGCGCGAGTATGGCGGGGCCGGGCCGCACAGGCGCCGAACGGGAGCAATCACCAAGGTCAGGAGGGGGCCGGGGCCTCATGTTATTCTTCGCCACCGTGGCCAACGGTCACGTCGACCGCCCAGGCGGTCCTCGCTCCGGCGTAGCTCAGTGGTAGAGCGGGCGGCTGTTAACCGCTTGGTCGTAGGTTCGAGTCCTACCGCCGGAGCCACTCACCCACGTCGTTCGATCCCCTGACTCCGATCGACTCCACTGACTATTTGGTCGATCGAGCACGCTTGCTCGGTCGTCCGTTCGTATCCCGTGCAGGGCTGAGCGCCCGAACCTGATCGACGAGCTGCTGGGCGACCAGGTCGAAGGGCTCCAGGCTCTGCTCAGCCCGCGCGAGGACGACCGCCCCCTCACTCGATGCGACCAGCACCGCGGCGAAAAGCGCCGCGTCCTCGGCCCGTAGCCCGCCCTGCTCGAGGAGCTCGGCCAGCCGTCGTCGCCACGTTCGAAAGACGCGGGCGGTCTGATCGAGGAGCTCGGGCGAGTCGGCGGCGACGGCCACCGCGAGCACGGCGCAGCCGGCCTCGAACTTTCCGCGGATGAGCACCTCGCGCCAGATGTGCAGAAACCATGCCGCGATCTCCTCGGCCGGCGCGCCCGCCGTGCGGTCGAGCAGCTCGATCGCCCGATCACCGGCCGCGTCGAGCGCCGAACCGATCAGCTGGTTCTTGCCCCCTGGAAAATGGTGATAGACCGAGCCGCGCGGCGCACCGGAATGCTCGAGGACCTCCGAGAATGAGGTCGCCTGGAGGCCACGCCGGGCAAGCAGATTCACCGCGCTCGCCACCATCCGCTCGCGCACGCCTCGGGCCATCGCACCTTCCTCTTGACTATGACGACTGTCATACTCTAGTGTCTATGTCGACCATCATAGTTCAGCGACCAGGAGAACGGCCATGCCGATGATCGACGTCTACGTCGCGTCCGACCTCTTTCCCGAAGGCTCCGACCGGGCCCTGGCGGCCGAGCTGACCGCCGCCTTGCTGCGCGCCGAGGGCGTCGCGACGCCAAAGGCCGCCCATCTCGACAACACCGGCGCCTACATCCACCGAATGCCCGCGTCGTCGGTCCATACCGCCGGCACCGACGCCGCGCGGACCGTCCGCGTCCAGGTCGTGACGCCGCCCGCCGCCCTGACCCGCGAGGGCCAGCGGCAACTCGTCGCCGAGGCGACCGAGATCGTCGCCAGGATCGCCGGCGACCCCAGCCAGGCCGCGCGAACATGGGTCCTCCTCACCGAGGCCGCCGAGGGCGGCTGGGGGATCGCCGGGACAGCATTCGGTCGCGAGGAGTTCGCCGCGCTGCTCCGCTGATGGCGCAGATCGTTTGACCCGACGTTCGGGCGGCAAGACCGCGTTCAATCGCCCAGAAGACCTTCCGGCCTAGCGCGGTTCGGCCTCCATGAGGTCCCTGAGCCGTCGCGTGTTGGCGTCCCAGTTACGGCGCATGATCGGAGCCACGATCGGCCAGATCGGCTTGAGCGCGAGCCGGAGCTCGAATTCGGTGACCGCTCGGAACTCCGTGCCACCCTGGGTCGGAACGAGTGTCACCCGCCGGAAGGCCGATCGGAACGGCCGGCCCTTGATCGTATAGCCGAGGGCCCGCGCCGGTTGCCACTCCGTCACGTGGCATTCGAGCCGCGTCTCGAGGCCGAGCACGATCATCCGGGCCTGAAACGTCGCGTCGGGTCCCGGCGGTGCACCGGACATCCACCGGGCGCCGAGCATGCCGCGGAACCAGCGAGGCGAGTTGAAACCGTTGAGCGTGAACGCCCAGATCTCGTCTGGCGTTCGTGCGAGCACCACGCGCTGCTCGATATGAGGCATATGCGGCAACTAGTCCCCGGGTCGTTGCGCCTCGGCGACGGATCCGACTGTCCCGTCCGCCTCGACGAGCTGCTTGAGGTTGCGCGTGGCTCTGTCCCAGCGGCGCCGGACGAGGGGACCGAGGATTGGCCAGACGAGCCGAAATCGGCGCTTGAGATCGAGCTCGATCAGGCGTACGACCTTCGTGGCGCTCCCCATGGGTTCGAGCGCCTGGCGGACGATGCCTGTGCCGGCTCCCATTGTCACCGAAAAGGCCATGGCGCGAGGCGCATCCCATTCCGTCAAGACCCCGTGTATCCGTGTCTCGAAGCCGAAGATCGACATGCGTGCCTGGAGCGTCGAGCCGACTCCCACCGGTCCTGCTGACGTCATGCGGATCGCGAGCGTCTGCCCGCGAAGGCGGGGTACGTTGAAGACGTCGGCCATGAACGCCCAGACCTCCTCGATCGGGCGATCGATCACGACGATCATCTCGTGGCGCACGTTGTTGACGCTCGCTCTCATCTGTCGCCCTGGGCCGGCGCGTCGGCTTCGAGAACACGCTTGAATTGCTGGTCATAGGCGGCCGAGCGTCGCCGGATCAATGGTCCGGCGATCCAGAAGAGCGGCTTCAGCAGTGGTCGCGGCTCGATGTCGGTTCCTCTAACCAGCCTCGTCCCAGCCTCGGTTGCCTCCAATCTCGCGCGAAGCGAACCGGAACCGATTGCACCCCGCACGGAAAACGAGCCACCACGAGGCGGATCCCAATCGACGATCTCGGCGTTGAGCCGGAGTTCGAAACCGAAGAGCCTCATCCGGGCCTGAAATGTCGAGCCGAGCCCGAGCGGAGTAGGCGACGCCGGACGAATTCCCAGCCAGCTGGGGTTCCAACGCGGAATGTTGAATGGGTTTACCAGGGACGCCCAGACGTCCTCGATCGGACGGCTGATCATCACGCTCGTTTCATATCGCATCGAACGATCGGTCGCCCCTAGCCGCCAACGGCGGGGGCGCCGAGGAGACTCGGGAGGACGCTGCCGAAGAAGTAGCCGACGATGCCGGCCAGGGCGCCGATGACCAGGATCTCGATGCCCGA
This sequence comes from Candidatus Limnocylindria bacterium, assembly GCA_035637675.1. Lineage (GTDB taxonomy): Bacteria > Chloroflexota > Limnocylindria > Limnocylindrales > CSP1-4 > C-114. Next base: position 14,793 of record DASPWU010000115.1, on the reverse strand, counting down.
CCACATTGGGTTGGCCTGAGTCCAGCGCGTCTTGACGACGCCGATCCCGAACAGGACCGCGCCGGTGGCGAACATCGATACGTAGACTGCGATCCCGACCGGCAGGAGCAGGTACGGCAGCACCGGCGCCAGGGCGCCGAGGCCGAATGCCACGCCCATGACGACCGCGCCCTGCAGTGGCGAGCCATGGGCTTCCTCGACCGCCACCCCGAACGCCTTTTCGGCCTTCGTGTTGAGGAGGACCTCGGGCTGGCGCCCGATGATCGAGGCGACCTGCGCGGCCGCGTCATCCGGCAGCCCATCCTCCTCGAACATGAACGCCACCTCGGTCTCGACCTCCCCCCTGCGCCGGGCAACCTTCTCGCGCTCGTCGGCGATCCGGGCGAGGGCGATCTCGCGCTGGCTCTTGCTGGAGAGATACTCGCCGGCCGCCATGCTGAAGATGCCGGCCAGCGACGTGGCGATCCCGGCGATGAGCACGGCGTACCGGTCGCTCGTGGCACCGCTCACGGTGCTGACGACCGCGAGCGTGCTCACCAGGCCGTCCTGGGCGCCAAAGATCGCCTCGCGGATGTCGCCCAGGAGGCTCGCCTGGCGCCGCTCGCTCTCGAGCCGTGCGCCGAGCTCGGCCCGATCGGCGGTGGTCCTCGACACCGGACCCGGAATGGCTGCCTGGTCACTCACGCCTGTCCCTCGCGATGCCAGCCGTGCCGAGATGCTATCGCTCGAACGAGCCATCGTCGACCCCTCGATTCGCTGCGGGCCGAGCGCGACCCGGGATTCGTCCGGGAGGGGTCCGTCGGTGCTCAGCCCCGGATCTGGTTCCTCGACGATGACGACCTGCGGCCCGCACGCGATCGCCGCACTGCCGAAGCCTGCTGGTCCTGGCCCTGCAATCCCAACGACGGTCGGCTGTGGCGTGCTCTCAGCCGAACGTACAGTCGACGATGACCTTGTTCAGGGCGCTCTCGAGAGCGGCGAGCTCCCGATCGTCCAGTTGCGCGACGAACAGCTTCGAGACCCCCCGCGCGTGGACGGGCGCGGTCTCGGCCAGCCGGGCCACGCCGGCGTCGGTCAGTGCGACCACGACGCCACGTCCGTCTGCGTCGGCGTTCGATCGGCAGACGAGGCCTTCATCGACGAGCCGGGCGACACGACGGGTCATTCCCGATCGTGAGATGAGCGCCCGGGCCGCGAGCTCCGTCATGCGCAAGCCGCCTCCGGCGACAGCCAGTTGAGCGAGCACGTCGAAGTCGGCCAGGGCCAGGCCGGTTTCGCTTTCGAGATCCGCCTCGAGCTGGCGCACGAGCGTGGCGTGGGCCCGCAGCAGGGACCGCCAGGCATCCAGCCCGCGCCGGCCCGGCAGCTCATCTGCCACGAGCCGATCGAGGAGGGCAGCCACGTCGATTTCGGAAGGTGCTTGCATGCGCAACCAACTAGGCGTAGGGTAATTGCGGCCGCAACTATAGCAGTGACGCGACCCGGCAGGAGCACCAATTGATCACTCGACGCAACCTCGACCTCGATCCGTCGATCAGCCCTCGGTTCGGGGACCCCTGGCGAGCGACGCCCGCGAGAAGAACCCCGCCTTTTTCGCCAGGAACGGAACGTCGTCCCGGGTGTTCGGCGCGCCGTGAGCGTACGTCGCAAAGCCGGCGCGAGGGCCTGACGGAGGCGCCCTCGCCGCCGATTTTCGCCTGACCGAGGCGCCCTCGCCAGCGTGTATTTCGCCAGCCGGCGCCTATGGCGTGACAGTCGTTCCGCGCCGGTGGTCGTCGCCGATCGGGTCGCGAGAGTCGGCCCCGAACCGGATCGCCAGCGCATCGAAGAGGACCAGCAGGCTGATCCCGCCGAAGAGTGCTGCCAGGGCTTCCATCATCTGTCTCCAATCACTTTGGGTTCATCCACGACGAGATCATGGCGCAGAACCGGCCCACTGATAAGGTCCAGTCCGATGCAATGAGGGAGGACCAGTTTCGCCACGCCGCGGTCACGCCGACGGCTGAGCGGGCTCTTGTCGAACCGCCCGGATGACCAGGAGCGCGACGTCGCCGGCGAGCATGAGGATGAGCCAGGCGGGGATGAGCCAGTCGGGGTAGGCGAGGCGGAAGGCCGCGTCCAGCGACCAGCCGCCATTGCCGATGAGGGCTACCGCCAGGGCGCCGGCCGTGATCGGAATCGGGAACTCCACGCCGGCGGTCTGCTTGCCCCCGCCGGCCCAGAAACCGGCCGGCCAGTGGGCGACGATCGTGACGATGACCATGTCGCCGAACACGAGCCCGGGCCCGATCGGGCCGCCGAGGCCCAGGATCATGAGCAGGCTGCCGCCGATCTCGGCGACGATCGCGGTCAGTGCCCAGAACATCGGCGGCCAGAAGCGCAGGCCACCGAAGAAGCCGGCGACGCCCCGGACGGCCGCGGTCCCGCGCATCCCCATGGAGACCGGCCAGCCGATCTTGAGGAGTCCGTGCGCGAGAACGACGCCGCCCACCGCGACGCGGAGGACGAGCAGTCCAAGATCAACATTCATGTTCGGTCCTCATGCCCTGGCGGTCGTGATACCGGTTGTAATACCCCACTTTGCGTCCTGCCGTCGCGGCCACGGCGGGGCGATCCGACCGAGGTCAGGTTCCACCGGTACTTCGGGGGGATGGTGCGTGCGGCCACCGCCGAAGAGTCTCCCCGGGATAGCCCGTCGACCGACGATTCGGCAATCCCTTGGAGCACGTCCCGGATCGCATGGAAGCCGCAGATACCGCGCTCGCGACGCGACTCGCGGGGCGAGTCGCAGGGCGAATCGGGGGAGTTGCTGCCCTGTGCCTGGTCGCCGGCGCTGGCGCCGTCGTGCTCGCCGCAGTGCTGGGGCCGAGCCCGGTCAGCACCCTGACGGCAGCGTCGCTCGGCGCAGTGTTCGCCCCGGTCGTCGTCGTGGTCTGGCTGGCCGGTCGCCTCCGTCACAGCCAGGCGCGCCTCGTCACGCAGCGGGAGCAGGGCCTCTCCACCTTCGTTGCCAGCGCCACCGACCCGACGCTCGTCCTCGACGGACGCGGCACGATCCGGGTCGCCAGCCTCTCGGTGACCGAGCGCCTCGGCTACGCCGCGGAGGATCTCGTCGGCGTGGGTATCGAACACATCGTCTCCCCGCCGGACGTCGGCCCGATCCTGGACATGCTGGGCCCCTCCGTGGACACGACGGCACCCGCGGAGTGCCAGGTGCGCCACCACGACGGGCGCTGGCTGACAGTAGAGGCCGTGGGCATGCGCCTCACCGACAGCCCGGGGCGTGGCGACCTGGTGCTGACTCTGCACGACATGACGAGATGGAAGGCCCTCGAGGAGCAGCTGACTCAGCAGGCCTTTCACGACGCATTGACCGGCCTGCCGAATCGTGCATTCTTCATCGACCGGCTCGAGCATGCGCTTGGCCGGCGCCGGTACCACGCCCGGGGTGCCGCCGTCCTGTTCCTGGACCTCGACGACTTCAAGACGGTCAATGACTCCCTGGGGCACGTCGAGGGCGACATCCTCATCGTCAAGGTGGCCGAGCGTCTCGCCGAGGCCGTCCGCCCGGGCGACATCGCGGCCCGGTTCGGTGGCGACGAGTTCGCCCTCCTGGTGGACGACGTCGACGAGGACGCCGCCGTCGGGGTGGCGACGCGCGCCCTGGCCGCCCTGAACCGTCCGTTCGAGCTCACGGACCGCGCGGTGCGCATCGGGGCGACCGTGGGCATCGTCCTGAGCTCGTCGGCGCTGCCGACGTCAACCGAGATGCTGCGCGCCGCCGATATCGCGATGTATCGGGCCAAGGAATCGGGCAAGGGCCGCTTCCGTGTGTTCGAGCCGTCCATGCTCGACGAGGCCGCCGAGCGTCTCCGGCTGGGCGTCGACATCCGGGGCGCGGTCGAACGTGGCGAGTTCGTCGTCCATTACCAGCCGACGGTCGAGCTCCCTGGTGGAACGGTGGTCGGCATGGAAGCCCTCGTCCGCTGGGCCCATCCCGAGCTTGGCCTGCTCCAGCCGGCCGATTTCATTCCGCTCGCCGAATCGACCGGACTGATCATCCCGCTCGGCGAATGGGTGCTCCGGGAGGCGTGCGGCCAGGCGCGAGCCTGGCAACGGGCACGGTCCGAAGGGCCACCGCTGGTGATGACCGTGAATCTGTCCGGCGGACAGCTCCTCCACCCGGGCCTGGTCGCCTCCGTGAGCCTCGCGCTCGAGGACAGCGAGCTGCCGCCCGAGCTGCTGACGCTGGAGATCACCGAGAGCGTCATGGCCCACGAGACCGAGGAGACGATCCGGCGGATGCGCCAGCTCAAGGGCCTCGGCGTGGGCATCGCGATCGACGACTTCGGCACGGGCTACTCGTCGCTCAGCTACCTGCGCCGGTTTCCGGTGGACACGGTCAAGATCGACAAGAGCTTCGTGGACGGCCTCACCAGGGGCGCCGATGAGATCGCGCTCGTGCGGGCGATCGTCCGGCTGGCCCACAGCCTCAAGGTGAACACGGTCGCCGAGGGAGTCGAGGTAGAGGTCCAGGCCAAGCGCCTCATCCGGATGGGTTGCGACCAGGCCCAGGGCTTCTACTTCGCGCGGCCGATGGACGCGCGAGAGGCCACCGCCTTCGTCGTCGGCCACACCACGATCAGCCTGTGGGTCGGCCACTCGGGCCACGAGCTGGAGGTCATCAAGGACGTCGTCGTCGACTTCGAGGAGCAGAACCCGGGCCTGCGGGTCGAGGTCACCGGCAGTGTCTCCGATGCGCGGATCATGGCCGCCCTCCGTGGCAGCGACGGCCCCAACGTCGTCTGCTCGGTTGAGTCCGACAACTTCGGCTCATACGCCTCGGCCAGCGGCTTCGTGGACCTTCAGCCGTACATGACGCGCGACGGCCTGGACGCGGACATCCTGACCGAGGCGACCCAGGCCTACACCAGGCACCAGGGCAAGCAGTGGGCCCTGCCGCTGCTGGCCGACACATACGGCCTGTACTTCAACCGCAAGCTGTTCGCGGAGGCAGGCCTGGGCGGGCCGCCCAGGACCATCTCCGAGCTCACCGAGTACGCCAAGAAGCTGACCAGGCGGAACCCGGACGGCTCGTTGCGGGTGGTCGGCTTCAATCCGATGATCGATTTCTATGAGAACTCGGTCGGCATCTTCGGGCACCTCTTCGGAGCGACATGGACCGACGCGGCCGGCCATTCGTGCGTCGCCTCGGATCCGGCGTGGACGAAGATGCTCACCTGGCAGAAGGAGCTCGTGGACTGGTACGGCTACGAGGACCTGGTCGGGTTCGGCGAAGAGGTGGGCCACGAATTCACGCCGTCGAATGCGTTCCAGATGGGCAAGCTCGGGATGAGCCTGGATGGCGAGTGGCGGGTCGCCTTCATCGCGGGTGAGGCGGCCCATCTCGATTACGGCACGGCTCCGCTCCCCGTCGCCGAGTCGCTGTCCTCCCTCTACGGCTCGGGGTTCATCAACGGCAGCGTCATCGGCGTCCCGGCCAACGCGGGCTACTTCGAGGAGAGCTGGACGCTTGTCAAGTACCTGGCTCTCGACGACGGCGCCATCGCGAAGCTGTCGAATGGCCTGCGCAACGTCCCCTCCACCAAGAGTGCCCTCCGATCGCCCGAGCTGGTGCCCGACGATCGCTTTGCGGTGTTCCTCGACATCTTTGCCCACCCGCGCTCGGGATCCATGCCGATCACCGCAGCGGGCTCGGCCTACCAGGAACTGCTGGCGATCTTCGCCGCCGAGTGGCAGGCCGGCCAGGTTGCCGACCTGCACGAGGCCCTGCGCGCGGTCGATCGCGACATCGACGCCCAGCTCGTGCAGGCCATTCGCGAGCACCAGCGCATCCAGCGCTCGGCGGCCTAGCCCGACCGCGACAGGCGCCGCAGCGCCGAGCGCGCCGCGAGGTGGCCGCACATCCCGTGAGCCCCGCCGCCCGGCGGCGTCGACGATGAGCACAGGAAGATCGCCGGGTCGGGCGTCGAGTACGGGTTGAGGCGGAGCGTTGGCCGCGTGAACAGCTGGCGGAGGTCCTGGAGGCCGCCGTTGATGTCGCCGCCCACGCAGTTCCCGTTGTGTGCCTCCAGCTCGGCTGGCCCCATCGTGTGCCGGGCGATGATCCGATCGCGAACTCCGGGTGCGAAGCGCTCGAGCTGGGCGACGATCCGCTCGGTCATGTCCACCGCCGAGCCGTTCGGCACATGGCAGTACGCCCAGACCGTGTGCTTGCCGGCCGGTGCCCGGCTCGCGTCGAACATGCTCGACTGGGCCACCAGCACGAATGGCCGCTCCGGGAGCCGCCCGGCCTGGACGGCGGCCTCGCCGGCGGCGATCTCTTCGAGCCGGCCGCCGAGATGCACTGTTCCGGCTCCTACCAGCTCCGGGTTGCGCCAGGGGATCGGCCCGTCCAGCGCCAGGTCCACCTTGAACACACCCGGCCCGTAGCGATAGCCACGCAGGCGCTGGGCGTACCGGCCGCCCAATCGATCGCCGGCGATGGCCAGCAGCTGGCGGGGCGTGACATCGAACAGGGCGACCCGGTGGGGCGGCAGGTCGGCCATGCCCGCGACCCGTCGGCCGGTGAGGATCTCGCCGCCCAGGGCGGTCAACTCGGTGGCCAGGGCGTCGGCCAGCCGGCCCGAGCCTCCCTCCACGAGCGGCCAGCCGATCGCGTGGGCGGTGCCGAGCATCGTCAGCGCGAACCCTCCGCTGAGGATCTGGTCGAGGCGCAGGAACGAGTGGGCCGCGCAGCCGGCCAGGAGGGCCCGGGCGAGATCGCCCTCGAAACGGCGCGCGAGCAGGGTCGACGGCTGGATCGCCTGGAGGCCAAATCGGGCGAGGCGGATCGCGCGCGGCGGCTGCCAGGGGATGTGGAATGGGGCAAGGATGTCGAGGCTCAGCGCCGGCCACGCCCGGCTGAGCGGGCCCATGAGCCGGCGGTACGACGCACCGTCGGGGCCCAGACGCGCCGCCGTCTCTGCCACGTCGCGGCTGACCATGGCGACCGATCCGTCGTCCAGGGGATGGCCCAGGCCGAAGGGCGGCTCGATCCAGCGCAGCCCGTGCCGCTCGAGTGGGAGCTGGCTGAAGAACGGCGACCCTCGGGCGAGCGGATGGATCGCGCTGCAGACGTCGTGGACGAAGCCCGGCAGCGTCAGCTCCGCCGATCGGACCCCGCCGCCGACGGTGGGCTCGGCCTCCAGCAGGGCCACCGAGCGTCCGGCCCGGGCGATCGTGATCGCCGCGGCGAGGCCGTTGGGCCCGCCGCCGACGACGACCGCGTCGAACGCCGTTCCGCGTTCGGGGGACGTCATCAGGCCAGGGTCCCGAGACGGATCGGCGGCAGGTAGTCGTCGACCAGGGTGCGCACCCACCAGGCGCCGGTCTCCCGGTGCTCGCGCCAGCTCGTGTAGCGATAGCGGTAGAACCGGGCCCGGACGTAGCGAGGAGGCGAGTCGGGGAACGGGTTGTGGCGGATGAGGCTCAGGGCGCCGCGATCGGCCAGGAGCAGCCGCTCCGCGAACCGGATGAACCACGGCTCGGCGTAGGCCGGCGAGAGCGCAGCGAACCACATCAGCCAGTCGAGGCGGAGGTGATACGGGGCAACCTGGGGCGGGCGACGCCGCGGGTCGCCCGGTTTGCCCTTGAACTCGTACTCGCGCCAGACGGCGTCCGGGCCCAGGTCCTCGGCATCCGTGCCCTCGAGGACGATCTCGTAGCGGACCTTGGTCACGCTGCCGAACGCCCCATACGTGTTGACGAGGTGGAGCGAGTTGAAGGTGTAGTTCATGAGCTGGCGCCGGCCGAGTAGATTCCGCACGGGCCAGTAGCTGAGTGCCAGGACCAGGACGGCCAGCGCCACGACGGCGGCCTGGAAGGCCAGTGGCGTCGGCTGTGGCATCGGACCGAACGCGGGCTGCCCGAGCGGGACGAAGGCGCGAAAGAGCCAGTCGGGCAGCGCGGCGAATGCAGCCACGATCGTGATGGCGTTGAGCCAGGCGTAGTTGCCACTGACGATGAGGTAGCCCTGGGTCAGGATGATGATGATCGCCGCGACCGTGCTCATCGGCTCGGGCGCGAACAGCCCGAATGGGACGATCAGCTGGGCAGCGTGATTGCCGAGCACTTCGATGCGGTGGAGTTGCTTCGGCAGATGGTGGAAATACCAGCTGAGGGGGTTCGGCATCGGCTGGGTCTCGTGATGGTAGTCGAGGCAGGTCAGGTCGCGCCAACAGCGGTCGCCGCGCATCTTGATGAGGCCGGCACCGAATTCCACACGGAACGTCAGCCAGCGGAAGAGGAGCAGCACGAGGGTCGGCGGGGCCGTCTGGGCGTTGCCAAGGAAGATGGCCAGGAAGCCGGTCTCCAGGAGCAGCGACTCCCAGCCGAAGGAGTAGAACGCCTGGCCGACGTTGACGATGGACAGGTACAGCGCCCACAGAATCACCCAGGCGAGCATCGTCAACGGGAGGGGCCCGGCCTGAGGGAGGCCGGCGATCATGGCCACGGACAGGACGACCCCGATCCAGCCGACGATGGCCAGATCCCGGTCGCTGTACCGCCAGTGGAACAGGCTGGGCGCCTGGCGGAAGCGGACGCGCCGGAGGTAGGCCGGGACGGGCAGCAGACCGCTCTCGCCCAGGAGGGGCCGGAACTGGCGAACGACCGCCACGAACGCCATGAGATAGACGACCGCCAGGCCGCGCTCGATCAGGAGCCGGCCGATGGTGTAGCCAGGCGCCGACATCCAGTCCACCGGGCCTCCTGCCACCGTCGCTCGTGTGCATACGCTAGCCCAGATCGAGGCCCATCTGTGCGTGCTCGAGGCCCCCGTCGTCGCGTGCCACCGAACGGCACCGGCGAAAGCCAAATGCAACTGCCTCCCGGATGGAGGTTGTGCCGCCGCCACCCGTCGAGGGCTACGCTGGCAGGCGTACGAGGAGGCCGCATGCCGAACGATGCACAGCGAGCCAGCGAAGTTCCCGCCCGTGATGCTCGGGAGGACGAGCCCGCCGAGCCCGATGCTGGCGCCTACATCGGGCGTCTGCCTGAACGCGAATCCGAGACCATCCCGGGCGGACTGAGCCGCAAGGACGAGCGCGTCGCGGGCGTCGCGTCGCAATCGGGGCCCAGGTCACCGGAACCGGAGACGCCGAGCGGCCACCGCGAGGGCGATCCGGCCGATGACGACGCGATCCGGGAGGCCGGTCAGGACCGCTGATGGCGGCCATCGATACCGAGCAGGCCCATCGGGCCCGACCTGGCCGGGCCCGGGCGGCGCATGAGCGCGCGGCGCGCCTGTTGCGGAGCCTGTCCGAACGAGAGTCGACCCGGTTCCCGTTCCTGACCGTCTATCTCGACGTGAGGCCGCCGGCCGACGCCCAGGAGCCGCGGTCGCGGGCGGCGCGGGTGATCCTGACCGGCGCCCTGCGATCGTTCGATGCGTTACTCCCGGCACACGGCCCGGAGCGCAACTCCTTCACGGACGACGTGCGACGCATCGAGGAGCTCGTGGCCAGCGCCGAGGCCGCCGATGGAGAGCGGGGCATCGCCGCCTTCGCCTGCGGCGCTGAGGGCCTGTTCGAGTCGCTTCGGACGTGGAGCCCGTGGGAGCAGCGGGTGGAGGTCGGGGCGGTGCCGGTCCTGGGTCCGCTGGCGCGTTTTGTCAGCCACGAGCCGGCGATCGTCGCGCTGGCCGACACGAATTCTCTCCGGCTGTTCGCCGTCCAGCCCGGCCGGCTCGAGGAGCTCCCTTCGATCGATGATGAGCCCGACGACTACCGACGGACGGAGGCCGGCGGCTGGTCGCAGGCACGGTACCAGCGCCATGTCGACGACCATCGTGCCGGTTTCGCCCGCCGCGCTGTAGCGGTCATCGATCGGGCCGTCCGAGCCGAGCAGGCCCGGCGTGTCATCCTGGCGGGCGACGAGGTGGCCATCCCCCGCCTCCGCGACGAGCTGGCCACCGACGTCGGCGAGCTGGTCCGTGACGTCCTCCGGCTCGAGCTTCGGGCGAGCCACGACGAGATCGAGGCGAAGGCGCTGCCAGCGATCGAGCGGGCCGAAGCGGCCGACGGCCGCCAGGCCGCCGACCGGCTGACCGATGCGGTTCGGGGAAACGGCCTCGGAGCAGGGGGCCGGGAGGCGACCAGGCTGGCGCTCGAGATGGGCGAGGGGATGGAGCTGCTCCTCGATGGCTCGGTCGTTGCCGAGGCCGACGTGGAGGACCTCATCCGGCTGGCCGCACGAACCGACGCGCGAATCACGTTCGTCAGCGACCACGAGGGGCTGCAGAGCATGGAGGGTGTCGGCGCGCTGTTGCGATTCCGCGCGTGATCCACCCGATCCCAGCCGCCGCCTGACCCGGACAACGTATGAGCTGACCCCTCCGCGGTGCCCTGCCGCCCCGCGCCGCCAGTCACGAATCGCGAGTCCGGCGGCGATCGGCGCTGATAGACTTCCCACGTGGAAGTGTTCCTCAACAACTTCCCGCTGCTCGTCATCGCGGGGGTGGCGCTGCTCCTCCTGATTCTCCTCGCCAGGTCGGTCCTGGCCGGGCGTCGACAGGTCGAAGCGAGGACCATCCGCGTCGTTGGGGTGGGGGGTGCCGGCGGCAACGCGGTCGACGGGATGATCCGGGCAGGCACCCGTGGCGTGGAGTTCGTCGCCTGCAACACGGACGCCCAGGCCCTCCGCCGATCGCTCGCGCGGCACAGGATCCGGATCGGTCAGGCCATCACCGGCGGGCTGGGAACGGGTGGCGACCCTGACGTCGGCCGCCGAGCAGCCGAAGAGGACAGCCACAAGGTTGCCGACGCGATCCGTGGTTCGGACATGGTCTTCATCACGGCCGGCCTGGGAGGCGGCACGGGCTCCGGCGCGGCGCCGGTGATCGCGGCGATCGCCCGGGAGCAGGGAGCCCTGACGCTGGGCGTCGTCACCAAGCCGTTCGCATTCGAGGGGGCCAGGCGCCGGGTCGTGGCCGAAGAGGCTGCCGATGAGCTGAGGCAGCGGGTGGATGCGCTGATCGTCATCCCCAACGATCGGGTCCGCGGCGTCGTGGAGCAGGGAACGTCGATCCTGGACGCCTTCCAGGTCGTCGACGACGTCCTGCGCCAGTCCATCCAGGGCATCCTGGATGTCATCACGATGCCTGGCCTCGTCAATCTCGACTTCGCCGATGTCAGCGCGATTCTCAAGGGCGGCGGCAACACGGTCATGGGCGTCGGCCGGGCCGGCGGCGAGCAACGGGCTCTCGTTGCGGCTCGCCAGGCCATGTCGGGCCCGCTCCTCGAAGGGAGCATCAACGGGGCGCGCGCCATCCTCTTCAACGTGGCGGGCTCGTCGGGCCTGAGCCTGTTCGAGGTGAGCGAGGCGGCCGAGGCGATCCGCGCGGCTGCCGATCCGGAGGCGAGCGTCATCTTTGGCGCGAGCTTCGACGAGGACCTGGCTGACGAGGTCCGGGTGACGGTCGTGGCGACGGGCTTCGAGCAGGCACGGGCAGTCGAACCCGAGGCCGGCGATCGCCTGCCGGAGATCGTGGCTGCCGGACCGGCGACGGCGGCCAATCCGGGCGTGGTTGGCCAGCCCATGGAGCCGGCCGCGCCTGTCTCCGGCCGGCTCCTCGCGGAGGAGGACCGTCGCGCCGGCCGGCCGCGCGCGCGTCGTCCGCCCGCGCCCGGTCGAGGACCCGGCGAGCCACGCGAGGCCGGTGCTGCGTCCGAGACATCGCCCGCCCAATCGCTCGAGGCGACGCCGGACGAGGTGGCGGTCGCCGGCCCGGGCGACCTGGAGGTCCCGAGTTTCATCCGGCGGCAGCGGCGCCCACCGACGAACGGACTGGAGGCCGGCTCGTCCGAGGCCGGCTCGTCCGAGGCCGGCTCATCCGAGGCCGGTTCATCCGAGGCCGGCTCGTCCGAGGCCGACCGCGATCGGTAGCCGCGGAGCGGGGCGCAGCACTCTCCCGAGGCCGTGAATGGATCGCCGGCCATGCATTGCCGGCCCGCGACGGTGGGCGACGCGGCCGCGATCGCCCGGATCTACAACGAGGGCATCCAGGAACGGATCGCGACGTTCGAGACGCGACTCCGGACCGCGGCCGACATCGAGCCTTGGCTGGCCGATGGGCGTCCCCTCGTCGTCGTCGAGAACCACCCAGGCGATGTCGTCGGCTGGGCCTCGGCGGCCGCCTACCGGCCAGGCCGCGATTCCTATGCCGGCGTGGCCGAGTTCTCCGTGTATGTCGCTCGCGAGGCGCGCGGCCGGGGAGCGGGACGCCTCGTGATGGAGCGGCTAGCGGCCGAATGTGAGCGACGAGGCATCTGGAAGCTGGTCTCGCGCGTGTTCCCCGAGAACATCGCCAGCCTGGCCCTTTGCCGTGCGACCGGCTTCCGCGACGTGGGCGTCTACCGCCGGCACGGCCGCCTGGACGGCCAGTGGCGAGACTGCGTCATCGTGGAGCGCCTCCTCGGTGAGGCGGCCGCCGCGGACTGACGACGCCAAAACCGCGCCGGCCTGCGCCGACGTAGGGGAGGGTGTCGGAACCGCGACGAACGACCGGTCCGGCCGACAGAGGAGGCTCTACCCCATGATCGACGGACCACACGGGCGGTTCCGCATCCCCCGCCCGTTATTCGGCGGGCTCGCTGCCGCGGTGCTGCTCCTCGCCGCCTGCTCTGCCGCGGCCACGCCGTCACCGAGTCCGGCCCCACCCAGTGCCGCTCCGCCGTCGGCCACCGCATCGGCCGCCACCTCCGCGGCGCCCAGCCCCTCTGCCGCCGCGGCGGAGACCTACGAGGTGACCGTCGCCACGGACGCGAAGGTCGGCAAGTACCTGGCCGGCGAGGACGGCAAGACCCTGTACGTCTTCAAGAAGGACACCGCCAACATGAGCAACTGCACGGCCGGCTGCGCCCAGACCTGGCCGCCGTTCACGCTCGATGACGGCGAGAAGGTGAAGGCAGGGGCCGGCGTCACGGGCAAGCTCACGACGTTCGCCCGCTCGGACGGCAAGGTGCAGGTCGCCTACAACGGCGCGCCGCTTTACTACTTCGCCAGCGATGCCAAGGCCGGTGACATCATGGGCCAGGGCATCGGCAACGTCTGGTTCGCGGCGAAGCCCTGAGCGATCGCGTCAGAACGCGATGACGCTCCTGACGCCCTCGCCGGCGCGCATCCGATCGAACGCGCCCTCGACCTCGTCGAGGGCGATCCGCCGGTCGACGAGCCGATCGATCGGCAGGTGGCCGTCCATGAACAGGCCGGCGTACCGCGGGAAATCGACCGCCGCCACCGCGAAGCCGTAGTTCGAGCCGAGAATTCGGCGGCTGCCGTCGACGAACGGAAAGACCTCGAACGACGCCCTCGTGCCGAATGGGGTGAGCCCGACCAGCACGGCCGTGCCGGTCGGCGGCAATACGGCGATCGCCTGCTCGATGGTCGCCGCCAGCCCGATCGCCTCGAAGGCGAAGTCCGGTCCGCCGTGGCGCGCCGCTGAGCGAACGGCCGCCACGGTCGCGTCGGGATCGGTGGCCATCACGCAGTCGGTTGCGCCCAGGTCACGGGCGAGGTCCAGCTTGTCGGCCATGCGATCCACCGCAACGATGCGACCTGCGCCCGCCACGACCGCACCCATGACGACCGACAGGCCGACACCGCCCAGCCCGAACACGGCGACCGAGGCGCCCGCCGGGACCTCGGCCGTCTTGAGCACCGCCCCGACCCCGGTGCTGACGCAGCAGCCGATGAGCGCGGCGACCTCGGCCGGGACCGTGTCCGCGATGGGTACGGCTGCCGCCTCCGGTACGACCGCCCGTTCGGCGAACGTGCCGATCGTCAGGTAGGCCATCACGTCCGTGCCGTCTCGCCGGTGGAGGCGCGTCGTGCCGTCGGGCAGGCGATGCCGGATCGACGCCGAGTCGGTGCAGGCCCACTGGCGGCCGAGCTGGCAGTTCCGGCAGTGCAGGCACGGGTAGTACCAGGACAGGGCGACCTGCTGGCCGATGGCCAGGCCGGTCACGCCGGTCCCCAGGCCCTCGACGATGCCTGCTCCCTCGTGGCCCAGCACGAGCGGGCCCGGCCGAACCCAGTCGGCGTCCCGGACGTGGAGGTCGGAGTGGCAGACCCCGCTCGCGGTCAGCCGGATCGCGACCTCGCCCGCACGCGGCTCGTCGACCTCGATCTCCTCGATCCGGAGCGCGTCGCCGGGTCGCTGGAGGACTGCAGCGCGCATGGTCGACACTCTCGCGCGATGTCCGCGCTCAGCGCTCGGCGAGCCAGCCGGCGGCGTCGGCCGCCAGGTACGTGACGATGACGCCCGCGCCGGCCCGGGCGATCGCGGTCAGGAGCTCCAGGCCGGCGGCCCGGCGATCGAGCCAGCCGCGCTCGGCAGCGGCCTCGAGCATGGCCAGCTCACCCGAGACCTGGTACGCGGCCAGGGGCAGGTCGAACCGGTCGCGCGCCCGCGCGAGGACGTCGAGCGACGTGATGGCCGGCTTGACCATGAGGATGTCCGCACCCTCCGCCGCGTCGAGTGTGAGCTCGCGCAACGCGTCCCGCGCGTTGGCCGGATCCATCTGATACGACCGCCGATCGCCAAAGGCCGGCGCCGAATCGGCGGCATCCCGGAAGGGCCCGTAGAGCGCTGAGGCATGCTTCGCCGCGTAGGCCAGGATCGCCGTGTCGCCGTGTCCTTCGGCGTCCAGCGCGGCACGGATCGCCGCGACCTGCCCGTCGAGCATCGCCGAGGGCGCGACGATGTCCGCCCCGGCCGCCGCGTAGGCCAGC
>DASPWU010000114.1:0-7701 GCA_035637675.1 Candidatus Limnocylindria bacterium | reverse complement strand
GGTCGATCTGGCCGAAGTGGATGTTGAAGCCGTGGGCGAACATGAGCAGCTGGCCCCGGCGGAGGTGCGGCCCGATCTCAGCGTCGTAGACGGCCTTCTGGGCGGTGTCCGGCACCAGGATCATGACCACGTCGGCGGCTTCGACCGCTTCGGCCACGTCCGACACGCGGAGACCGGCCTCTTCGGCCAGCGCCCGGCTCTTGCTGGCGGGGGCCAGCCCCACCACGACGTCCACCCCGGACTCGTGGAGGTTCAGGGCGTGGGCGTGGCCCTGGCTGCCGTAGCCGATGATCGCGACGGTCTCACTGGCAAGGGCCGTCGGATCGGCGTCGTTGTCGTAGTACATACGAGCCGTCATTCGATCACCTCCATTGCCGACCGGGTACCGGACGCTGACTCTCCGAGGTCCAAGGCGGAGCTCCCGCGAGGCCATTGGCCCGAGGATTCCGCGACGCCATCCGCCCGAGGATTCATCGCTTGGTCGCCTCCTCGATCGACTGCGGGCCCCGCGTCATGACCACGGTCCCGGTGCGGACGAGCTCCTTGATCCCGAAGCCACGCAGGAGCGCCACCAGGGCGTCCACCTCGGGCTCGGTGCCGGTCGCCTCCACGATGACCGAGCTGTCCGACACGTCGACGACGCGGGCCTTGTACAGCTCGGCGACCTTGATCACCTCGGCGCGGCTGGCCTCGCTGACGCGGACCTTGACCAGCGCCAGCTCGTGCTCGACCGTCGGCTCCGACGTCAGGTCCTGGACCTTGAGCACGTCGATGAGCCGGTAGAGCTGCTTGGTGGCCTGCTCGACGAGCACGTCGTCGCCGCGCAGCGTGATCGTCATTCGGCTGATATCCGTCGCATCGGTGTGGCTGACCGCCAGCGACTCGATGTTGAAGTTGCGGGCGCGCATGAGGCTGGCCACCCGGTTGAGGACGCCGGGCCGGTTGTTGACGATGGCCACGATCACGTGACGGTGCTGCTCGCCGGTGCCCGGCAGGGCGCGGGCGGGCGGCACGGCGCGGGCCGCCGCATGAGCGGGCTGAGCAGGAGTGGGCGGAGCCGTCGCGTCTGTGCTCATTCGTCCGCTCCGCCCCACTTCTCGATCAGGTCGGACAGGCCCTTGCCGGCCGGCATCATCGGGAAGACATTCTGTTCTTCGGCAATCTCGAACCAGACGAGCGCCGGCCCGTCGACTCCCTGAGCCCAGCGGATGGCCTCATCGACGTCCTCCGGTGCGGTCGCCTTGCGACCCGGGATGCCGAACGCATCGACGAGCTTCAGGTAGTCCGGCCCGAGCAGATGCGCCGAGTGGTAGTTGCCGGCGTAGATGATCTCCTGCCACTGGCGGATCATGCCCAGCTTCTTGTTGTCGAACAGGGCGATCTTGACCGGGATGCGGTCCTGGACGAGCGTCATCAGCTCCTGGAACGTCATCTGGAAGCCGCCGTCGCCCGTGATCGCCCAGGTCTCGCGTTCCGGCGCGCCAAGCGCGGCACCCATGGCTGCCGGGACGCTGAAGCCCATCGTCCCCAGGCCGCCCGAGCTGACGTGGCTGTTCGGCAGCCGAAAGCCCGCGTACCGGGCGAGCCACATCTGGTTCTGGCCGACGTCCGCCACATAGGTCGCGCGGTGGTTTGTCAGTTCGCCGATCCGGCTGACGACGTAATCGGCCGAGAGGTAGCCGCCGCGCCAGGCGCCCGAGCCATGCCAGCTGCTGGCCTCCGACTCCCGACGCCACTCCGCGAGCTCGCCCAGGTAGGCCTGCCGGTCGGCGGAGTCGGTCGCATCCACCATCGGCAGGAGCGCGCGCAACACGCGGCCGGCGTCGCCGACGATCGGCACCTCCACCGCGACGTTCTTGCCGATCTCGGCTGGATCGATGTCGACGTGGATGATCCGCGCATACGGCGCGTACGTCCGCACGTTGCCGGTCACCCGGTCGTCGAAGCGCATCCCCAGGGCGATCAACAGGTCGGCGCTCTGGATGGCCCGGTTGACGTGCTTCCAGCCGTGCATCCCCATGAAGCCGTAGCTCAGGGGATGATCCTCCGGCATCGCGCCGATGCCCAGCAGCGTGTGCGCGACGGGGATCTGGGTCTTCTCGGCGAAGGCGCGGAGGTCGTCCCAGGCGCGCGCATGGAGGACGCCGTGGCCGGCCAGGATGACCGGGCGCTCGGCGCGCGCGATCTCGGCCGCGGCCAGCTTGAGCTGGCGCGGGTGACCGTCGACGTTCGGTCGGAAGCCGGGTAGCCCGGCGATCACGTCCTCATCGGTCGGATGCCCGGCATGGGTTTCCTGTTGCAGGGCGTCCTTGGTGATGTCGATGTGGACGGGGCCCGGCCGCCCGCTGCGGGCGATGTGGAAGGCCTCGGCAAACACGCGCGGCAGCTCGTTCGCGTCGCGGACCAGGTAGTTGTGCTTGGTCATCGGCAGGGTGATGCCGTTGATGTCGATCTCCTGGAAGGCATCCTTGCCGATGAGGGCCGCGGGGACGTTGCCGGTGATGGCGACCATGGGGATCGAGTCGAGGAGGGCTGTTCCGATCCCGGTCACGAGGTTGGTCGCGCCCGGGCCGCTGGTGCCCATGCACACGCCCACTCGCCCGGTCACCCGGGCATAGCCGTCGGCCGCATGGGCACCGCCCTGTTCGTGCCGGACGAGGACGTGGCGCAGCTCCGGGTAGTCCCCGAGCACGTCGTAGAGGGGCAGGATCACGCCGCCGGGGTAGCTGAAGAAGAGGTCAACGCCCTGGCGAAGGAGCGCCTCGCAGACGACGTCCGCACCGATCCGCGTCCGATGCAGCGGCCGCATCTCGTGGAGCATCTCCTTGCGGGCGTGCTCGATCGCCGCGGCCTGGGCCGTCCCGTCGTTCGGGACGTGGCTGGTGCGACCCGGTGGCTTGGCCGGATCTCCCGTCATCGTCATCGCTGCGAGCCCTCGTAGTGCCGGTCCTCGATCGGCGTTCCTGCCACACAAAAACCCCCGCCTCCCGGCGGGGGTTCCCTTCGGTCTTCGGTTTCCGGTGCGCTAGCGGCGCTCCATCCTCCGTGTCCCTCCGTTCTCCCGCCGGGAGCCGGTAATAAGGCCGATGAGGCCGTCCAGCCCAAGAAGGATCGAGCGAAGAAGCCCGAAGAGCGATACGTCGATGAGCCCGGCGCCCCGGATCGGGACGATCACGCGGCGACCATCTTCCGTCACGGCGACGGCGACGAGGCGGCGATCCCGATCGTGGAACAGGCTCAAGGCGCGTCTCCGATGCATTGTCCAACCGTACGCGCACGACCGTGCGGTTCGGGCAGTCTAGCAGGCTGTCTCGATTGCGCAACCATGCGCACCTCACCGGACCGCACGGCTCACGGCCGGCGAGCGGACCGTGTCGGTGGGATGCCCATCCCGGCCGAGCCGGGCAACGTGACGCCGACGGCTGCCAAAACGGCCTCCGTCGGCCACGACTTGCTCAGGAGATGCCGAACCGGTTCATCGACATCGTGAGAACCGGGATGAGTGCGGGGATGAGATCCGCGAATGCCGTCAGCGGGATGGCGGGGGTGGCCGGCAGTGGGCCGACCGCTCGACGATTACCAGCGCCAACCGGCTGCCAGCGTCATGGACATGGACGCCAGGAGCGCGATGGCCAGAGTGAAGCGCGCCAGGTTCGACTTCACGATCAATTCCTCATAACGTGTTGTGCGCTTCGATCCGGCAGCCGGGCGGTCTCGTGCCTGGGGGCAGGAGATCCCTGACTTTGCGTCCCCGCCTCACGACGGGTTTGCCCTGGACGGACGGTGAGCGAGGGACGGTCTTCGGCCCTGTGCGGAAACCCTATGCGCCAATCACGCGGCGGCCAATCGTTCCTTCGTACTAGTCCATGGCCCGGACGGGGGCGGTTCCCGGGTGCACCGGCCGCATGACAACCGCGATTGCGAACGCGACGCCGACCCCGATGAGGACGTCGCCGACGCTGAAGACATTCGCGAAGGGCAGGCCGGCCGGGAGGGCGAAGATGTCGGTCAGCGGCGCGAACGCGGGCGCGGGAACGACCGCGCTGTTCGAGTAGCCGCTCGACGCGAGCCTGCCGAGGGCAGTAAGTGCATCCGTCGAGGCCGGCATATAGCCACCGTTGGCGACGATGGCGGCAAGGTTGGACAGGGCGCCCAGGGCGACGATCGGCAGGCCCGGCAGTGCGACGTTCCGGAGGAGCGCCACGAGCACGATCGCGGTCGAGGCCACGTAGATCGGCGGCCCCATGGCCCCGATGTGCTCGGTGACCGGCGCCGAGAAGAGCAGCACCTGCGCGCCGAAGCCGACGAAGATCAGCCAGCCCCACTTGAACTGGACCTGGCCGATACCGGCCGGGCGCCCGCCCGCGAGCAGTCCGACGGCGAGGCCGATGACGATGGCGTAGAGGATGAACATGCCCGAGAAGTGACTCCGTGACGGTCGGGGTCCGCTTGAAGGCCGTCGCGCAGAGACGGGAATGCGCCGCAGCTGGCCGGGGGCATTGTCTCGGCCCGGCCCTACCGTGTCGCCACTCGAACGTACTATCTCGACCCAGTACTCTCGCCCCGACGGTCCGCGACCGATGCGGCCAACGTTCCCAGGGTCGTCTCCCGGGCCCTCTGCTACCCTCTCGGCCTGTCAGTTCATCGTCACCGCGAGCAGGAACCCGTGCCCGAGCCCATGGCCACAGCCGCCACGCAGACGAGCCCCCGAACCGGCCCTCGAACGATCGTCGAGAAGATCTGGAACGATCACGTCGTGACGGAGCGGGACGGAGCCCCGGCGACGCTCGCGATCGACCTCCATCTCGTCCACGAGGTGACCAGCCCGCAGGCATTCACCGGCCTCCGCGAGCGCGGCCTTCGGGTCCGCCGGCCAAACCAGACCGTGGCGACCGCCGATCACTCCGTCCCCACTCACCCACGGAGCCTGCCGATCGTCGATGCGATGGCGGCGGCGCAGGTCCAGCAGCTCACCGACAACTGTGCGGAGTTCGGCATCCCTCTCCATGGCCTGGGCAGCCCGGATCAGGGGATCGTCCACGTCATCGGCCCGCAGCTGGGCCTCACGCAGCCGGGCATGACCATCGTCTGCGGCGACTCGCACACGAGCACCCACGGTGCGTTCGGTGCCCTTGCGTTCGGCATCGGGACCAGCGAGGTCGAGATGGTCCTCGCCACGCAATGCCTGCTGCAGCGCCGGCCCAGGACCTACGAAGTCCGGGTGGACGGCCGGCTCGTGCCCGGCGTCAGCTCCAAGGACATCATCCTTGCGCTGCTCGCCCGGATCGGCATCGCCGGCGGGACCGGCCACGTGTTCGAATACGCCGGCGAGGCGATCCGGGCCCTGACCATGGAACAGCGGATGACGATCTGCAACATGAGCATCGAGGGCGGCGCACGAGCCGGGCTCATTGCGCCGGACGCCACGACCTTCGAGTATCTCCACGGCCGCCGGCACGCACCCCAGGGCAGGGACTGGGACGACGCGGTCGACCGCTGGCGGCGCCTGCCCACGGACGACGGTGCGACGTACGACCGGTCGATCGCGATCGATGCTTCGGCGCTCGAGCCGATGGTGACCTACGGGACGAATCCGGGCATGGGCATCCCGATCACGAGCCGCGTTCCCTTGCCCGACGACCAGACCGATCCGGCGACGAAGCGGGCGCTGGAGCGGGCGCTCGAGTACATGGACCTGCGGCCGGGCCAGGCGATCCTGGGCCAGAAGGTGGACGTCGTGTTCGTCGGATCGTGCACCAACGGCCGGATCAGCGACCTCCGCCTGGCCGCGGCCGTGGTCAAGGGTCGGCGTGTCGCGGATGGCGTCCGGATGATGGTCGTGCCCGGCAGCGACGAGGTGAAGCGTCAGGCCGAGCGCGAGGGGCTCGGCGACATCTTCCGGGCGGCGGGCGCCGAGTGGCGCGAGGCGGGCTGCTCGATGTGCATCGCCATGAACGGCGACCAGCTCAATCCGGGTCAGATCGCGATCAGCACCAGCAACCGCAACTTCGAGGGCCGTCAGGGGAAGGGCGGAAGGACCCTCCTCGCCTCGCCCCTGACTGCGGCCGCGTCCGCGCTCAGCGGCACGGTGGCCGATCCGCGCCTGCTGCCGGGCATCGAGACCACCGCCGGCATCGGCGGTCGCTGACCATGGCCGAGCCGTATCGGTCCTTCAGCAGCCGCGTCGTCCCGCTGCCGGCGGAGAACGTGGACACGGATCAGATCGTTCCGGCCCGCTACCTCAAGGTGACCGACAAGGCCGGCCTGGCCGACGCGCTCTTCCGCGACTGGCGATTCAACGAGGACGGCATCCGACGAGACCCGCCGTTCGTGCTGGATCGGCCGGAGATGGCCGGTCGCCGGATCCTGCTGGCCGGCGACAACTTTGGCTGCGGCTCGTCGCGAGAGCACGCACCCTGGGCCCTGACCGCCTGGGGCGTCCGGGCGATCCTCTCGACGAGCTTCGCCGACATCTTTCGCAGCAACGCCCTCAAGAACGGCCTCCTGCCGATCGCCGTCGAGGCGGAACGCCACCGCCAGCTGTTCAGGCTGATCGCGGACGTGCCGGAGGCCGAGCTGTCGGTGGACCTCGAGGCGCAGGTCGTCCACCTGCCCGGCGATGAGGACCTGCCGTTCGACGTCGACCCGTTCGCCCGGGACATGCTCCTGGCGGGGACCGACGAGCTGGGATACCTGCTCAGCCAGGACGAGGCGATCGCCGCCTGGGAGGCTGAGCACCCGCCCCGGGTGGATACGCGGGCCGGCGCGTCGGCCTGAGCTCTGATCCGGCTCGAGGGCCGGGAACCGCCGGGGCCCCACGGTCGTCTCGATAGCCATGCAACAGCGCCTGGCCGAATTCCTCATCATCCCGCTGATTGCGATCGCGATAGCCGGCTGCTCCGTGTTCGGCGCGTCGTCGGGCGGCGCCGGGGGCGACGGCGGTGG
Source organism: Candidatus Limnocylindria bacterium (assembly GCA_035637675.1). GTDB lineage: Bacteria > Chloroflexota > Limnocylindria > Limnocylindrales > CSP1-4 > C-114. The sequence goes on along the minus strand of DASPWU010000114.1, from coordinate 756 downwards.
CCGCCCGGCCAATCCCGGCGACACGGGCACCCCGGATGGTGGCGGCGGGACCACCCAACCGACGCCCGGTGGCACCTTCGGGGACGCTCTGCCGCCCCAGCCCGTGAACCCGGGTGCCGGGAATCCCGTGATCGTGACGGCACAGCCGGGCCAGACGAACCTCCACTCGGTGCTCCCGTACGAGCTCGGCGCGCGGATCGACGGGACCGGCCACGTCATCGTCCGTGTCCGCTGGTGGGGCGGGATCGAGCCGTGCGACGTGCTCGACTCGGTGGTCGTCACCCGGGACGGCAACCGGTTCAGCCTGACGGTCCGTGTCGGTGCGCCGGCCGGGCTGAACGTGGCCTGCATCGAGATCGCCCGGGACACCGCCACGATCGTCGACCTGGGTGTGCTCCCATCGGGCACATACTCGGTCCGGGCCGATCCGGGCGACGCTCCGCCGCTGACGCTGACGGTGCCCTGACGGCGTCCGGCGCCCGCGCCGGGCCAGTCCGCGCCCGGGTCCGGGGCAGTCTGGCGCCGGGGCTGTCCGTGCCCGAGCAGTCCGGCGCCGGGGCTGTCCGTGCCGGGGCAGTCCGGCGCCGGGGCTGTCCGTGCCGGACATCGGTGTGATGGCCAGGTGCCACCACGTCCCGGTCACCTGAGTGCCACCACGTCCCGGTCGGTAGTGTGGAAGGAAACGGGCTGGAGGAGGGTTGACGTGGGCGAAAAACGAGCCCTGCTCGGTCGGCGCGCCGGCGTGAGATGGTCGCC
>DASPWU010000113.1:0-13534 GCA_035637675.1 Candidatus Limnocylindria bacterium | reverse complement strand
CGTGTCCGCCACGATGATCGCCGCGGCCGCCGCCGGGATCCACGTCTTCGCCACGGGCGGCATCGGCGGCGTGCACCGAGGCGCCGTGGGCGGCTCGCACTCAACCTTGGACATCAGCTCCGATCTCAACGAGCTTGCCCGCACCCCGGTCGCGGTCGTGTGCGCCGGCCCGAAGGCGATCCTGGATCTGCCGCTGACGCTCGAGTACCTCGAGACCAGCGGAGTGCCCGTCATCGTGATCGGCCAGGACGAGATGCCCGGCTTCTATAGCCAGGGCAGCGGCGTGGTCGCACCCACCCGCGTCGCGGACGAGTCCGAGGCAGCCGCGATCGTCACCTCCCATCTCGGGCTGGGGCTGGACTCCGGGATCCTCGTCTGCGTGCCGGTTCCGGAGGCCGATGCGCTGTCACTGGAAGAGTCGCGCAGCGCCGTGGATCGGGCCATCGACGAGGCCTCGCGAGCCGGCATCCACGGCCCGGCGCTTACCCCGTGGCTGCTCACACGGGTCGCCGAGCTTACGGATGGACGATCCGTCAGGGCGAACACCGCCCTCATCGTCAACAACGCGGCGGTGGCGGCGCGCCTCTCCGTGGCGATGGCCTCACGGGACGAGTCCTGACGGAGCCAGTGGATCCGCGCGCCCACCGCATCCGGCCGGCTATCAACTAGGGTTTTTTAGCGCATCTTCAACGGCGCGTCGCACACGCGGATCGTCGTCCTCGAGGTGCTCGCGAAGCGCCGTCTCAATGTGTACGTCGCGGTTCCCGGCGACTCGCCATTCGGCGAGCTCGAACAACGCCGAGAAACCTGACGTCGGGCGAGGGATCGTGACCAGCCAGAGAAGAACATCCTCGTCCGACTCGCGACCGATCTGCTCGTGCACGAGCCGACCCGCCTCGGCCCGGTTCGTCTTGATCTCGCGAAGAATCCGCGCACCCAGCATCCGACGGTCCACCCGAGGGTCGGCTAGGAGATCTGCCGCCGCCCGAAACACCTGCGGGTCAGTCGAGTCATCAATTAGCGACGTCAGAGGCAGGTTCGTCGTCGCGCAATCGGAATCGAACTCGGCTTGCTGCCGCACGAGGGCCTGCTTCAGCCGCGCGCTTAGCGTGAGAGATAGCGACTCGCCCATTTCTTGGCCTCAACGGTCAGCAGGTGTTCATTCTCGCAGCAGGTAGGTCCCTTCGGTTATCCACCACGTTTCGCGGGTCCTTGTGTCGAATGATCATGCCGTTCGAGTGAGATAACGCTCGCCCACGTGTTAGATGACCCTCTTCATCGACGGGCCACGGACGGCTATACTCGACGGCCCCAGACGAACGCTTCCTCCATCTCCCTCGAGGCCGAGCCATGTCCGCCGCGACGCCCGTCGAACCGCTCGCCATCGATGTGCGGGGAGTCCGGCGGATCTACAAGGCCAAGCCCAATCCCGTCGTCGCGCTCGACGGCATCGACCTCCAGGTCGAGCCGGGCGAGCTGTTCGGCCTGCTCGGACCCAACGGCGCCGGCAAGACGACGCTCATCAAGATCCTGACCACGCTGCTCCTGCCGTCCGAGGGGACGGCTCGCGTCTTCGGCTTCGACGTCATGACCCAGACGAAGGAGCTCCGTCGGATCATGAACATGGTCGCCGGTGGCGAGCAGTCGGGCTACGGCATCCTCACCGTCCGCGAGCAGCTCTGGATGTTCAGCCAGTTCTACGGCCTGGGAACCCGGGAGGGCTGGCGGCGGGTGGATGAGCTCATCGACGCGATCGGCCTCGGCGAGCAGCGCCGGCAGCGCGTGTCCACGCTCTCGACCGGGGAGCGCCAGAAGATGAACTTCGCCCGCGGCCTGCTCAACGATCCGTGGATCTTCTTCCTCGACGAGCCCACCCTCGGTCTCGACGTCTCGGCCGCTCGGTCCGTGCGGGAGCTCCTCGTCGAGTGGAAGGCCGCCGTGCCTGGCCGAACGATCCTCCTGACGACCCATTACATGGCCGAGGCCGATGAGCTGTGCGAGCGCATCGCGATCGTGGATCATGGCCGGATCCTGGCGATCGGCACGCCGGCCGAGCTGCGCCGCCGCGTCCAGCGCGAATCGATCTTCCGGCTCGAACTGGATCGGCTGGAGGACGGCAGCCGTTCGCTGGCCCGGCTGCCGGGCGTCGTGAGCGCGTCCACGGCGGCCGCCGGCGAGTCCAACGGTCACGAGCGGCAGACGGTGGTCGTCAATCTCGTCCTGGAGAACGACGCGGCGCTCGGCGGGGTCGTCAGCGCCCTCAGTGGCGTCGGCGCCAGCATCCGGGCACTGCGAAAGTCGGAGCCGAGCCTGGAGGACGTGTTCGTCGAGCTGGTGGGCCGCGGCTTCGATGACGCCGACCAGGCGGTGGGCACCGACGAATCGCCCAACGGCGACTCGGCCGGCCGTTCCGACACGCCACAAGCAGACCAACGCTCGGCGGAGCGGCCCGCGGCTCGACCGCACGGCGAGCACGCCGAAGAGGAGGAGCTGGTCTGATGGCGGCCTGGACGCGCCGGGTCGCCGTCGGTCCCGCTGACTCTCCGGCGGCGTCGGCGACCTGGTCCCGACGCCAGGTCCTGGCCACCGACCTCCGGACGATCGTCGGTCGGGCGTACCCGCGTGTCCGGGGCATGGTCCGCGAGCGGTCATGGCTGTTCTTCGAGATCCTCCTGCCGTTCCTGGCCACGTCGACGTTCGTGTTCGTCTATCGGGCGCTGCGCGCACCGCCCGAGTACGTCGGCTTCGTGGTCCTGGGCGGAGCGATGACCGCGTTCTGGCTCAACGTCATCTGGATGATGGCGAGCCAGCTGTGGTGGGAGAAGAGCCAGGGCAACCTCGAGCTCTACTTCGCCGCGCCCATGAACATCATGTCCGTCCTGATCGGGATGGCGATCGGCGGCCTGATCCTGAGCTCGAGCCGCGCCTTCGTCGTGCTCGTGATCGCCACGGAGATCTACGGCGTGTCATTCGCGGTCGACCAATGGCTGCTCCTGGCGCTCGTGTTCGGGCTGACGCTGGCCGCGCTGTACGGCCTGGGCATGGCGCTGGCGAGCCTGTTTCTCATGTGGGGCCGCGAGGCGTTCCAATTCACGCAGCTCCTCCAGGAACCGATCTACTTCGTGTCCGGGCTCAACTTCCCGGTCGGTCGGCTGGGCTTCATCGGCGCGCTCGCGATCGCGCTCCTGCCGCTGGCTGTCGGGCTCGACGCGATGCGCCAGCTCGCCTTTGCCGGATCCGCCTACCCGAAGGGCACGCCGCCACCGGCCATCGAGGCGCTGATCCTCGTGGCCATGACCGTGATCTCAATGCTCCTTGCCCGCTGGATGCTGCGCACCCTCGAGCGATTGGCTCGCCGCGAGGGCCGCCTGTCGGTGCGCTGGCAATGACGACGCGATGGCAATGACGACGCGATCGCCTGCCCTGGATGAGCCCACGTTCGGTACGCCAGCCTGGGGCGGCTTCGATCCGGCGCGGACGCGCGGTCGCGGCGTGGCGGACCTCATGCGCGCATTTTCGACCGCGACCCGTCTCGGCTGGCAGATGGAAGCGAACTGGACGGATCCAGTCCTGTTCTTCATCTACTCGGTGGCCAAGCCGATCTCGTCGGCCCTGATCTTCGTCGTCATGATCGACGTGATCGGCGGCGGCTCCACTCGCGAGCTGCGGAGCTTCGTGGTCGTCGGCACCGCGCTCTGGTCGTTCGTTCTGAGTGGAATCGCCGGCCTCGCCTGGTCGGTCCTTGACGATCGCGAGCGGTACCGGATGCTGAAGTACGTGTATGTCAGTCCGAGCAGCTTCCTGGTCGTGCTGCTCGGGCGCGGCGTGGCCCGCGTCGCCGTCGGAGCAATGGGGGCGCTCATCACCCTCGTCGTCGGGGTCGTCGCCCTGGGCGTCCCGATCGACGTCGGGCACATCGACTGGCCGATGCTCGTCGCGGTCATGGTCGCCGGGCTGGTGACGATCGTGGCCGTCGGGATGTTGCTGGCTGCGATCTGCCTCCAGACCCGCCAGGAGTCGTGGTCCTACCCGGAGGCGGCCGCCGGCGCCCTGTTCCTCGTCAGCGGCGCGGTCTTTCCGCTCGCCGTCCTGCCGGCTGCCGTCCAGGTCATCGGCTACCTCTCGCCGCTCAGCTGGTGGATCGAGGGGGTCCGCCGGGCGATCATGCCCGAGGTCGGCGTCGGTGCGATCGGCGGACCGGGCTCGCTGTTCACCGAGCTCACCGGCAGGGCCACTCCCAGCTCACCCGAGATCCTTCTTGCCTTGCTGGCCACGGGGGCCCTCGTTACACTCGGCGCAATCGTCGGGTTTCGCCTGAGCGACCATCGCGCCAGGGATCGAGGTCTCCTCGACCAGACGACCGGCTCCTAGGCTGGCCGCCCATGCGCGGCGACAGGATCGACGAGCAGGGGTAGCCAGATGCGGATCTACGAGGGGAGCCCGCGCCAGGACTTCGAGGAGGTCTTCCGCTCGATCGGGGCGTTCCTCGATCAGCGCGGGATGCGCGAGGTGCTTCTCGTGGAGGCACCCGACGGGTTCATCGTGCAGGGGCTGGTGAGCACGGCGAGCGGCGAGAGCGGGTGGTCGGAGGCGATGGGCGTCGTGGCCAAGGAAACGCTCACCTTTCTCGACGACGACATCGCCCGGTTCATGGATGAGGGGATCGCGCGGCGCCGCGCCGAGGGCAGGGACATCGCCCCACCGCCGGCCGATTGGGAGCAATCGGGCTACTATGAGACGGCGTTCCGGGTCCTCGGCCGGTACATGGACGAGCAGAAGCCTCGGGACGTGTTCTTCTTCGAGCAGGCCGGAGCATTCGTCGTCCGGCTGCTGATGGCGGACCAGAAGGGCAGCCATCACGTCCTCGCCGAGTTCACTCGGGAGGACATCCAGGAGATGGTCGAGCGCGCCCCGACGCTGCGGGTTCCGCCGACCGCCACCACCGGTGCCCCGGGCGCCGGACAGACGACGGCAACCTGAGCGGCACAGGAGGACAAACCACATGAAGGCACTCAAGACGGTCGCCATCGCACTCGGCGTCACCCTCGGCGCACTGATCGTCATCCCGCTCCTCATCCTGGCCGGCCTCTTCGTCTGGCTCAAGCTGACCGAGGAGTCCGACGAGGAGGCGCTCGAGCTCGATCAGGAAGGCGTCTGAGTCCTCGCCGCCCGGGCGACCCAGCGGCCGGCGACTCAGCGGCCGGCGACCCCACGGCTGGCGGCTCAGCGGCCGGCGACGCTACCACCGGTGACCCAGCGGCCGGCGCCAGTGTCCCATTGGCGCACCTTGCGGCGCCGCCGGTCGAGCCGATTCGTCCCGGCCAGCCTCCGGTCGCGATCCTCATCGACTACGACGGGACGATCGCGCTGACCGACGTCTCCGACACGATTCTGGCCGAGCACGTGCCCGGCGCGTGGGAGGAGCTGGCCGCGGCATATGACGCTGGCCGGATCGGCAGCCGCCGCCTGATGGAAGCCGAGATGGCGCTCATCCGGGTCCACGACGAAGGAGCCGCGATCAGGGCCACAGCCGCCGCGCAGCCACACGATCCGGGCTTCGCGCCGTTCGTCCGCCGCGCGAGGGCCGCCGGGATCCCCGTCGAGGTCGTGAGCGATGGCCTGGGCTTCTTCATCCGGCCCGCCCTCGAGCGGTTGGGCGTTCCCGAGCTACCGGTCATCACGGCCACGACGACCTTCAGGGATGGCGGTGCCCGCATCACCTTTCCCAACGGCCACCCGCGCTGCCTCGTGTGCGGCACGTGCAAGCGCGAGCGCGTGCTGGCGCAGCAGCGAGCCGGCCGAGCCGTGGTCTTCATCGGCGACGGCGAGTCCGACCGCTACGCCGCGGGCTACGCCGATGTGATCTTCGCCAAGCGCGCCCTCGTGCCGATCTGCATCGCCGCCGGTTGGCCGTTCCATCGGTGGACGGAATTCGCCGAGATCGAGCAGTGGCTGGCGCTCAGCCTCGAAGCGTGGGGCGCTGGAGATCGGACGCGGTCGATTCCCGGTCCCACCGCGAAACCGCTCTTCTGCGGGCCGGAAGTCTGGGGCGATGGGGCGATCGATCCTCCGCCGGAGGCCTGGACGCCGGGCGCGTGAGCCAATCCTGCGCAATTTCCTGTCAGATACGAACGGAGCGCGTGGCGGCAGCGGTCTTGCCACTTGCCGCTCGCCGCTCGCGGCGTCGGCCATGCACGGGTCGGCTCAACAACGGCCGTTGTGGCCCGGGCGATCGAGTCAAGTACGAACCCTGGTCGTGCATGGCACGGGAGTCGTGCCAATGACGAACCCAGCTCGTATCTGGCATAGGATCGCTCCGGTGTCGCGCTGTCTGACGCAGCTGACTCGTATCTGGCAGCGAATTGCCTCGTGGGCCACTGGAGCCACGAGGGCCGCTCGTATCTGACTGGCTCGGCTAGGCCCAACGATCCCAGCGAGCGAACTCCTCGTATGGCAACCAGCCGCGCTTGAGCGACGGCGACCGCTTGTCCGGGCGCGGGATGCCCACGGGCATCGCCCCGATGGGGGTGAACTCGTCCGGGAGCCCGAGCGCCGCACGAAAAGCGGCCACGTCGTCGGTGCCGGCGAAGCCACAGCCGAGTCCTTCGTTCACGGCCGCCAGCATGATCGTCATCATCGTCGCCCCGACGTCCACCCACCAGTAGGGGATCGGCCAGTCGATCTCGCTGCCGTCCTCCCGGATCTTGTCGGCCTCGCGGTAGCGGCGGTGGTAGATCTCCTCCGACACGCACGGCACGAACTGGGCCGCGCATTCGCCGATCCAGGGGCCGAAGCCCGCCTCGTGGTAGTCCTCGTCGCCGCAGATCCGTCCGACCTCGCGCCGAATCTCCGGATCCATCACCACGATGAGCCGCTGGCCCTGGCTGAACCCGGCCGACGGCGTCCGCTGCGCGAGCCGGGCAATCCGCTCGATCGTCTCGCGCGGCACGCCGCCCTCCTGGAAGCGCCGCACCGCACGCCGCTTCATCACGGCGTCGCTGAACTCCATGTGACCTCCATACCGGCTCGACTGACTGGACTCGCAGTCTGATGAAGGCCGACAACCGCGCGGCGCCGGGGCCGCTGCACACGACCGGCCGGCGCTGGGCGGGGCTGGCGCTCGCCGCTGCCGGTCTGGTGATGCTGCTCGGCTCCCTCGGTGATTGGGTCGAGTGCTCCACGACTGATTGTTATGGCCCTCTGCAGTCCTTCTCTGAAATGTCCGGGCTCGACGTCGGATACGGCGTCGTGACTGCCATCGCAGGGATTCTGCTGACAGTTATCGGCATAGACGCCATTCGACGCGGCGGGATCTCGCCATTCGGCACACTGGCCACGCTGCTCGCATGCCTGGGCCTCGTGGCGGTGACGCTATTCGTCGTGGACGTGTACGTCTTCGCAGACGAGTCGATGCACCTCTGGGGGCCGCCTGCCTTCGCGGCCTTTCTTACCGGAGGCGGCGGTCTGATCGCACTGGCCGCGGGCCTGCGCTTGAGCCTGGCGAGTGGCTCGGTTCAGAGGCCCGCGCGGCCAAACTGACAGACGACCTCCGTCAGTCGTCTTGCCTCGCCGGGGTCTTTCCGATAGCATCAGAAAAACCCCCGGAGGAACAGACCCATGGCGAAGTATGTCTTTGTGACCGGAGGCGTGACCTCCTCACTGGGGAAAGGCATCACCGCCGCCAGCATCGGTCGCATCCTCAAGGCGCGTGACCTGCGGGTATCCATCCTCAAGCTCGACCCCTACATCAACGTCGACCCGGGGACGTTGTCGCCGTACCAGCATGGCGAGGTCTTCGTCACGGACGACGGAGCCGAAACGGACCTGGACCTCGGTCACTACGAGCGGTTCATCGACGAGAACCTGACCCAGCTATCCAACGTGACGACCGGCCGGATCTACCAGGCGGTGATCGCCAAGGAGCGCCGCGGCGACTACCTGGGCGGCACGGTGCAGGTCATCCCGCACATCACCAACGAGATCAAGGAGCGGATCTCCCGCGTCGGACGCGATGGCGATCCGGACGTGGTGATCGTGGAGGTCGGCGGGACGGTCGGCGACATCGAGAGCCTGCCGTTCCTCGAGGCCATCCGCCAGATGCGCAAGGATGTCGGGCGGGCCAACGTCCTGTACGTCCACGTCACGCTCCTGCCGGCACTTGCCGCCACCGGCGAGCTCAAGACCAAGCCCACGCAGCACTCGGTCAAGGAGCTGCGGGGCATCGGCATCCAGCCGGACGTCATCGTTCTCCGTTCGGACCACCCGGTCTCTGCCGAGATCCGGGACAAGATCGCCCTGTTCACGGACGTCGCGACGGACGCCGTGATTCCGGCCGAGACCGCGGCCACGATCTACGAGGTCCCGCTCCAGTTCGAGGAGGCGGGCCTGGGCCGGCTGATCGTCCGCGAGCTCGCGCTGGGCGATCCGGAAGCCGAGCCGGACCTGGCCTCATGGCGGGCGCTGGTGGACAGGATCAAGGCTCCCAAGCCCAGCCTGGAGATCGCCCTCGTCGGCAAGTACATCGAGCTGCCCGACGCGTACCTGTCCGTCACCGAAGCGCTCAAGCACGCCGCCTGGGCCAACGGCGTCGACGCGCGGGTCCGCTGGGTCGACTCGGAGGTCCTCACCGCAGACAACGTCGACGAGCACCTGGCCGGCGCCGCCGGCGTGCTCGTGCCGGGCGGCTTCGGCCATCGCGGCATCGAGGGCAAGGTCCTGGCCGCGCGCTGGGCACGCGACCGGCGCATCCCGTACCTGGGCCTGTGCCTGGGTCTCCAGTGCGCCGTCATCGAGTTCGCCCGGCAGATCATCGGGACTCCGGATGCCAACTCGACCGAGTTCGACATGTTCACCCAGCACCCGGTCATCGACTTCATGCCGGACCAGCGCGAGCTCGAGGACAAGGGCGGCACAATGCGACTGGGCCTCTATCCGGCTCGCCTGACGCCCGGCTCGCGGGCGGCCGCGGTGTACGGCCAGGAGATCATCTACGAGCGCCACCGCCACCGGTTCGAGGTGAACAACCGGTATCGCCAGATCCTGGAGGGCGCGGGCATGGCCCTGTCGGGCCAGTCGCCGGACGGGCGATTGGTGGAGATCGTGGAGCTGCGCGATCACCCGTGGTTCGTCGCGAGCCAGTTCCATCCCGAGTTCAAGAGTCGGCCGGAGCGGCCCCATCCGCTGTTCGACGGCTTCGTGGCCAGCGCCATCGCCGTTCAGGATGGCCGCGAGCCGCACCTGACGGCGGTGAGCCAGGTGAGCTCTGAGGCCGAGGCCACCTCGCCGGCCGAGGCCACCTCGCCGGCCGAGGTCCCTTCGCCCGCCGAGGCGCCCGCTCCTTCGCGCACCTCGTCGGCTTCCGCGCCCGTCTGACCGTCGCTCGGTGGCTCTGGCCGATCGTCGGCCCGTCTTGCCCGCGCCTTACATTCCCCGGTTGCGGAAAGGATGCACGGCGGGAGCCCTCGGCCCATCGTGATCGAACAGGACGCGGGCCGTGGCGGCGCCGGCCGGGCGATCGCCCGGCCGATCAGCGCCCAGACATGCCGGTCAGCTCGCGTCCGGGAGACACGAACGATGAGCCACAACCAATCTGCACGAACGTCCCGGATGCTCGGAGCGGCCGGCCTCTTCCTTCTCGGTAGCAGCGTCGCAGTCGCCGCCCTTGCCGCAGTCGGCGCGCCGGTGGTCTCGCCGGCCGCGCCGGCCGCGGCGGCCGTCGCCGGCCCCGCCTCGCTCTCCGGCACGTTCGACGACGCGATGCTGACCGCCGCAGACCTGGCCCTGGCGGATGGCGACGCCAACGGTGGCGCCGCAGCCCCGAGGGCGGCCGGCCGGCCGATCGGCCTGCTGCGCATGCTCGTCGGACGGACCGAACGCGCCGAGATCACGGTGTCGACCGCTGCCGGCACCAGGACCCTCCTGTACGTCCGCGGCGCGATCACCAGCCTCTCGGCAGCTTCGCTGACGATCACGCTCGCCGACGGCAGCCGGGCGTCGTTCGCCATCACCGTGAGCACCCGGGTCCGCGAGAAGGGCAAGGACATCAAGCCGACCGACCTGTCGACGGGCGACCGGGCGATGGTCTTCGGCCTCAAGAACGCCGACGGGAGCTACACCGCGATGCTCGTGCGGTGCGTTCGCGAGGGAGCTCGACGAGCCCCGGCAAGCTCGCCCGCGGCGAGCCCGGCCGGCTGAGCCCGCCGGGCTGAGCCCTCCGGCCTCGTTGGCCGGGTCGGCGTACCATGGGCTCGATCAGAACACGATCGAGCCCCGCTGCCCGGACGCCATCATGTCGGCGGCCGGCGTCGAATCGCCGCCGCAGCGAACCACTCGGAGGACTCCCATGAAGCTCTTCCTCGACACCGCCGATATCGATGAGATCCGGACAGCCGCGCGCTGGGGCGTTCTGGACGGTGTCACCACCAACCCGACGCTGTACGCCAAGGTCGGCGGCGCCTCGTACGAGTCCATCCTGGCCGAGGTATGCAAGATCACCCCGGGCCCCGTCTCCGCCGAAGTCGTGGCGGATGAGGTCGAGGGTATGCTCCGCGAGGGCCGTGCTTTTGCCAAGATCGCGCCCAACATCGTGGTCAAGGTCCCGATGAGCGAGGAGGGCCTGGAGGCCATCTCGCGCTTCGCGGAAGAGGGCATCAAGACGAACTGCACGCTCGTCTTCAGCTCCAACCAGGGTCTTCTCGCCGCCAAGGCCGGGGCCAGCCTCATCAGCCCGTTCGTCGGCCGGCTGGACGACATCAACCAGGACGGCATGATCGTCATCCGCGAGCTGGCGGAGATGTTCGCGATCCACGACATCGATTCGGAAGTCCTGGCCGCCTCGATCCGCCATCCCCAACACGTGACCCAGGCCGCGCTGGCGGGCGCACACGTCGCGACGCTGCCGTTCAAGGTCCTCCAGCAGATGGTCCACCATCCGCTCACGGACAAGGGCATCGTCCAGTTCCGCACCGACTGGGAGAAGGCCCGCACCGCGCTCGCCGAGAAGAAGGGCGACTGACGCCTCTGGCAGGCCAATTTCGCGCGGTCGCCCTTGGGAGTCGTCGAGAACTGGCGCGATTCGGCTGCCTGGGCTCGCCTGGTCAGGCCCGAGGATTGCCCGATCTGCACCAACGGCCGGCCTCTGGACGTGCTCGTGGAAATGCGCGCTTCGTGGGCAACCGGGCAGGCTGTGGCAGCCCTTCCCGGTTCGTGTGCATCGTGTCCAAGACGCATGCGGTTGAGCCATTCGAGCTACCCGAACAGGAGCGCGAGCGGCTTTCTGGGATGACGTCATGCGAGCGGCGCGGGCGACGAGCTCCGCGACCGGTGCCGTCAAGATGAACTATGCGATCTATGGAAACACCATCCCGCACGTTCACATGCATCTATTCCCCAGGTATCCGGATGACCCGTACCGCGGCGTCCATGTGGCAGCGCAGCACTCGTTTCATCGCACCCAGGAAGAGCTCGGGAAGCTGGCCGAGGCAATTCGGATGTCGATCGATCCAGGGTGACCCACTCACTATCGATGGCGGCACAGAAATCCACCATGCGACTGGTCGGCCGCCCGTGGCCAGTCTAGGCCGTCTGTTTCGAGGCTTCCGCGCTCCGGTCGACACCCGGCCACGCACGGATGAGCACGGAGAAGGCCGGGGCCTGGCCAGGCGGCCTGCTCTACGAGGCCTAAGAGTCCCGCAACGAATGCCTGGCCGCGGATTCTGCGATACGGCCAGATAGCACTCACCTGGCGACTAACTGGCCACCGAGCGCCGGGAAACTGAGCCTCGCGCGCCCATCGGGCGCGTTGCGGCTGAGGCATCGCGCTCGGCACGAACGTGCAGGGTTGTTTCGGGAATCCGATGACCCGGCGGGCCGCTGTGCACGAACGTCACGCAACTGGTGCATGAAGCAATCCCGGGATAGAACGTCCACCCGCCAGGCTGGCAGCAAACAGCTGTCTGCGACCTACCCGTTGACGAACAGCCGTTCGACACTCTAGACTTGATCCATCCCCTCCCGGCGCTCAGCTGCGGCGCGATGCCGCGCGAGCCAACCGGCGAAAGGCGAATGCCCTCCCCACACCGTGAGCCCCTCCATGCCGCAACTTTCTCCCGATCAGCGTGACCGCTCCCGCCGGCGCGGTCGCCGTCGACCACAAGGGTCGATTCATGCCCCCGTCACCGAATACGACGAGCAGCAGGAAATAGAGGCCGCGCGCGAGCGCAACGACCTCGACATCAGCGAGCTCCGCGAGATGAGCGTGCCGGAGCTGCGCGAGGTTGCCCGCGAGCTCCAGCTCGAGACGGGTACTCAGGAGCGCCGCGACGACCTGTCGGATCGCATCCTCCAGCGCCAGACCGAGCGCGCCGGACTCGATTACGCGAGCGGCATCCTGGACATCGTCGACGAGGGCTTCGGCTTCATGCGCCGCCATGGCCTGCTGCCCAGCCCGGATGACGTGTATGTCAGCTCGAGCCAGGTTCGCCGGTTCGGCCTGCGGATCGGCGACCGCGTCTCGGGCGCGGTCCGCGCCCCACGGGAAGCCGAGAAGTACTGGGGCCTGCTCCGGGTCGACTCGGTCAACGGCGTCGACATCGACACCGCTCGCCATCGCGATCACTTTGCCGATCTCACGCCCGTTCATCCCGACGAGCTGATCAACCTCGAGACCGACCCCAAGAACCTGAGTCAGCGGCTGATCAACCTGGTCAACCCGCTCGGCAAGGGCCAGCGCGCCCTCATCGTCAGCCCGCCCAAGGCCGGCAAGACGTTCCTCCTCAAGCACATCGCCAACGGCGTGTCGACCAACTATCCGGAGGTCCTCCTCATGGTCGCGCTCATCGGCGAGCGCCCCGAGGAGGTCACCGACATGCGCCGCTCGGTCAAGGGCGAGGTGATCAGCTCCACCTTCGACGAGCCGACCGAGAACCACACCCACGTCGCCGAGATGGCCCTCGAGATCGCCAAGCGGCAGGTCGAGACCGGCCGCGACGTCGTCATCCTGCTCGACTCCATCACCCGGCTGGCACGGGCATACAACCTGGCCCTTCCGCCGTCCGGCCGGACCCTGTCCGGTGGGATCGACCCGATCGCGCTCTATCCGCCGAAGCGATTCTTCGGTGCCGCCCGCAACATCGAGGAGGGCGGCTCGCTGACGATCATCGGAACCTGCCTCATCGACACCGGCTCCCGCATGGACGACGTCATCTATGAGGAGTTCAAGGGAACCGGCAACAGCGAGCTCATCCTGGACCGGAAGCTTGCCGAGAAGCGCATCTTCCCGGCGATCGACGTCCAGCGCTCGGGTACCCGCCGCGAGGAGCTGCTCCTCGAGGACGGGACGCTCAAGATGGTCTGGACGATGCGCCGGATGCTGTCGGCCGTGGGCACCAATGAGGGGATCGAGCTGCTGCTCAACCGGCTCAGCAAGACCGAGGACAACACCCAATTCCTGGCGGGGCTGACCAAGAGCCTGGATCAGTAGGGCCTGGCCGCCGTTTGCGCAGGCTTGCAGGGGTCTGGTAGGGTTGCCCGGTCG
>DASPWU010000112.1:0-2523 GCA_035637675.1 Candidatus Limnocylindria bacterium | reverse complement strand
GCCGCAACGATGCTCGGAATACGCGAGAGGTCAGCGGTCCGTCCAGCCGCGCCATAACGATGCTCGGAATACGCGATATCCATCGACGCTCAAACCAGCGCGGTTGCACGATGTGGCAACAACGGGCCTCAACGCACATGTCGAGGCCCAAGACGGCCGAATCCTTGCGTCCGGAGGTTGTGAATCTTTCCGGGGGATTCCCTCGGTCGATCATCGCAGCTACGATTCCGGTCATGGACGAGTTGTTCGATCTTCCGGCCTCTGACATCCAGCGGAGTGAGCATGGGGGCCGTGGCCGACCGCGGGTCCAGCGTCCGAACCGAGCTCAGATCGAACTCCGCTCGGTCGATCTCGAGGGGCTCCTGCCGGCCGACCATCGAGCCCGCTTGGTGTGGGCGTTCGTCGAGGGCCTCGATCTCGAACCCTTGTACGAACGGATCCGGGCGACCGAGGGCGAGCCGGGCCGGCCACCCATCGATCCGGCCATCCTGACTGCCCTGTGGCTGTACGCGACGATCGAGGGTGTCGGCTCGGCCCGCGCGCTCGATCGGCTGTGCGCCGAGCACGATGCCTACCGCTGGCTGTGCGGCGGGGTCGGGGTCAACTACCACACCCTGGCCGACTTTCGAGTCGAGCACGGCGCGCTGTTCGACCGGCTCCTGACCGAGAGCGTGGCGGCGCTGGTGGTCGAGGGCCTCGTCACGCTTGACCGGGTCGCCCAGGACGGCGTCCGGGTCAGGGCGGGCGCGGGCGGCAAGTCGTTTCGGCGGCGGGACGCCCTGCGCCGGGCACTGACCGAGGCGGAGGGTCAGGTGGCCATGCTGCGGGCCGAGCTCGACGACGACCCGGCGGCGACGTCGCGGCGAGTGGCCGCCGCGCGAGAGCGGGCCGCCAGAGAGCGAGCCGAGCGGGCTCGCCGGGCCCTCGCGCGTCTGCCCGAGCTCGAGGCGCGCAAGGCCCGTCCGACGTACCGCGGGCGGCGCGACGTGCCGCCCGAGGCGTCGACCACCGATCCCGACGCGAGCTTCATGAAGATGCCGGGCGGCGGTCATCGGCCGGCGTACAACGCCCAGTTCGCGACCGATACCGCGAGCCAGATCGTGGTCGGACTCGACATCGCGACCGAAACCGACCAGCGCCAGCTCGGCCCGATGGTCGACCAGCTCAAGGGCCGCTATGGCCGAGCCCCGGCCGAGCACCTCGTCGACGGCGGCTATCGCAACCTTGCCGATCTCACCCGACTGGCGGGACCCGACTGCGGGACGATCGTCTACCTGCCCGTTGGGCGACCCCGTGACCGGGCTCGCGACCCCCATCGGCCACGTCGGGGCGACTCGCCGGCGGTCGCCGACTGGCGGGTCCGAATGGGCACCGGCGGCGCCCGGGAGATCTACCGCCAACGGGCCGCCACCGCCGAATGCGTCAACGCCATCGCTCGCAACCGAGGCTTGCAGGCGTTCCGAGTCCGGGGTCGGGCCAAGGTCCGAGCGGTGCTCCTGTGGTTCGCGCTGGCCCACAACCTGATGCGGGCCATCAGCCTCCGAGCTGCCGTCCGGGCAACCTGACGCAAACGACACCCGGCGCAAGTGGTCCTGATCCCACCATCAGGCTCGGCCATTCCCATCGGCCTGCCAAGCCAACCGCCGACTCGTCGCAAGAACACCGAGTGGTCTCCCGCCCGCGCATCACCACGGAATTGCTTCACAACCTCCCGATGCAAAGCCACCAGGACTGGTCGGTTGCACTGCGACCGAGCAGGCCCGATCAGCGGCTCGGCTGACGTCGGTCCGATTCGATCGACCGGATGCGCGCCTCGTCGATGCCAAGATGGTGGGCCAGCTCGTGGAGGACGGTCGACCGGACGCGCTCGGAGCGCCCCAATTCGTCCGGGTGGGCCTCCTCGTGGGCCCGCCGGAAGATCGTGATCCGGCTCGGCAGCGGCGCACCATCGGCGCCCCAGGCGGTCCTCGGCACGCCCTCGTAGCGGCCGAACAGCCGGGTGCCCGCCTGCTCCTGGCCGGGCAGCGGCTCATCCTCGATGAGGATGGCGACAGTTGCCAGCTGTTCGGCGAACGGGCTCGGAATCGTCGCCAGGGCATCGGCCACCAGGCGCTCGAAGGCGTCGCGCCGGCGGTCCTCCTCGTCATCCGGCCGGATATCGATCAGGACCGCTCCGCTACGGGCCGAAGAAGCCGACGGCCCAGGTGCCGGCGGCAAGGTTGCGCTGGCCGGTGAGCGACGGGTGGAAGTAGTCGCCCGTCGACACGTCGGCTGCCGTGAAAGCGTAGTTGAAGGTCGCGTTGCCGTCGAAGCGGCATTGCGGGTAATGGCCGCACACCTGCTCGAGCACGGAGTTGAACTTGATCTCGCGCTGGAGAACGAGCTCCCGCCGGCGGACGTCCCGCTTGGATGTCGAGAGCGGGTTGGCCAGCATCGACTGGCAGATGCCGAAGATCGACCAGACGAACCGCGCCGTGGCGTTGTTCTTCAGGGTGGACCACAGCTGGTACACGTTGGGGATGC